>JAVMKJ010000186.1:9123-62308 GCA_031732855.1 Candidatus Competibacter sp.
TGATTCGGGAAAGCGAATCGCCGGAAATGCATCAGGAAGCGGGAACCGCCACCGCGACCACCGCCCGTGGCCGGCCGGACGTGTCGCCGCCGACCGGCTGATGCAGCAATTAATCCCTGCGTGGCCTGGCTTGATCCGCCGTTTGCGCGATCAGGTCCAGCGTTTCGCGGATCTCGTCGTCCAGCGCGGCGGCGGGTACGAAAGGAGCCAACGTGTGATAGTCGGTCTTGCGCATCAGGTTGGGCAAGCCGAGCTTTTCGTAGAACTTGCGGAACAGCGGATCGAGAAAATCATCACTCGCCTTGAGGTCTGGCCCCCAGGGAGATGGTTTACCGAGCGCCGCCAGCGCTGATTCGATTTCCTTAATGGTCTCATCCATGACCGCGCGCCACGACCCGCCAAACATCTCCCCCTCTTGTTCCTGGCCCTTGGCCCCGGTAAAGGACAGCAGAGTTTCGCGGGTGCAAAGGTAGTTCTCCAGCTCGCGGCGCCGCCACATGATCTGACGAAACTGGGGTTCAACCGGCGGTTGCCGGTCGAGCCGGTCGTAGACCGCGATGCCCATCAGGGTCGGGCTTGGCCTCCCGAATGCCGTAGAAGTGTTCCCCTCAGGTTTACCGTCCAGCACATTCGATTTAGGTTAAATCACTCGATGCAAATGCATTATTATCCTTATTCTTAATGCCCCGTATCGAGTATCTGCAACGGATAGTGCTGGGCAATAGCGGTCAAGTCGCGGTCATTATGCAACAATTGAACGTGGTACACCAAAGCGGTAGCAGCAATCATGCAATCCACCGGTTTGCGCACGGTGATTCCCTTGGCGCGCAGCGTGCGGTAAATCTGGGCCGCTTCGATAAAGATATCTTGGGTCATCGGCAGAAGTTGCAGAAAACCCAGATAGGTCCGGGTGCGATGAAAAACGGGATCGTCGCGAATACCTTGCAGGATCTCGGTCAGGATGACTCCGCAAAGTGCGATGTTTTCCCCTTTCTCGATCAATAGTTCCAATCTCCGTACATGCGGCAAATCGTCATCCCGGAAAAAATCAATCCATACGCTGGTGTCAACAAGGACCATCGGTAACTCCTCCACGCATTACCGTTAAATCACCTTCCCATTGCACTTGACCTTTGAGTTCCAGCAGTTTCTTCTGATTTTCTCTTCGGATAAGTTCACGTAGCGCGAAGTTGACCAATTCCCGGCGAGTTTTGAGCTTGGTAACATGCAAGCCTTGTTCAATTAAATCGGCGTCGACTTTAACTTGAGTGTTGCGTTCGGGTTTGATATTCATTGAAATAACTCCTCGATTATTGCGGTACAATTCCATAAAGTCCCGCCACATTCCGGTCAATTTCCGCTTCAAGTCCGGCAATGTCCGCCTGAGGATTTGCCCGGCGCAAGGTCAGGATTTCATCAACGAGCGCGACAATCGGAGCTTGTTGTTCTGGCGAAACAACAGGAATGGGGAGTTTTTTCCAGTCGTCGGGATAAAGATGAATATTGCTGCGGCGATGGGCGCGGAGAAAATCGCGGGCGGCGCTGGAGTTCATCACGCCGAGGAGATATTTCACAGAGAAACGGCGGCTGGTGGCTTCCAATTCCTCGCGGCAAGGCAGATCGGGGCGTGGTTTTTCACCACGATAGCGAGCGGCCTTTTTTAATGAGTTGTTCTGGACACCGTGCAGATGATGCCAAGGTACAAAAGAAATTAGAGTATGGCTATGATAAACCTTACAAGGGTCGTATGCGGCACGATTTTCTGCACCTGAGACATCTGCTGCAACAATTTTTTCTTGAACTTCATAAAGATTTTCAAAAGTTGGACGCGCCAACAATAGAGGTGAACGTTCTGTTCCCCATTCAAGCCATCGCGTTTGATCGTATGTCCATCGATTAATATCTTTTGCTTCAATATAGGGTTTAGGATGATTATTGTCGTACTTATCACTAAGCAAATCAGCTACAACAAATAATCCTTTCGCTATTTTCTCATCACTATTTGGACGGCAACCAAAACTTACATAGCAAATATCTCCAATAGGTAATATAGGTTTAGAAAAATCAACATGCTGTGAATGTTCGGGAAAAAACGCCCTATAAGTCAGCTTGGGCTGTTCATTGGTTGGAAGAAGAGAAACCTGACCGAAAACAGTCTCATGGACACGGCGTTCAGGGCAGTTATTCGCGCCATCTGCTTTCTGGAAAAAGCAAATCAGATTGTGAACGGCCGCTTCGAATATTTGTAATTTACTGCAAAAGTCCAGACGTGAAACCCTGGCGTTTTTGAGAAACCAGTTCTGCGACTTTTGCGCGTACTTGGAATGACAATAAGCGTCGGACACGATCAGCGTGCTGATGCCGCCCGGTTTCAGCAGTTTGTAGGCCCGTTCGATGAACGGCACGAACAGGTCCCATTTCTCCCAAAGCGTCTCGTAGTCACCGCTGGCCAGAATCTGCTCCCGCTGGCGGCGGTTCCGCTCCGACTGTTCGTCGGCACGCACATAGGGCGGATTGCCGATGGTGATGTCGAAGCCGTCCACCACCCCAAACATGGTTTCGGGATCGAAATAACCCGCCACCCGGTCCGGCTTGTACGGGTCCCACGCCGCAACGGCGAAGGCAAATTCAGGCGCCCCGCTGCCGCTGATGGCTTTGATGAAATCGCTCAACTCCTGCCGGAGCCGGCGATCCTCGGCCCGGCACGCCTCCTTCTCCTTCTGACTGACACAGAAGAAATAACGCGCCCGCACGTCCAGCAGCGCGCGTTCCTTCGGTTCGATTTCCTTCGCAAACAGTGACGCCCAGTTTTCGCGGCGCGGCAAGCCCAGCAAGGCATTGGCGCACACAAACTTGGTTTCGAGATTGGGCAAAGGGCGGATGGCGTGATGGCTCTTCTGCTCGATGACCAGCGACAGAAAGAACCGCAGCTTGCTGATCTGAATGGCGGCGGGCTGGATGTCCACGCCATGAATGCAATCCTTGATCAGTTCCAATTTGCGGGTGTAATCGAACGATTCCTCGCGAAACACCTGCTCGGCTTTCTCGCGCATCTCCAGGGGCAGCGTGGCCAGTTTGGCGGCTTTCCAGCGTTCGTTGCCGGGATCGAGTTTGCGCAGCACCTGAACCAGACGTTGCAACAGGCCCATCGGAAAAGCGCCCGAACCACAGGCCGGGTCCAGAATCCGCAATTGGCCCAGAATTTCAACGATGCCCGCCGCCTGGTCGTCGCTGAACCGATGGGATTCCCGTTCTATGGAAACCAGCTCGCACAGGCGCTCCTCCACATCCGCCGGCCAGCTTCCCTGCTCCTCCAGCACCGCCAACAGGCGCCGAACCAGCGCCTCCTCGACCATGTAGTTGACGATCTCGCGTGGAGTGTAGAAGGAACCGGTGGACTTGCGGGCCACGGCGCCGGTTTCCGGGTTGATGGCGGCGAGCAGGTTCTCGAAGGCGCGGCCCAGCAATTCCGGGTCGAGGGCGATGTCCTCCTCCAACGGGGTGTTTTCCTCGATGGTGAACTTGTAGTCGTGGAAGATGCGGAACAGGCCGCGCGCCCTTGGCGTGGCGCTCTCGCCCAGCAACGCCGCGATTTCCGGCACCGGGCGCTCCTCGCCGAAGAACAGAAAGTCGGGAACCAGCGGCTGTTTGCCAGGGACGTCGGAAAAACCGTCCACCCGCTTTTCCTGGGTGATGCCGGGATCGCCGCGCCCCGGAATCTCGTCCAGCATCTCGAACAACCCGCCATTGAGAAACGGAATGGAACGATACAGCGCCTCGACCGGCGCCGTTTCCTCGAACAGAGCGACATGGCGGAAATAGCGCTGGTCGCCGTAGTGCCGGTTTCGGCCCTGGAACGTGTGAGCGGTGCGGAACTTGCGTTCGGCGACCGGCGTGTTGAGGGTGGCGAAAAAGAGATTTTGCAGAATGGCCTTGTAGTAGCGGCCCTCCGTATCGCCTTTGGCGGCGGCGGGCCAGTCGCATAACAAAGTGCTCACGAACCGCTCGGAAAACAATTGATTGGGAATTAGCCCCTTCTCGGTTAGAAACCAGCAGAAGATCAGCCGGGTTAAGAGGCGAATCAGCGATTCGGAATCCCCGCCCTCATCCTTGGCGGCCCCGGCCGGAAACCGGGCGTGCAACCGCGCCCAATAGAACCAGTTGCGGATTTCGATGAAGAACCGCCGGTTCAGGGTCTGAATATCCAGCGTCTTCTGCCAGGCTTCGTGCAGCTTGACGAAACTGGCGGGCTGATAGTGGGCGTGGAGCGCGCTCAGCGACAGATCGAACAGGATTTCGACATGCGCGCGATGCGGGCTGGCGAACCGAATATCCTTGATCAGCGTCACCCGCTCCAGCACATCGCGCGCCGCATCCCGCAGGTTCAAGCGCCGCTTGATCACGCCCAGGGTCAGGGTATCGCCATGGCGGAACAGCACCAGCGCCGGCATCGGCAACGGCTTGTTGAACAGGCGCACCAGTCGGGCCAGGACGGTGCGGGTACTGGCAACGCCGGCGGCCAGTTCGGCGGCGAACACCAGGTAGCTTTCCATGCGTGAACCGTCGACCGTCACGCCCGAATCGAAAAGCTGAGTTTGCACCGCCTGACCCAGGGCCGCCTTCATCTCGGCGTCCGTGAGTTGAAACAGGAAATGCAGGCGGGTCAGGCTCGCGCGGAACTCCTCCTGTTCGCCGGCCGACAGCGCCGCCAACCGGCCCCCCGCTTCCAGCCAGTTCAGAAACGCCTCGGGACTGGTGATCGGCAATACCCGTTCATCCCGCGAACTGAAATAACCGAGAACGCCGAACAGCGCACGGGCGGCGACCGGCAAGGGCTGGCTGGCAAAAGCCCCGAGAGCCGATTGAATCCGTTCCTTACTCTCAGCGGCGGTGGCGGCGGGCATGGCAACTCTCCCTGGGTAAGCCGTTAATCCTCAAACAGGTCGGTATGAGAACCGGCGCGCACAAAGTTGATCCGATTTCCCTCGATCTGGTAGATCAACAAAAAGTCACCGCCGATATGACATTCCCGGTGGTCGGCCCAGTCGCCTTTCAGCGGGTGGTCAAGCCATTCGGGACCCAGCGGCGTATCGTTGGCAATCAGCAACAGCATCGCTTCCTTGAGCCGCCCCATATCGTAGCGGCCGGAGCGCGAGAGACGTTCCCAATCCTTCAGGAAGCGGCGGGCATAGTCCGATGCGCGTGGGGGTGTCGCACGTTTAGTGCCGGCCGGCCGTTTCGAGGTCATCGAACAGGGCCTGAGCGGAATCAAAGCGGGCGCGTTGCGCTTTCATCATCGCGCGTGACTCTTCCATGGCCGCCCGGGTCTCGGCGTTGGGCACCTTGAGTTCCAGGGGAAACGCCTGATCGTTGACTACCCGCTTGAGGAAGATGCGTACTGCATCCGACAGCGACAAGCCCATGGCCGCCAGCGCCTCGCTGGCTTGGGCCTTGACCTCCTGATCGACGCGAATGTGCAGCATTGAGGTATGAGCCATGATTTTACCCTCCTGTCCCCTGCATAATATCTCTCATTTGAGATGCGCTCAACGCAATAGCCTGGGGAAAGATCGGTTCGGGGATCAGCCTTATTCAGGCGCAAGGATTACCAGCCAGGTTACCAGTTCGAACTGGCCCTGATCGGCGGTAGGCGCTTCGTCCGCCGCTGGCAGCAGACTGCCCCGCCCGGCCAGCAAGCCCACCGCCGCGCGGCGTTGGAAGGTGCGTTCGATGGACGCCAGCGCCTGGCGGATCAGACCGTCGTAGTGGCGCATGTCGGCCCCATCGCTGGTGCGATGATCGAATAGATCGCACAGCTTCTCATGGGCGCTGGCCTCGCCGGCAGCCAGTTCGCGCAACAGCAGCAGGGATTCCTTGGGCTGGGCGAAGGAGAACCGCACCGTACCGTCGTCATGCACATAGACCAGATAATACGGCGCCAGCGGGTTGATCTTAGCTGAGTCGCCCGGGCGTGGTTGGGTCAACGTTTCGGGACCGCCGTTCGGACTATCGCTACCCGGTCGCCGGCGCAGGCAGAACAGGGCGCCGGGACGGCAGGCCGGCACATTCGCCGCCGGCGGAACCACCGCATACAGCCCCGAAGCGGCTTCCTCCAGCTCGGCCCGGCGCGATTCGAGAAACCGGAGTAGATCGAGCCGGAACTCGTCCAGCGAGAAATCCGTGAGTGAAACGCTGTCGTCCAGATCTTCCAGATCCAGCACTTCGTCCTTGAGGCGCTTGAGCTGACGGTCGCGAAACAGCAGGTCCTGCCGGATCAGTTCCTCAAGCTGGCCCGGATCGAGCAGGTTATCGGTCTGGGTCGCGGCCAGGTCCACCAGCGCCATGCGCGCCTCGACCCGGTGCTTGACGTTCAGGTAACGGTCCAGTTCGGCCACTGGCCAGAAGTTGACCAGATAAACGTCCGGGTTGCGCGAACCGATCCGGTCGATCCGGCCAAAGCGCTGGATGATGCGAACCGGGTTCCAGTGGATGTCGTAATTGACCAGCCGGTCGCAGTCCTGGAGGTTCTGACCTTCGGAAATGCAATCGGTGGCGATCAGCAGGTCGATCTCCTCGGTCTGGGGGAAGCGCGGCTGCTCGGCGCGGCGTTTGGCGCGCGGGGAAAAGTTGGTGAGGATATCGTCGTAATCGGAGCCGCCCAGCGTGGTTCGGTTGCCGCCATCGCCGACGATCAGTGCGACATGAATGCTCGATTCCCGGCGGGCCCATGGCGCAATCTGGTCGTACAAATAGCGGGCGGTGTCGGCGAAGGCCGTGAACACCAGCAACTTGCGGTTGGGACGGCCATCAAGGTCGCGGGTTGGTTGCCGGACCTTGTGTTCGATCAACTGGCGCAGTTCGGCCAGCTTGCCGTCACGTTCCGGCGTGACCACGGCGGTCTTTTCCAGCAGGAACTGGAGCTGGACGCGATCCTGACGCACCGCCCGCAGCCATTCGGGCAGTTTGAGATGGCCCAGATGAATGCGGCGCTTGCCGCCGACGGTCAGGTCCTCGCTCTCAAAGTCGGGGTCCTCAAACTGGTCCGGGGTCAGCTCGTCGTAATCCAGTTCGGGATTGGCCTCGACCTGCCGTTCGAACGCCAGAATGCGCGCCTCCAGCCGGTCGATCTTGTCGATGGTGCGTTTCAGAGTCAGGCGGAAGGAATCGACCGAGCTTTCCAGCCGCTTGAGTAGATTCACTTTCATCATGGTGATGAGAATGCGTTCGCGGCCTTCCTGGGTAAATCCGCCGAGAATCTTGTCCTGATAGGCGGTGCGCACCGGTTCCGGCAGATCGTCCCGGAGATAGTGGGTCGGATGGTAAAGCGCCAGATTGAGCTTGCTGATCTCCCCGTCGAGCAGTTCGAACGACAGGTAGCGTCCGAGCAGATCGATGGGCGGACTCAGTGCCCGCGGTGGCGGGCGGTGGGGAAAACCGCCCAGCCGCTGCATCTCGTCGGCGTAGTAGCGGGCGATTTGTCGCCGCGAGCGGGCGATGCTGAGACCATCCAGCAGCTTGAAGAAATCGCCGCCCAGCGCGTTCAGCAGCTCGCGGGTCTTGCGCTGGTCGGGGGAGCGCCGCACCCACTGGGTGAAATGGGTTTGCGCCTTTCGGATGGTCTCGCGCACCGACGCAATGCCCAGCGTCTCCTCAAACACGCCGTCGGCCCGCTCGTCGCGAGCGACATCGCCGCCGGCAATGAACGAAAGCTGGTTGCGCAAATCCGCAAGCTGATTGTTGACCGGGGTGGCCGACAGCAGCAGGACCTTGGTGCGCACGCCGGTTGTGACAATATCTTCCATCAACCGCTGGTAGCGACTGCACCGAGGCGGCTCGCCGGGCCGCTGGCGGGCCAGCGCGTTGTTGCGGAAATTGTGCGACTCGTCGATGACCACCAGGTCGTAGTTGCCCCAGTTCAGCGCGGCCAGATCGATGCCGTCCACATCGCCCCGTTCCCGGGACAGATCGGTATGCGACAGCACGTCGTAGCGGAAGCGGTCTTCGAGGAACGGGTTGAGCACGCTGTTGGCGCGGTAGACGGTCCAGTTCCGGCGCAGCTTCTTGGGGCACAACACCAGGACGCGCTCGTTGCGCAACTCAAAGTATTTGATGACCGCCAGGGCCGTGAAGGTCTTGCCCAGCCCGACGCTGTCCGCCAGCACGCAGCCATTGTTGGCCAGAATTTTGTTGATGGCGGCTTTGGCGCCGTCCTGCTGGAACGAGAACAGCGTCCGCCAGACCCGGGTATCGGGCAGCGCGGCGCGGCGGAGGGTCTCATCCAGATCGCGCGTGCCGTCCAGGAAGTCACGGAACAGGTGGAACAGCGTCAGATAATAGATGAACTGGGGCGGCTGGTTGGCGTAGAGCCGGGCCAATTCCTTGAGGACGATGTCCCTGACATCCTCCACCAGTCTGGCATCGTTCCACAGGCTGTCGAACCAGACCAGCAGATCGGCGCGGTCGCGGTCGTCGGTGACCACCAGGTTGAGTTCGATGTTGTTACCGCTGGCGAGCAGGCCGAGACCGGGAACCGTAAAGTTCGAGCTGCCGACCAGGGCATGAGCGCGGTTGCCGTCCTGAATGTGATAAAGCTTGCCGTGGAGAAACCCGGATCGGGTCACCGAGCGAATTTCGACCTTGCGGCGAATCCAGTCGGCGCAGTCCCGGGCCAGTCGGCGCTGTGCAAGCTGGTTGGCGAGGGACAGGCCCTGTTCGGTCAGTCGGTATTGGCGCGACTGCTTGTTCTCGCGGTCGAGGTTGCGCGCGAAGCGGGGTTCGCCGAACAGGAAACGGAGGTGGCCGGCGTTCTCCAGCGCCTCGCGCAGCGCGTCGTAGGCATGGACGGTGAAATAGGCGGAAACGATGGACAGCGCGGTGTCGGGGACCATCTTTTCCTTGAGAAAATCGGCGACCTTGCCGCGCGTGTGGTTGTCCCGGATACCGGAGAGATGGGCGAGAAGATTTTCCATCGGTCAACCGCCTTGATTTTGTCGCTTCGATCACGCCACTTCGCCCAGCAACCGGCGAATGATGAACCCCGCCAGCATCATCCCAAACAGGGCCGGCAAATAGGAAATCGTGCCGTTCACCGCGCGGGGCCGGCCGGGCGCGCCGCTGTCGACCGGTTGATGGGGTAAAGGTGGGCGGCGCGGCTCGTCGCTGTAAATCACCGGGTAATCGAGCGGTGCATCCAATTCCCGCAACTGCCGGCGCAGCTCCCGGGCCAGCGGACAGACTTGGGTCTGGTCCAGCCGCGCCACCCGCGCCCGACTCACGTCCAGGCAGTTGCCGGCGCCCAGGGCTGAAATCACCGGTACTCCGTGGTGATGACAGGCCGCCACCAGCGCCGCCTTGCAGGCGATGCTGTCGATGCAGTCGGCAACGTAATCGTAGGGCGATTGCCTCCCCTCTCCCCGCGTGGGAGAGGGGTGGGGGGCGAGGGGTGGCGCGGCAATCAGCGCCTCGGCCATGTCCGGCCGAAGAAACTCGCCGATCGAGGTCAATTCGATGGTCGGATCGATATCGCGCAACCGGGCCGCCATCAATTCGATCTTGGGCTGACCGATGGTGGAATGCAGCGCCAGCAACTGGCGGTTGAGGTTGGAGGGCGACACGACGTCGTGGTCCAGCAGGGTCAGCCGGCCGATACCGGCCCGGCCCAGCGCTTCGGCGGCATAGCCACCCACCCCGCCCAGCCCGGCGACCAGGACGTGCGCCGCCCGCAATCGGGCCAGCCCGCTGGCTCCGATCAGAATTTCAGTGCGGGCCTGGGGATGCGGCATCGGGCAGATCGAACAGTCGGCGGGCGTTGTCCGTGGTGGCGGCGGCAATCTCGGCCGGATCGACGCCGCGCAGTTTCGCCACGCAGGCCAGTACTTCCGCCAGGAATGCCGGTTCGTTGCGCTGGCCGGGGTGCGTGCTCAAGGGCTGATCCGGGGCGTCGGTTTCCAGCAAAAACCCGTCCAGCGGCAGAACTTTCATCAGGCCGCGCAGCCGCGTCGCCTTTGGGTAGGTCAGCGGGCCGCCGAAGCTCAGCAGGATCCCCAGATCCAGCAACCGTCGGGCCTGATCCTCGCTGCCGGAAAAGCTGTGCGCCACCCCGCGCACGCCCGCGAACCGGCGCACCAGCTTGATGACGTGATCGACCGCGTGGCGGGCATGGATCACCACCGGCAGATCGTGGCGGCGCGCCAGCCGCAACTGGCCGGTGAAATACTCGGCCTGGAGGTCGGGATCGAGGTCCGGCAGATAATAATCCAGCCCGCATTCGCCGATGGCCACCGGCCGCTCCCGGCGCAGCCAGTCCGCCAGCGCGTCGAGATGCTCCGGGCGATGTTCGGCCAGATAGGCGGGATGCAGGCCGTAGCAGGGATACAGCCCCGGGAAGTCCGCCGCGACCGCCTTGAGCTTCGGCCACAGCCGGACGCTGACCGCCGCCAGCACCTGCCTTTCCACCCCGGCGGCCCGCGCCCGCCGGTAGGCGGCATCGCGGTCGGCATCGAAGCTGGCGTCGTCGAAATGGTTGTGACTGTCGATCAGGGCGAGCATCGGCGCCCGCCCATCAGGCGATGACGATCCGCACGTTGGCGGCGCGACCGAACACCGAGGACGGGGTGATGCCGAACATGTTGCGGAACGCCCGGCTGAAATGTGAGGAATCGGCGAAGCCGGCGCCCAGCGCCGCGTCGGTGAGCGTGTCGCCCTTGGCGATCAGCGCCGCCACCACCCGCATCCGATGCCATTGCCGGAACCGGCGGATCGGCACCCCGACTTCCTCCTTGAACAAATGCACCAGCCGGGTCGGCGACAGATTGACGTACTCGGCCAGTTCGGTCATCGAGTAGCTGTGAGTCAGATCCTCCTTCATCAGCCGGATCACCCGCTGAATTCGGCCGTCCAGCGGTTGCTGGCGTTGTTCCGGGTCCGGCGGCGGGATCAGCCGGTCGAGCAGATCGTGAATCGCGGCGGCATCCGGCTGGCGCTCCCAGGCGTCGCGCAGGGCCGCCAGCACCTCCGGCTCGTGCTCGAGTTGGTAGAGGCACTGCCATTCGCCATCGAGCATGGCGTTCTGGATCGCGGTGTAGTCCGCGCTTTCCGGCTCGATGAACAGAATCGCCATGATGGCGCCACCGACCTGGATTTCGTGAAGACACCCCGGTGGAACCAGCACGCTGCGACATTCCCGCCAGACGTTGCTCTCGCTCTCCAGCACCCGGAACGGTTTGTCGATACCCACGCACAGCGCCGCCGACCCGAGCCGATGCTCGGAGATATCCGGCAGGCCGCCCATGAAAAAGCCGCGGTTTTGCCAAACGTACAGCTTGCTCAAGGTCTTGCCTTTTTAGTGGTAAACGGAAACCGGATCGCGGTCGGGCGCAAGCCGGGCTGGAATCGCCGCTCCGGCCGGTTTCCGGTCGCGCGAACGATCGTGAAAGTGTAATGCGCTTGGCCGGCGCTAGCCAGTTTCGACAAATCCCCGCCACTTTCGACAAGCCCCGTCCCCACAAAGCCATTAGTCTTGCGAAATCCGCTACTTCCATCAAAAGCAACCACCGTCCGGCCATGGACCGGGCAGAGGATTCTGGAACCATGTACGACACCATCATCGTGGGCGCGGGTTCGGCCGGCTGCGTGCTGGCCAACCGGCTGTCCGCCGACCCGACCCGCCAGGTTTGCCTGCTCGAGGCGGGTCCCGAGGATGCCAGCCCGTGGATTCACATCCCGGTGGGCATTTTCTTCATGATGCGCAGCAAGACCCTGAACTGGCGTTACCGGACCGAGCCGCAATCGCGACTGCACGACCGCCGCCTGTTCTGGCCGCGCGGCAAGACCCTGGGCGGCAGCAGTTCCAGCAACGCCATGGTCTATACCCGAGGTCATCGCCGGGATTACGACCAATGGGCGGAACTGGGCAACGCGGGCTGGAGCTACGACGATCTGCTGCCGCTTTTCAAGCGCTCGCAGAACCAGGAACGCGGCCCGTCCGACTTTCACGGAACCGGCGGACCGCTCAACGTCGCCGACCTGCGCCAGCGGAGCGAAATCAGCCAGGTGTTCGTGCGCGCCGCCGGCGAGGTGGGTTACCCGCTCGGCAACGATTTCAACGGGGCCGAGCAGGAAGGGGTCGGTTTCTACCAGGTCACCCAGAAAGACGGCCGGCGCTGCAGCAGCGCCCGCGCCTACCTGCATGACATCCGCCGGCGGCCGAATCTGACGATCATCACCCGCGCCCTGGCCAGCCGGGTGCTGTTCGACGGCAAGCGGGCGGTCGGAGTTGCCTATCTCGACCGTGACGGCCGCACGGTGGAAATCCAGGCCCGGCGGGAGGTGGTGCTGTCGGGCGGAGCCATCAACTCACCGCAGTTGCTGCTACTGTCGGGGGTGGGACCGCGCGCCGAGCTGGAGAAGCACGGCATCGCCATGGTGCACGAACTGCCCGGCGTCGGCCAGAACCTGCAAGACCATCTGGACGTGGTTGTCGCTCACCGCGAATGCCGGCGGGCCTCCTACGGCTTCGCGCTGTCGTTCCTGCCCCGGTTGTTCGAGGGCATCGTCGAATATAACCGCCACGGCCGCGGTTTCCTGACCAGCAACCTGGCCGAGGCCGGCGGCTTTGTCAAATCCGATCCCGCGTTGCCGCTGCCCAACCTGCAATACCACCTGACCTCGACCATTCTCGACGATCACGGCCGGCGCATCTGGCACGGCTACGGCTATTCGTTGCACGTGTGCGACCTGCGACCGAAAAGTCGCGGTTATCTGACCCTCAAGAGCGCCGATCCGCGCGACCCGCCTCTGATTCAGCCCGATTACCTCAGCCACCCGGACGATCTGGAAACCCTGCTGGCCGGCGTGAAAACGTGTCGGAAAATCCTGGCGGCGCGGGCCTTCGACGGGTATCGCGGCGAGGAACTGTTCCCCGGCGCGGCGGTGCAAGGCGACGACGAATTGCGGGACTTCATCCGCCGCCGGGCCGAAACCATCTACCACCCGGTCGGTACCTGCAAGATGGGGTGCGACGCCATGGCGGTGGTGGACGACCGGTTGCGGGTGCATGGTCTGACCGGCCTGCGGGTGGCGGACGCCTCGATCATGCCGACTCTGATCGGCGGCAACACCAACGCCCCGGCCATCGTCATCGGCGAAAAGGCGTCGGATCTGATCCTGGCCGAAGGATGATTCTCGCGCCGCCGGCGCGACCACCTCCGATATCCCTTTAAGGCTGTTTTTTCCCCGTCGGAAAAGGGTCTAAACTACCCGCTGGAACCGAGAACCAGCGGAAGCACCCCCGGCTTGATCCGCCAAAACCACCGACGAGCGCGACAATGAACGACCAGAAATACGATGTCATCGTGATCGGCACCGGCCCGGGAGGAGAAGGGGCCGCCATGAAAGCCGCCAAGGAGGGTAAATCGGTGGCGGTGATCGAAAAACACCACCTGGTCGGCGGCGGCTGCACCCACTGGGGTACCATCCCATCCAAGGCTCTGCGGCATTCCATCAACCGGATGCTGGAGTTCAACAACAGCCCGGCGTTCCGCAACGCCCTCGGCCACGCCTTGAAGTTGTCCTACCCCGAGCTGCTGCGTTCCGCCGAATCGGTGATCGCCCGCCAGACCGCCATGCGCCGGGATTTCTACGAGCGCAACCGGGTCCGACTCCATCACGGTCGCGCCCGGTTCCTCGACGCCCACACGCTCGAGACGCGCTCCGGCGCAGGTTCCGAGTCACTGGTCCTGACCGCCGAAGCCTTCGTCATCGCCTCCGGTTCGCATCCATTCCGGCCCCGGGACATCGACTTCAACCACCCGCGCATCTTCGACAGCGACACCATCCTCGCCATGTCCGCGACCCCGCGCTCGATCCTGATCTACGGCGCGGGGGTGATCGGCTGCGAATACGCCAGCATCTTCCGCAACATGGGCTGCAAGGTGGACCTGGTGGACACCCGCTCCCAACTGCTGTCCTTCCTCGACGACGAGATCGCCCACGCGCTCAGCTACCACCTGCGCGATCAGGGCGTGATGATCCGCCACAACGAAGAATACGAGCAGGTCGACGGCCTGCCGGATGGAGTCATGATGGCGTTCAAGTCCGGCAAGCGCATCAGGGCCGACGTGCTGCTGTGGGCCAACGGCCGCACCGGCAACACCCAGAACATGGGGCTGGAAGAGTTGGGCATCGCCCCCGACGGCCGCGGCCAGATCAAGGTGGACGACAACTACCGCACCGCCCTGCCCCACATCTACGCGGTGGGCGACGTGATCGGCTATCCCAGCCTGGCCAGCGCCGCCTACGACCAGGGCCGCTTCGCCGCCACCCACCTGGTCCACGGCGTCTGCGACCATCATCTGGTGGATTACATCCCGACCGGCATCTACACTTCTCCAGAGATCAGCTCGGTCGGCCGCACCGAGCGCGAGCTGACCCAGGCCCGGGTGCCGTATGAAGTGGGACACGCCTATTTCAAGAGTCTGGCGCGCGCGCAGATCACCGGCCGCACCGTGGGCATGCTCAAGCTGCTTTTCCATCGTGACACCCTCGAAATCCTGGGCATCCACTGCTTCGGCGACCAGGCGGCGGAAATCGTGCACATCGGACAGGCGATCATGGCCCAGCAAGGCGAGGCCAACAACATCCAGTACTTCGTCAACACCACGTTCAATTATCCGACCATGGCCGAGGCTTACCGGGTTGCCGCCCTGAACGGTCTGAATCGGCTGGCCTAAAGCGGAGGAACTCATCATGGACATCACCCCGTATCTCAAACTGATGGTCGACAAAAGCGCATCCGACCTGTTCTTCCATGTCGGGGCGCCCGTCAACATCAAAATCGGCGGCGTGGTGCGCCCGATCGGCAACAAGGTGCTCGGGCCGGGTCAGGTGCGCGAGATCGCCTACTCGGTCATGAAGGACGACCAGATCAAGGAATTCGAGCACGAATGGGAACTGAACTTCGCCATCCCGCTGCACGGCGTCGGCCGGTTTCGCTCCAACGTGTTCCGGCAGCGCGGCGAAGTATCCATGGTGATCCGCTACATCAAGGGCGACATCCCGCAGGTGGAAGAGCTGGGCCTGCCGCCCCTGTTGCGGCAACTGGTGATGGAAAAACGCGGCCTGATCCTGCTGGTCGGCGCCACCGGTTCCGGCAAATCCACCACGCTGGCGGCGATGATCGATCATCGCAATTCCAGTTCGCCAGGCCACATCATCACCGTCGAAGACCCGATCGAATTCACTCACCAGCACAAAAAATCGGTGATCGCCCAGCGCGAGATCGGCATCGATACCCACAGCTACGAGTACGCCCTGCGCAGCGCCATGCGCGAGGCCCCGGACGTCATTCTGGTCGGCGAGGTCCGCGAACGCGAGGTGATGAAATACGTGCTCACCTTCTCCGAAACCGGCCATCTGGTGTTGTCCACCCTGCACGCCAACAACGCCAACGGCGCCCTGGAGCGCATCGTCAACTTCTTCCCCGAGGATGTCCGGCCGCAATTGCTGATGGACCTGTCGCTGAACCTGCGCGCCATCGTTTCGCAGCGGTTGATCCGCTCGTTGACCGGCGGCCTGGTGCCGGCGGTGGAAGTGCTGCTGAACAGCCCCTACGTCGCCGACCTGATCCAGAAGGGCAAAATCGACTACGTCAAGGACGCCATGGAGCAGTCCACCGAATCGGGGATGATGACCTTCGACCAGTCCCTGTTCAAGCTGTACAAGGAAGGGAAGATTTCCAGGGAGGAAGCCATCAAGAACGCCGACTCCAAGAACAACGTCGGCTTGCAGATCCGGCTGTCCGAAAGCGGAGACGGCACCGCCAGCCAGGCATCCCTGGCCGAACTGGCCATCCACGACGACGAGCAGGAAAACAAGGGGCGGATGTTCGGGATGTAATCGCCTCCCTCGCGAGGAGTTTGGGGTGAGGGCGGATTGAAAAATGGATGCGCAAACCGGGCCGGGGCAGACGGAGTGACTGCCCCGGCGGTCGCACTCGCCCGCCGCATGGCGGACATCGCCCCGTTTCACGTCATGGCGTTGCTGGCCCGCGCCAGGGAACTGGAGGCGGCCGGCCGGTCGATCGTGCACATGGAAATCGGCGAGCCGGATTTTCCGACCGCCGAACCGATCGTGGCCGCCGGCCAGCGGGCGCTGGCCGAGGGTCGCACTCGTTACACCGCCGCCGCCGGCCTGCCGGAACTGCGCCAGGCGATCGCCGATCACTACCGGGAGCGGTACGGAGTCGAAGTGTCGGCCGGGCGGATTCTCGTCACCCCCGGCGCCTCGGGCGCCCTGCAACTGGCGACGGCGGTGCTGGTCGATCCCGGCGACCGGGTGCTGCTGGCCGACCCCGGCTATCCCTGCAACCGGCATTTCGTGCGGCTGGTGGAAGGCGTGGCCGCGGGGATTCCGGTCGGACCGGACACCGGTTACCAGCTCACCGCCGAACTCGTCGAGCGCTATTGGGACGAACGGACGGTCGCCGTGCTGCTGGCCTCGCCGGCCAATCCCACCGGCACGGTGATTCCCCCAGCGGAACTGGCGGCCATCGTCGCGGCGGTCGAGGCGCGCGGCGGGCGGGTGATCGTGGATGAGATCTACCACGGGCTGGTGTACGGCGCGCCGGTGCGGACCGCGCTGGCCTGCTCCGATCAGGTTTTGATCGTCAACAGTTTCAGCAAGTATTACGGTATGACCGGCTGGCGGCTGGGCTGGCTGGTGGCGCCCGACGACTGCGTCGGCGCGGCGGAAAAGCTGGCGCAGAACCTGTTTCTGGCCGCGTCCACCCCGGCCCAGCACGCGGCGCTGGCGGCGTTCGAACCGGAGGCGCGGGCGATTTTCGAGGAGCGGCGGCGAGAATTTCAGGCGCGGCGGGATTTTCTGCTGCCGGCGCTGCGCGAACTGAGCTTCGAGATTCCTGTCACGCCGGACGGCGCGTTCTATCTGTATGCCGGCTGCGGTCGCTTCACCGACGACAGCTTCGCGTTCGCCCTGCGTCTGTTGGAGGAAACCGGCGTCGCCATCACCCCGGGCCTCGATTTCGGCCATCACCTGCCGCACCGGCACGTCCGCTTCGCCTATACCAACGCCATCCCGCAACTGGCCGAGGGCGTGGAACGATTGCGGCGGGCGCTGCTCGGCGAGCGATGAAGGCGCGTGGGGCGGCCGAGCGCGGCGCGGCCTGCCTTGTTGCCGCTCGTCACGCTCCCAACACTTGCTCCGCTATCGCCGCGTTCGCTCGCAAATGCCCGGGATTTAAGGTTCCCACCACCACGCCGCCCACGCCCGGCTCGGCGTAGATCAGTTCCAGCGCGGCCCGCGCCGGATCGGCGCTCGACACCTGATTGAGATGACCGCCGAGCAGGCCCTTCTTGACCAGCACGCCCTTGCCGGCGGCGCGGGCGGCGCGGATCACCGGCAACTCCTCCCGCCGCGCGAGGTTGTAGGTCACCATCACCAGATCGCAGCATTCCACCGCCCGCAACCCGCCGGCGACGGTCTTGGTGGACATCCCCACCGCCCGCGCCAGACCTGCCCGCTTGAGATCCAGCAGAGCCGGCAGCACGCCTTCCCGTTCCAGAATCGGCAGATCCTCCCCGCTGGAATGAATCAGCACCGCATCCAGCGCCTCGACGCCCAGCCGCCGCAGGCTGCGCTCGACGCTGGCCCGGGTGGCGGCGGCGGAAAAGTCGAAGCGCGACACCCCGTCGTCGAATTCCTCGCCGACCTTGGTGACGACCACCCAGTCCCGGCGGCAGCGCCGCAGCAGCCGGCCCAGCCGCTCCTCGCTCTCGCCGTAGGCCGGCGCGGTATCCAGCAGGTTGATGCCCAGATCCCAGGCCAGTTCCAACAGCGCCAGCGCCTCCCGATCCGAGGGCAGTTCGAACGCACGCGGATACTTGACGCCCCGGTTGCGGCCGAACTTGACCGTCCCCAACCCCAGGGGGCTGACGTGCAAGCCGGTCGAACCCAGCGGCCTCAGCTCCATTCCATGTCCTCCCGATCCCAGGGATAGACCGCCACCTCCGGCCGCGGCCACCCCGCCAGCGTCCGCAAATCCAACAGTCGAGGTCTCACCGCCAGCGTCCGCAGAGTTTCCGCGACTTGCTCGGCCAGCAAGGGCGCCAGCGCCAACTTGGTCGGCCAGGCGGCGATCACCCGTCCGTCCCGGAACACGCCGGGCGCGGCCGGCCGCGCCCCGCCCGGCTGCTGGGCTTCGGCCCGCTGGATGGTGAAGGTGGCGAATTCCACCGGCTTCCAGTCCACCCACGGCAGCAGCGCCTGGAGTTCGCGGCGCGCCGCGCGGATCTGCTCGTGGCGGTCGCGCTTGACGCCCTCCTCCGCCAACCCGCCGCCGAGATACCAGATCAGCCGGCCACCGGCGTCGTAATGGGTGGTCACGGTCAGGCGCGGCAGGTCGCTGGCGCCCAGACAGTGCGCGTACAGCGGTCCGGGGATATTGACGCCACGCGCCATCACCATGTGCAGGGGCCGCAATTGCAGGGTCGCCCACGGCAAGCCGGAATTGCCCGCCCCGGCGGTGAATACGGTGACGGCCGGCCGGATCACCCACTGCGAACGTTGGGAATGGTGCAAGGTGATGTTGCCATCCGCTTTCAGGATGGCCGGCCCCCGGCTGCGCACGATGGCTTCCCGGTAGCGTTCGGCGAGCGCGGCCAGCACCGAGGCCACGTCCACAATCGGTTCGTCCAGCCGGTACACCGTGCCCTGGAACTCGGGATGGCGCAACGCTGGCGGACAGTCGCTCGCGCTCTCGCTCGCGCGCTCGCCTGCCACCTTTTCCATGCGACCGCGCATCAGCTTGCTGGCGAAGAACGCCGCCAGCCGCGAGGTCGGGGCCCGGGTGGCCCACAGGTATTGATGCCCGGCCAGCAGTCGCGCCGCGCGCAGATCGATTTCATCTTCGCCGTTCAGGCAGCGCCGCCACAGGGCGGGCATCCTGGCGACCGCCGCCGCCGAATCGCCGAACCGGCCGTGCAGGCTGTACTTGGCGCCGCCGTGAATGATGCCCTGGGCGCAGATGGTCTGGCCGGCGCCCAGCCGCTCGCCTTCGATCAACAGGGCGCCATAGCCCCGGTTGCGCAACCGGGCCAGCAGCCACAGCCCGGCGATGCCGCCGCCGACGATGGCGACATCCACGTTCAGGGTCGGACTGGCCGGATTCATGGTCGCTTGAGGATGCGGGCGATGGTGCTGGTGGTCGAGCAGCCCTCGATGTAATCCATCACCACCACCTGGCCCCCGGAATCCCAGACGCAGCGGTTGCCGGGGATGGTCGTCGGATCGTTGTCGCCACCCTTGACCAGATAATCCGGTTTCACCTCGCCGATCACCCGTTCCGGGGTATCTTCGTAAAACGGCACCACCCAGTCCACCGCCGCCAGGCCGGCCAGCACCCGCATCCGCTGCCCCAGCGGATTGACCGGCCGGTCGGCGCCCTTGAGGCGGCGCACGGACGCATCGTCGTTCACCGCCACGATCAGCCGGTTGCCCAGGCGCTTGGCCTGTTCCAGATAGGTCACGTGCCCGGCGTGCAGGATGTCGAAGCAGCCGTTGGTCATGACGATGGTCTCGCCGTGGGTCTTGGCGTCGGCCACCGCCCGCAGCAGTTGCGCCTCGTCCAGCACCCCGCGCGGCGGCTCGTCGTGCTCGTACAGCGCCCGCCGCAGTTCGGACACGGTGACGCTGGCCGCGCCCAGCTTGCCGACCACGATGCCGGCCGCCAGATTGGCCAGCACCGTCGCCGCCGGCAGTTCCAGACCGGCGGCCAGACCGGCGGCCAAGCTGGCGATGACGGTATCGCCGGCGCCGGTCACGTCGTATACCTCCCGGGCACGGGCCGCCAGATGGAGCGGCTCGATCCCGGCCCGCAGCAGGGTCATGCCCTGCTCGCCGCGGGTGATCAACAGCGCCTCCAGTTCCAGATCCCGGCGCACGGCCTCGCCCTTTCCCACCAGCTCCGCCTCGTCGCGGCAGGGCCCGGCGACGGCCTCGAACTCGGCCAGATTCGGCGTCAGCAACGTCGCGCCATGGTAGCGGCGAAAATCGAGACCCTTGGGGTCGACCAGGACCGGCCTTCCGGCGGCGCGGGCGGCGCGAATGTAATCCTCCACCCCGCGCAGCGCGCCTTTCTGGTAATCGGACAGCACCACGACATCGGTTTCCGGAAGCCGGGCGGCGAAACGGTCCAGCAGCGTGGCCGGTTCGAAGCTCGGAAATCCGTCCTCGAAATCCAGCCGCAGCAGTTGCTGGTTGCGGCTCAGCACCCGCAGCTTGGTGATGGTGGCCTGGCCGGGCAGGCGGATCAGCTCGCAGGCCGCGCCCAGGCGTCGCAACTTGGTTTCCAGCGTCGACGCGGCCTCGTCGGCGCCGGCGACGCCCAACACCCGGACCTGGCCGCCGAGAGTGGCGATGTTGACCGCCACGTTGGCGGCGCCGCCGGGTCGTTCCTCGACCTCTTCGACCTTGACCACCGGCACCGGCGCTTCCGGCGAAATGCGCGCGGCGGGACCGTACCAATAGCGGTCCAGCATCACATCGCCGACGATCAGCACCCGTGCCTGCTCGAAATGGGGAATTTGCGGTTTCATGGGACGGTTGGGGACTGTTTCAGAATGACGGCATGATAGCATGGCGCGGAATAACCAAAGACGCGAGGCGCGTAAGGGGTCGGAAGTCCTCGCCCCCCGCCCTTCACTCCTCATATTTTCACTCCTCACTTCTCGCGCCACCTGATGAACGGCAAGGATCTCTATCCGCGGCTGTTGCGCTACGTCCGGCCGCACACCCGCATCTTCGCGCTCTCGATTCTCGGCACGATGGTCTCCGCCGCCACCGAGCCGCTGATTCCAGCCCTGATCAAGCCGCTGTTGGACGGCAGCTTCGTCGAGAAGGACCCTCAGACCATCCGCTTGATGCCGTTGTTGCTGGTCGCGGTATTCGTGGCGCGCGGCGTGGCCGGATTCGTCGGCTCGGTGGCGATGGAGTGGGTCGCGCATCGGGTGGTCATGGATTTGCGCAATGCTCTGTTCGCCCGCTTGCTGGCCCTGCCGACCCGCTATTTCGACGACCATTCCGCCGGCAGCCTGCTGTCCCGCCTGACCTACGATGTCAGCCAGGTGATGACCGCCACCACCCAGGCCCTGGTCACCCTGGTCAAGGACGGGCTGTCGGTCGTCGGTCTGCTGGGCTGGATGCTGTACCTGAACTGGAAACTGTCGCTGTTGGCCTTCCTGATCGCGCCCGGCATCGCCCTGATCGTGCGCCTGGTCAGCCGGCGGTTGCGGCGGCTGAGCCGGGAATTGCAGGAACTGATGGGCGACTTGACCCATGTCATCGACGAGGTGCTGCAAGGCCACAAGGTGATCAAGATCTTCGGCGGGCAGGAGTACGAGCGCCAGCGTTTCCATCGAGTCAACAACCGGGTCCGCCAGTTCAACATGAAGCTGACCGCCGCCTCCGAGGCCAGCGGGCCGCTGGTGCAGTTGCTGGCCATCGTCGCGCTGGGCGCGATGATCTACCTCGCTTCCCTCCAATCGGCCGCCAACCAGATCACGGTCGGCGGTTTCGTCTCGCTGTTTGGGGCGATGGCGATGCTGTTGGCGCCGATCAAGCGGCTGACCAAGGTCAACGAGCAGTTGCAGCGCGGGTTGGCGGCGGCGGAAACCATCTTCGCGCTGATGGACGAACCCCCGGAACCGGATCGAGGCACCCGGACCATCGGCCGGGCCTGCGGCCGAGTCAGCTTCCGGACGGTGAGCCACCGCTACCGGAACGAAGGGGCCGAGGTGATCCGCCAGCTCGATCTGGACGTGCGGCCGGGCGAAACCATCGCCCTGGTCGGTCCCTCCGGCAGCGGCAAGACGACCCTGATGAGCCTGCTGCCGCGATTCTACGAGCTGGAATCCGGCGATATCCTGCTGGACGGCGAGCCGATCCGCGAGTTGCGCCTGGCGGATCTGCGGGCCAACATCGCCTACGTCAGCCAGGATATCGTGCTGTTCAACGACACCGTCTCCGCCAACATCGCCTATGGCGCGGGTTTTCAGGCCGATGCGGACGATCTCGTCCGAGCCGCCGAAAGCGCTCACGCCATGGAGTTCATTCGTGAATTACCGCAAGGCATGGACACTCTGATCGGCGAAAACGGCGCGCGGCTGTCGGGCGGGCAGCGCCAGCGCCTCGCCATCGCTCGCGCCCTGCTCAAGAACGCGCCGATTCTGATTCTGGACGAAGCGACCTCGGCGCTCGACACCCAGTCCGAACGCAAGGTCCAGCAGGCGCTGGATACCCTGCGCGAGGGTCGTACCGCTTTCGTCATCGCCCACCGGCTGTCCACCATCGAAAATGCCGACCGCATCGTGGTTCTCGACCGGGGCCGCATCGCCGAGATCGGCGCCCATGCCGAACTGCTGGCCCGGGACGGGCTGTACGCCAGCCTGTATCGACTGCAAAGCAATGGTAAATTAACAACAAAAGTTGCATGAATAACTGTTTTATTTTCAAATACGCAACATTATCATTCTGAGCCGGTCCAAGATGGTTTAACGACTCAGCACGGCGCGGGGATGTCGATCATGCGCGGTCATACGGATTCTTCCAAAAAACTGGCGCCGCTATTGCGCCAAGCCTTCCGGCAAGGCGTCGAGGCGGCGAATCGGCGCGAGGACCGCAATCCTTACGTTCCGAATACCCATCTCTACCACGCCTGGATCGCGGGATGGGCGACTCTTGCCCGCGGCTGGAGCGATGGCGGCGATTTTGGCTTGTCCTGAGCGCAAGACCCTCTTCGAGACTCGCGGCGCCGCGTGAGGTTCGTGACGGGCTGATGCTACACTTGGCGCATTCAGCCCCAAATCCCTTGATAACCGAGTATCCATCCATGAAGAAACCGTTTTTCCTGCTGCTGGCCGGCGGTCTGCTCGGCGTCAGCCCGGTCTGGGCCGATGGCGAATGGGATCAGGCCAGGACTGCTCACGAACGGGGCGATTACGCCGCCGAGGTCGCGATCGTCCGGCCGCTGGCCGAAAAAGGCTATGCCTTCGCTCAGTTCAACCTGGGGGTGCTGTACGATCAGGGCAAGGGCGTGCCGCAGGACAACGCCCAGGCGATGCAGTGGTACCAGAAGGCGGCGGAGCAGGGTTTGCCGCAGGCCCAGGTCAACCTGGGCATCATGTACGAGGAGGGGCAGGGCATGAAGCCGGACTACGCCCGGGCCTACTTCTGGTACGCGCTGGCCGAATCGCAAGGCGACGGACAAGCGCCGCAGGCCAAGAAGGACATCGCCGAAAAAATGACCCCGGCTCAGATCGAGGACGCGGAACGGAAGGTCAAGGAATACAAGGCCACCCATACCTTCTCGATCCCGCCCCTGCCGATGCCGGATTCCGGCAGCGCGCACGGCAACGGCTGATCCGGTTCCGCCCAGCGAACCCCCTAAAGCCCGCCGGAAGAGCGTCCCTTGCGGCGGTAATTTCCAAATATGGACGCAATCTCCGCCAATCCCCATACCGGCCGATTTCCCGTCCGCGTTCGACGACCGGTCGACCTTTCGACCTCGACCGGTCGTCGAACGCGGATAGGCTGTACCCTTTCGATACACCAATTACCTCTCATCTGCTAACTCACGCGAACGCTTGAATATTTCATCGACCATCCGGCCGGGCACTCGATCGGGATGGGGCTGGATTCCCATGTTAGTGGGGATAAGAAGGCCAGTCCGCGGAGTACCATCCATAAAATGCATGATCTCGCCATGACATTGAAAAAATCATGAACTATATTTTTATGCGTGCATGAAGGGAATTTTGTCATATTTTTTTGACTATAGTTCCTTTTTGCTGCAAAATTGCTGGCGGTCCCTATTTAATATGTTGAATTTAATGCCGATTGGAGAACCGCATGACTAAAGAAGAATTTGCCTTGGCCGTTTTCATGGTGACCGCCATTGCGACCGGCGCCTCCAATGCCCAGCCCGCCCGGGACTACGTCACGATTGTCGGCTCGTACGTTATTCAACCCATGGCGATGGAAGTGGCCCAGCAGTTCAGCAAAACCACCCAGGCCAAACTTCCGCAAGTCCAGGCGAACGGCACCGGAGCCGGTTTTAAATCCTTCTGTGCCGGCGTCGATATCGAAACGCCGGATGCCACCACCTCCACGCGCCTCATCAGATCTTCCGAACTGGATTTGTGTAAAAAAAATGGGGTAACTGAAATAGTTGAAGTCCGGTTTGGTTACGATGCCATCGTCGCGGCCCATGCACGAGGTGGGAAAGTCGACGAACTCAACCGTAAAGAATTGTTTCTGGCAATGGCAAAGGATATTCCCGACCCCAAGGATGGTTCAAAATTGATCCCCAACCCTTACAAAACCTGGAAGGATATCAATCCAGCGTTGCCGGATAGCAAGATTCAAATATGGGGACCGGATCCCAGCTTGGGTATTTATGATGCTCACCTGACTCAAATCATGCTGGTTGGTTGCAAGCAATTCGACTCCATCAAGACCCTGGAAACAAGCGATCCCAAGGCATTTGAAGCAGTATGCAGAAATTTTCGCCGTGATGGCGCCTATACGGAGTTTGCTGATTATAATATCGTTCTACGGGAACTAAAAAACAATCAGGACGCCTTGGGTATAATTGCCTTCTCGATTTCACGAAAGGCCGATTTAAAAGAGATATCGGTCGATGGTACCGAACCCACTCTTATTAGTATTTCCAGGAACGCCTATTCCCTCACGTTTCCACTGCTAGCATACGTCAAGAAAGCTCGCGTAAACCTCATTCCAAGTCTCAAGGGATATTTGGCCGAACTGACTTCGGAAAAAGCCATCGGTACGACGGGCTACCTGTATAGCATGGGTGTTGTTCCAATGCCACTCCTCGAACGCAATCGAGTGCGAGCCGACGTTGATGGTTTGAAGTTGCTGCCCATGTAGATGAAGAAAAAAATGGCTGTCAGGCAAGATGGATTGAAATTTGTCTGAGGAAGAGCCGGAGGGGTCGTATGAGTGATAAGAAAGCAATTCCAGTTGCCATGTTCGGGATTCCCGAACACGAGCGGAACGTATTGAAAAACATCTTTAAGCTTTCTCTATACCGAATTCATACCTATACTCTAGCCTCAGCCCAGGAAGCCAGTCAAATCCTGATGGTTGACATGGACGATCCTGCTGCCATGGCGGATTGGAAAGCCTTTCGTGGCGATGGTGCCACGAGTGGGTCATCGGTATCCAGTCAAGGCAGGACGCCTCCTCCGATTCCGACCGTGCTGGTCACGAAAGAACAGCCTCCGGATAGAGTAGCGTACTGCATTCGCCGGCCTTTTGTCGCCACTCGTCTACTCAGCATACTCGATCAAATCGCCGCTCAACTACCGACGAGACCCGCTGAAGAGCGCGTGATCGGCGCGGAACAGCCAAAGGTCGCCGAGGTCGCGGAACCCTCCGTTCCCACGGCGCTGGTGGTGGACGATAGCAGCACGGTCAGAAAGCAGATCGAATTGGAGTTAAAGCTGTTCGGCATTCGCATCGATGCCGTGGAGTCCGGCGAACTGGCTTTCGATCTGTTGGCCAAGAACAACTACGATATGATTTTTTTGGATGTCGTATTGCCGGGCGTGGATGGTTATCAAATTTGCAAGACCATCAAGAAAGATAAAGCCAGGAAAAAAACGCCAGTCATCATGTTGACCAGCAAATCATCGCCCTTCGACCGGGTTAAGGGCGCCTTGGCGGGATGTGACACTTATCTGACCAAACCGGTCAAGCAATCCTCTTTTCAAAAGGTCGTAAAAAAATATTTAAAATCTTCATAGCCTGCATGGAGGCAGAATTTAAGTTTTTCCCTGCTAGATTTGAAATCGTATGATTCGTTGAGGAGGAGGTGCCCATGTCGATCCGGAAAGTGCTTGTAGTCGATGATTCCCCCACCGATCTGGCCAACATCAAGAGTATCGTGACCGAGGCGGGCTGTATCGTGGCCACCGCGACGACGGGTAAGGAAGCCGTCGAGAAAGCCAAGGTGGAAAAACCCGATCTGATTTTCATGGATATCATCATGCCGGACATGGATGGCTACGCCGCCTGCCGTTTGCTGGCTAACGAAGGGGAAACCAAGGATATTCCGGTCGTGTTCGTCACCAGCAAAAATCAGAAGGCCGACCGTCTGTGGGCGCAGATGCAAGGCGGCAAGGCGTTCGTCACCAAGCCCTACACGGCCGACGCCATCATCGACCAACTGAAGGCGTTTCTGTAAAACTCCCGCCACCTCGAACGACCATGAACGACAAGACCGCGAAAAATCCCCGCCGCTGGCTTAGTCCCAGCGCGGCGCTCAATCGCTTCAAACCACCGCCCGGCGTGGCGACCGGCATCGCTCCGGCCGAACGCCGGCGCGCGCGGTACGGCTTTCGAGTGGGCGGCATCGGCTTGTTGATCGGTCAGGATTTGGTCAGCGAGGTGCTGGAGCAGGTGCCGGTTTATCCGCTGCCCAATACGCCGCCCTGGCTGCTGGGGCTGGTCAATCTGCGCGGCAATCTGGTGCCGGTATTCGATGTTAAACAGTTTCTGCAACTGGAAGACGGCAACGTTCAAGAGAAACGCCGGCTGCTGATTCTGGATCAGGGGGACAAGGCGGTTGGAATCCTCATCGACGGTCTACCCCAGACGGCGCTCGCCAGCTACCCCCTCTCCCGCCTGCCGCCGCTGCCGGCCGCGTTGCGGAGCCATGTCGCCAAAGCCTACGCGCAGGACGACCTCGTATGGTTGGAATTCGACCACCAGGGCTTCTTTCAAGCGCTCGGCGAACAAGTTTCCGGAATGTCCTGATTCCGCCAATTCGAGTGAATGGCGACGATTTCGTGGTGGTCGAATCGCGCAATCTCGAAATAACAGATAACTAGAGATAACTCCGAGGAGGTACCGCGCATGCGCACACAACATCACTCCAACGGTCGCGTCGGAAAGATGGCGGGCCAGCGGCGGCTGAAAGGTGGAATCGCGCTGGGACTGACGCTGGTTTTGAGTTCGCTCCTGCCCTGGTGCTGGGCGGACGAAGCCGGCGTCACCGATAAAGCCATCCGCATTGGAGCCACCATCCCTCTGGAAGGCGACTACAAGGTATACGGCATAGCGATGAAACAGGGGATGGAGGCGGCGCTGGCCGGCCAAACGGTTCAGAAACGCACCATCGAGTTCGTTGCGATCAACGATTTTTACGACCCCGCCAAGGCGGTCGAAGCCGCCAAGAAATTGATCGGGCAAGGCATCTTCGCGATGGTGAACAGCTTCGGCTCGCCGACCACTCGGGCGGTGCTGCCGTTGCTGGCCGAGAACAAGGTGCTCGCGTTCGGTTTTTACACGGGCGCGGCCTTCACCGGGCCAGGTGACGTACTGAATTTCCGCGCCAGTTACGCCAAGGAGGTGGAGACCGTGATCGACGCGGCGCTGGCGGGGGGCGTGAAACCGACCGAGGTGTGCGCCTACGCCCAGAACGACGCCTACGGAATGGGCGGCGTCAAGGGATTCCGCGCGGCGCTGGCCAAGCAACCCGGCACGGAGCAGATCGTCGCCAAGGTGGACCAGATCCTGAATATGCCGGGGGACAACCCCGAGCGTAACGGCATCGGCCCGGTCGGCGTCTATCAACGGGATACCGTGAGCGCGCGCGAGGGTTATCAGTCGCTGAAGAAATGGGAAGCCGCCAGCGGCAATCGCTGCCGGCTGGTGGTCACCACGGCGGTTTACGATCCGGCGGCCGCGTTCATCGGATACGCCCGCCATAACAAGGGCGAAACCTGGATATTCAGTTCACCCTCGCCGGCCGCGGGCAGTCGCCTGGCGACCATGCTCAAGGAAAACGGCGTTACGGATAGGGTGATCGCCACCCAGATCGTGCCGTCGCCGGACTCGTCGCTGCCGGTGGCAGTGGAGGCGCGTAAGGCGCTGGGCGGCAATCTGGATTACGTTTCGCTCGAAAGCTACATCGTGGGCAAACTGTTCGTAACGATCATGCAGGCGATCGAGGGACCGTTGAGCCGGGAGGGCTTCCTGAAGGCCGCGCGCCGCCAACCCTACGACATCGGCGGCGTCAAGGTGGATTTCACCACCGACAACCAGGGTTCCGATTTCGTGCAGGCTACCTATCTGCGCGACGGTCAGTTCACCGCAATCACGACGCAGGAACTGGTGGCGCTGTTCAAGTAGCCGCTCCGGCCACGCGAGTGAGACCTGGTAACAGCGGACATTCACTATAGCCGTCATCTGATGGGTTGGGAATACGCAAGCTGACCGATCGAGTTTGGCGGGATTCAATCACCGAAGGGGGTAAAAGCTGTCATGGGCGGTCAGAAAATCAATGCGCGGTTGACGTTTACGATGGTCGTGCAACTCGTGATTCTGGTGGCGATCGGGCTGATCGCCTATTTCGGCATGAGCCGCATCAGCGACACCGTCAGCCAGATCAATCAATCCGTGGCCGAGCAGGCCAACCTTGGACGGCTGGGCGAAACTCTTCGCGCCGATCTGCTGACGATGGTCAACAGCGTCGCGCGCGGCACCAGCAGTTGGGAACAAGGCAATGCCGCCCTGCCCGCGGCCAAGGCGAATTTCGAGAAAGGCTGGCGGACGTATCTCGATACTTTGAGCGCGGGCGAGCGGGAACGCTTGCAAAACACCTTCAAAGTTCCCTTGAGCGGCATCAACGAGGTTTTTGCCGAGATGGAAAAACTGTTGGCCGCCCGGGATCGCAGCCGGTTGAATCTGTTCGTCAGCAACGATCTGGACGAGCTGATCAATCCCTTTTTCAAAACCCTGCTGGCCGGCACGACGCAAACCGAGCAACGCTCCGCGCAGGATCTGAAAGCCGCGCAGAGCACCAGCAACACCTTCACGGTGTTGATCGCGGTGGTTGCGTTGCTCGGTATCGCGATCGCTTTCGGCCTGGGTAGCGCTACCTATCGCGCCATCATGAACCCGATCAACCGGATCATGGCGACGGTGAAACAGATCGGTGAAGGTAACTACTCGGCCCGCACTGAATTGAGCGGCGGCGGCGATGAACTCTCGCAATTGGGCTCGACATTCGATCAGATGTTGAACGACCGCGTGGCGGCGCTGGTGCAGGTGGAGCGGGAAAACGAACAGCTCAACGACTCGATCATCAACTTGCTGCAAGCCGTATCTCAATTGAGTCAGAGAGACCTGACCGTCAAGGTACCGGTGACCGAGGACGTGACCGGACCGGTGGCCGACGCGTTGAACCTGCTGACCGACGAGACCGCCAAGGTGTTGCAGGGCGTGACCCGCATCTCCGAACAAGTGGCAACGGCCTCCGACACGGTGAAATCGCAGTCCGACAAGGTGATCGTCGTGGCCGACAACGAACGTCAAGCGGTGGAACAGGCCGCCGTCGAACTCGCATCCGCGGCGGACACCATGAAGCAGATCGCCGAACTGGCGCAGACCTGCAATACCACCGCCGAAACCGCCATCAAGACCACCCAGGCGGCCCTGCAAACGGTGACCAACACGGTCAGCGGCATCAACAGCACCCGCGATACCATCCGCGAGACGGAAAAACGCATCAAGCGACTGGGCGAACGCTCCCAGGAAATCAGCGGCGTGGTGAACCTGATCAACACCATCGCCGAGCGCACCCACATCCTGGCGTTGAACGCCAGCATGCACGCGGCATCGGCCGGCGAGGCGGGACGCGGTTTCGCGGTGGTGGCCGACGAAGTGCAGCGACTGGCGGAAAACGCCCGCGAGGCGACTTCGCAAATCTCCACCTTGGTGAGCAACATCCAGATCGAGACGGCGGACACGGTGAATGCCATGAACGCCGCCATCAGCCAGGTCGTGGATGGCAGCCGGCTGGCGGAGCAGGCCGGCGACCAGATGAAGCGAACCCAGGAAACCACCGCTGAACTGGTGGCCGCCGTGCAACAGATCGCATCCCGCTCGCAGGAACAGGCACGGGTCAGCGGCGAGTTGCTCGGTCGTGCCCAGCAGATTCAGGAAAGCACCCGCCAAACCAGCCAGCAGCTGCAGGAGCAGACGGTCCAGACCACCAATCTGGTGGAGTATGCCAAAGGACTGCTGAACTCCGTGCGCGTGTTCCGGTTGCCGGCGTAAGCGGGACGGTGCCGCCGCCACGGCGGCCACCGCGGGGTTACTGCTGCTTGCGAGGGGAGTTGGCAGCCATGCTCGTATCGGAAGAACAAGTCGCGGCGTTGGAAGCGGAAGTCGCCGAATTGCTCGGCGCCCTGGAAATTCTTGCTGCCGATGAAGTCGACGAAGGCATCCGCCGTTACTCCGCCCAGGTGGAGCGCATCGGGCTGGCGGCCGGCGACGCCGGTTTTCTGGGATTGCAGGACGTTTGTCTGTTGTTCCAGGAAAACCTGAAGGATTCAGGCGTTCACAATCGAGACCTTGTCGACGCCGAGCGGGAATGTTTGGAGGAATGGCCAACGCTGGTCATGGGTTACCTGGTCTCTCCGAATGACCCCCAGGCCAGCGAGGCGTTGCTCGATCATCTGCAACGCCCGGTCTGGAGCACTCCCCTGCCGGCCCGGGAAGTCGAGGTGTTGCGTAGTCTGCTGATGGCCGATGCACCGGTCGCCGTGCAGGAGGAATCGAGCGTAACGCCGGAGATAGCCGCAGCCGAACCCGCTCTGGCCAACGTGGAACCTCCGGACGAGACTGCTGTTACCGCGACCGAACCCGAACGAGTGGCATGGTCGCCGGTTGGCGAAGCGATTTCGAATGTTATCGCCGAAGTCGCCGAAGTCGCCGAAGTCGCCGAAGTCGCCGAAGTGATGGAACCGTGCGCGGCGATGCCATTGGAGCGACCAGGGGAAACCGTTGCGGCGATCGCGACGGAGGCAATACCGGATGTTGCCGCCAGAACTGTTGAAGAAGAATCGCTCGTTCTTCCGCAAACCGTTTCGGGAGCGGAAGAAGCGGAAACGGCTTCGGAGGAAATTGCAGCCGAGGCAAGAACCGAGGAAGCGGCGGACGAAACAACGAAAGAAGAGGAAGAGGCAGAAGAGGCAGAAGAGGAAGCGGGAACGATTGCCGAGAAAGAAAAAGCGACCATCGAACAGACGGTGGGCGAAGAGGAACCGGAGTGGGAGCAAGAGGAGCAGAAGGAACAGGAAGAGGAACAGGAAGAGGAACAGGAAGAGGAACAGGAAGAGGAACAGGAAGAGGAAGAGGAAGAGGGGGCCACCTCGGCGGCAACCCAATCGAGCGGCGCCCAGCAGGAACTGCTGGAAATTCTGTGCGCGGAAATCGTTCTGATCGCCGAAGCCGCCGATCAAATTCTGGCCGTGGCCACCGATGGCACGCCTGCCGCGCGCGGCGAGGCTCTATCCAGTTATGCCGACAACCTGGAGCGTCTGGGAGATGCATCGGCCTCCATTGGCTTGGTGGGTTTGCAGCAAATTTGCATCCGCTTGCAGGATAATCTGAGCAAATTGGCCGCTCAGGCCAATCCGCCGCGTGCGGAACAACGACGCTTGGTGGAAGCCTGGCCCGATCTGGCGCTCCATTATTTATGGGCGCTGGACGATCGCGCGGCCTGCACGGCTCTGGTACACCACCTGCGAGACATCCACTGGCCGCAACCCTTGGCGGCGGCGGACGCGGCTCCGCTCGTCGATCTGCTGGTCGCGCCGAAACTGGTGACCGAAGAGATTGAAGCCGAAGCGCGGCCGCGGCAGGCCCGACCCGAAGACGTGTCGCTGGAGTTGCCGGCCGATGTCAATCAGGAACTGCTGGATGGCCTTCTGCAGGAACTGCCCAACCAGGCCGCCGAATTTTCCGCCGCCATCCAGCGACTGGCCGCCGGCAATGGCACCCTCAAGGACGTGGAAGTCGCCCAACGCATCGCCCACACCCTCAAGGGCGCCGGCAATACCGTCGGGGTGCGCGGTATCGCCACGCTGACCCACCACATCGAAGATATCCTGCAAGCGCTCTCCAAGCATGGCGCGCTGCCCAACCAGCCGCTGGCCAGCAGCCTGTTGAACGCGGCGGACTGTCTGGAAACCATGAGCGAGGCGCTGCTCGGCATGAGCGTGCCGCCGACCCAGGCGTTCGCCGTGTTGCAGGAAGTGCTGGACTGGGCCAACCGCATCGACCAGGCGGGAATACCGACCGGCGACGAGGTTCCACCGCCGACCGTCGAACTCGAACCCACCCCATCGATCGAAACGGCGCCGACGGCACCGCAATCGGTCGCCGCGACGCCGGAGGCGACTCTGCGGGTTCCCGCTCATCTGGTCGACGATCTGCTGCGGCTGGTGGGCGAAAGCATCATCCTCACCAGCCAGGTCCAGGAACGGATTCGCAAGACCATCGCCCAAACCCGGGCGATGCTCGAGCAAAACCACCTCTCGCAGCACCTGACCGCCGAACTGGAACAATTGGTCGACGTCCGCAATGTGTCGTCGCCGCTGTCCAAATCGATGCGGCGCGGCGATTTCGATCCGCTGGAGTTGGAACAATACAACGAACTGAACACGGTCACCCACCGACTGTTGGAAGCGACCACCGACAGCCGCGAGCTGGGCCGCGCCATCGAGGACAACTTGGCGGCGCTGGATACCCTGCTGGTGGATCAAGGCCACCTGCATCGGAACAGCCAGGAAGCGGTACTGCGCACCCGCATGGTCCCGATCCAGACGGTGGTGCCGCGCTTGCAACGCAGCGTGCGGCAAACCTGCCGGCTGGTGGAGAAGGAGGCGGAACTGGTGGTGCGCGGCGCCGACACGCCGATGGACAGCAACGTGTTGAACGAGGTGGTCGATCCGTTGATGCACATCCTGCGCAACGCCGTGGACCACGGAATCGAACCGGCGGACCAGCGCAAGCGTCTGGGCAAGCAACCGGTGGGGCGGATCGAACTCGGCTTCCTGCGCGAGGGCAACAACATCGTCATGCGCTGCCAGGACGATGGCGCCGGGCTGGATTTGGCGGCGATTCGCCGAACGGCGATCGCGCGTGGTCTGCTCGCTTCCGACCAACCGCTGGAAGAAGACGAACTGGCCCGAATGATTCTGCTGCCGGGCTTTTCCACCCGGGGTGAAACCACGCAAACCTCGGGACGCGGCATCGGCATGGATGTGGTTTACAGCCGACTGTTGGACCTGAAAGGTTCGCTGCGCATCCAGACCAGGGCGGGGCGGGGCTGTCTGATGGAGCTGCGGTTGCCGGTGACCCTGATCTCCACCCACGCCTTGCTGGTGCGCGTGCGCAATCAAATGGTTGCCCTCTCCGACCGCGGCATCGAGCAGATCCTGTACTCCGGGATCGGCAAGATTCAAAAACTGGGCAACGCCACCACCTATCAGTTGGGCGAGGATATTTACGAACTCACCGAGCTGGATGCGCTGCTCAACCGGCAACCGGACCGGCGTGCCGGAAATCGCGCCACGCCGCCGGTGCTGCTGGTGCGGGAGGAGACCGGCAACATTCGCGCCGTGCTGTTGCAGGAAGCCGTAGGCAGCCGCGACCTGGTGGTCAAGAACCTGGGCCAGTACCTTCCCAAGCTGAACGGCATCGTAGGCGCAACCATCCTGGGTGACGGCAGCGTGGTGCCGGTGCTGGATTTGCCGGAACTCTTGCGGGCACCGGCGGCAGTTCATCCGTTGTCGGCGCCCGCCCGAGCCGCGGCGCCCGCGCCCGCCGCCCGCCGCCGGTACGTGCTGGCGGTGGACGACTCGCTGAGCGCCCGCCGCTCGCTGGCGCAGTTCGCCCAGGATGCCGGCTTCGAGGTGCGCACCGCGCGCGACGGCCTGGAGGCGATCGAGATCATCAAGGGCAAACAGCCGGACGTCGTTCTGGCCGACCTGGAGATGCCGCGCATGAACGGTTTGGAGCTGACGGCGCATTTACGGGCCAACCCGACGACCCGCGAACTGCCGGTCATCATGATCACCTCGCGCTCCACCGAGAAACACCGGCGCGAGGCCGAGACGATGGGCGTCAACGTCTATCTGACCAAGCCCTTCGTCGAAGATGAGTTGCTCGAACACATCCACAAGCTGTTGCGGCCGGCATGAACGGGCGAATTCAATCGACTTTGACCGACCTTCTAAAGATTCGGGCGTTCGCCGTATCGACCCTGGAGGGGTACAAGTGGCTGCTGCCGCAAGCGGAAGTCCAGTCGCTGGGATCGCTCCTGGATATCGACCCGGAGGTACGGGCTCCGGCGAGTCTCGGCGCCGTGGCGTTCGAGGGCGAGTGGTGGCCGGTATACTGCCTGTCCGGCGACTTGCGGATCCTGCCACACTTGCCGGCCAGTCGCCGGGCTTGCCTGCTGCTGAATAATGGCGCCGACCGTTTCGGCCTGGTCTGCGACCGGGTGACCACCTTGGAGGAACCACCCCGCCTGTTGGCGTTGCCAACCTGCATGGCGCTTCCGGACTCTCCGATTCAGGCGCTGGTACTGCTTGAGGATGGGTTGGGCTGCGCGACCACGACCGAGCATCTGGCGGCCTGGCTGGCCACCATGGTGGAGAACGCCGATGCCTGAGCATTCGCCCTGGGACAGCGCCGCCTGGGTGCTGACGCTGGCCGGCCAAATGCACGTCGCCGTGGGCGAGCGTGAATTGGTGCACCTGATCGAAGCACCGACGCTGCTGGAAGTCCCGTTGAGCCCGTATTACTGCCGGCAGGTACTGGTCTGGAACGATATCGTGCTGCCGGCGATGGATCTGGCCGCCTGGCTGCAAGGACAGCCGGTGCAACGCTGGCTGACGCTGGCGGGCGTGTTCGCCTACCAGAGGCGTCCGGGAACGACGCTCGAATACGGGGCGCTGCTGCTGGCCGGCATCCCGACGCGGGCGCGGGTGGCCGACGAACAGGCCTGCCCGCTGCCCGAGCCGCCGGCCAAATGGCGTGCCTTGGCTATATCCTGTTTCCAGCAGGACAACCAGCCGATTCCCATCCTGGATCTGCCCACGATCTTCACCGGCGGTTTGCGGTGAAGTCTAATGACCGATGACGGGCGTAAATATCCCCGGACTTGCCGGTTGACGCAATGTCGTCGAGACATGCGAGCAGTTGAGCGGCATCGAGCCAGCCGCTCGACCGCAGGCGCTGCGCTTCCCCGACCGACCAGTTGAATTCGTAGCGGCCGAGTTCCGCCAGATACGCCACGCAGCCTCGCGCGGTTCCCAGACAGGCGGGGATAAATTCGAAGGAGAGTGCCGGAATCGGCTGGGACAGCCCCTTCAGCACCTCTCGTTCGTAACCTTCCACATCAATCTTGCAGAAGGCCGGCAGTCCGTGGCGAGTTATCAGTTCGTCCAGGGTGGTGACCATCACCGGCAGACGGTAGTCCCAGCGGACCTTCTCGAAAGCGCGGTCTCGCCGCACCGCCTCGGTCCAGGCGGACGAGAGGGTAGTCACCGTCGGGGTGCGGGAACTGACCAGCAGATCGGCGGTACCGGGCACGGCGCCGACCGCCTGCTCGATCAGGATGATATCGGGCCGGTCCCCGTACCAACGACGCAGCAGGGTCATGCATTCCGGCTGCGGCTCCACGGCCACGATCCGGGCGCCCAGCGGCGTCCAGGCCCGCAGCCGGCTGCCGACGTGGGCACCGACGTCGAAACAGAGGTCGCCCGACCGGATGAAGCCGGCGTAAAACCGCGTCAACCGGCGCCGGCGGAAAGGAATGCCATGGTACATCAGCACCGAGCGCCACAACCCCAGCCGGTGCTCGAAACGACTCCAGACGTTCATAGAAAATTGAACAGGAACGCACCGAGAAAACCGGCGATGGTCGCCAGTCCGACCGCCGGCCCGCCGTCCTCGTAGGCTTCGGGCATCATCACCGAGGACACCATGGCCAAAATGCCGCCGCCGGCGATGGCGCCGACCAGGGTGAGCAGGGCCGGCGGCGCTCCGGACAGAAAGGCATTGCCGAGCGCGGCCGCCACCGCGCCGGCGATGACGAGCAGGCCCCAGAGAGTGAAGATGCGCTTCATGCCGAAGCCGGCATGCTTCATCCCCGTGGCGCTGCCGATGGCTTCCGGCAGGTTCGACAGGAATACCGCAACCAGAAAAGTGAACCGGAACGATTCGAGCGAAACGAAATTCGATCCGATGACCACCGATTCCGGAATTCCATCCAGCAGTGCTCCGAGAAAGATCGCCAGGGGAGCGCCCGCCGATGCGTGTTTCTGCATCAGCGCCGCCGTTTCCGCGCGACTCAGACGCTGAATGTTCGCCAGCGCCATCTTTTGCCAGGCCGAAGCGTCGGACCGTTCGCGCAGGGCGGCGACATTTTGCAAAATCCGCTGTGAATTCAGAGCTTCGACCGCTTGGCGAAGTCGGGGGGAGCAATCGAGAAGTTCGTCGAAATGCTCCTTGGCGATTTTCAGCAGCGCCGTGTCGGTCACGGCCACCACGGTCGCGGTACGCGGTGCGCCGATCAGCAGCGCGATCTCGCCGAACGACTGTCCGGCCGTCAGTTCGGCCAGCGGCGTCATTTCCACCGCGCCGCCGGAAGCCGCTTCCTGGCGGCCGACGAGTACCGCGACCTTGCCTTCGTCGATCAGATACAACGCATCTCCCGCTTCGCCCTGCTGGAAGATCGTCTCGCCGGCCGCGACGCGCAACGGCTGGACGCACAACAGCACGTCTTCCATCTCTTCGGGCGGCAACGAGCGCAGCAGATCCACTTGCGCCAACCGGGCCAGCAGGGTGGCCGACTGTTCCCGCTTCTTGCGAAACAGGTAGAGCCTGGCGAGCGCGGGATGCCGCAGGGCGGCGCCGTACCGTTCCAACCGGCGATCGCCCAGGTAGTACGACACCCCGCCGATCGTGAAACCGGCCGCGACCCAAAGCCAACTGGCGATGCCGCCGAGGTGACCCTCGGTCATCAGGCGCTCCGCGCCCTCGAACGCCAGTTCCAGCGCCAGCGCCTGGATCAGGGCACCGGTGCCGAAGGCCATGATGATGGCATTGGTTCGCGGCGGTGGCGTGCGGAAAAGACCGACCGCCACGCCGACGAGCAGCGATGCCATCGCCAGCGTGGCCAGCAGCACGGCGCCAAGAATTCGGGAAGGGTCGAACGGCATGAGCTACGGCCGCGAAGCGGCTCGGATCGATTTCGCAAGGACGAGTGGGAGATCGGCGATCCTCACGAGGCGGATTCTCCAGGCTCGCCAGGCATAAATTTCATGCGGAATCGATTACCGCTGGCGGGTTGATTCCGTCGCCGCGGCCGTCGCTCGAGCCTCGCCGCGCCGGCGCAGCAGCAACCGCGAGATGAAGACTCCGATCTCGAACAGCAGCCACATCGGCACCGCCAGAAGGGTCTGCGAGATGACGTCCGGCGGGGTCAGCAACATGCCGATGACGAACGCGCCGACGATGACGAAAGGCCGCTTGGCGGCCATGGCTTCGGGCGAGAGGATGCCGGCCAGCGCCAGGATGACCGTGGCGACCGGCACCTCGAACGCCACACCGAAAGCGAAGAAGATCGTCATCACGAAATCGAGGTAGCGATTGATGTCGGTCATCACCGCCACGCCTTCCGGCGCGGTGCTGGTGATGAAGGCGAAAAAGATCGGCATGATCACGAAGTAAGCGAAAGCCATGCCGCAGTAGAACAACAGCGTGCTGGAAGCCAGGATGGGCAGGACCATCCGCTTTTCCCGCTGGTACAACCCCGGCGCGACGAAGGCCCAGACCTGGTAGAGCGTCCATGGAACGGTGACGAACACCGCCAGGACCAGGGTGAATTTCAACGGGGTCAGAAACGGCGACAGCACGTCGATCGCGATCATGCTGCTCTGGGCCGGCATGTGTCGAGTCAAGGGACCGGCCAGCGCGGTATAGATCGGATTGGAAAACGGCGACATCGCCACGAAGACCGCCAGGATCCCGATGACGATGCGCAGCAGCCGGCTGCGCAGTTCGACCAAATGGCTGATGAAGGGTTGTTCGCGATCGGCGTCGGACACGGGTTTCAGTTCGCGGTGGGTGGTGGCGGGGACCGCGGGGCGGTATTGTCGGATTCGGAAACCGACGTCGCCGCCGAAACCGGCGGCGGTTCCGGAGCGGCCGGAGCCGTCTCCGGTTTCCGCAACCGCACCGGCGCGGGCACGCCCGGCAGCGGTTCCGGAGTTTCGCCCGGCGGCGTCCAGCCCGGCGGCGGCGGGGCGTTCGACAGGCCCGGTTGCCAGCCCGGTGGCGGTCCCGGATCGTCGAATTCGGCCTGAATGTCCTGCCGCAGCGACTTAACCTGGTCGGTCAGATCCTTCACTTCACCGAGATTGGCCTGCTGGCGCAAGGTCTGCTTGATCTCCTCAAGATGCAGTTCCCGATCCACCTCGGCCTTGACGTCGGCGATCATCCGGCGAGCCTTGCCCAGCCACAGACCGGCGGTGCGCGCCAGACCGGGCAACCGCTCGGGACCGACCACGATCAGCGCGACGACGCCGACCATGACCAGTTCCCAGAAACCGATTTCGAACATGTTGGCGCGACCCGGTGCTCAGACCTTGTCGCGGTCCTTGGCCAAGGGGTCGCGGGCCGCCGTGGCGGCGGCATCGCCGGTCTGTTCCCGAACCGCGGGCTGCTCGAGTTTCTTGGGATCCTCCTCGGCTGTTTCCGGCTTGGCGCCTTCCTTCATGGAATCGCGGAAACCGCGGATGGCCGAACCCAGATCGGAACCGAGATTGCGCAGTCGAGTGCCGCCAAACAGCACCAGAACGATCACCAGAATGAGCAGTAATTCCCAAACGCTGAAACGCATGACGATTTGCCTCTGAATAAGGGGAAGAGCGGCGCTCGCCTAGCCAGCGGCGCGGGCGGCCTTTTCGGCCAGACCGGAGGTGCCGAAACGGCGGTGCAGTTCGTTCAACACCACGTCGGGGCCGAGCCCCTGATGGGCCAGCATGACCAGGGTATGAAACCACAAATCGGCGGTTTCGCGCACCAGATGTTCGGGGTCGCCGTTCTTGGCGGCCAGCAGGGTTTCGGCCGCTTCCTCGCCGACCTTCTTGAGAATGGCGTCCAGCCCCCTGGCGTACAGGCGGGCGACATAGGAACTGTCGGGATCGGCCTGCTTGCGCGCTTCCAAAGTCGCCGCCAGTTCGCGCAGGATGTCGTCGCTCATTGCCCGTACATCTCGCGCGGATCCTTCAGCACCGGGTCGGTGACGATCCATGCACCCTCGCGCAATTCCTCGAAGAAACAGCGCTCCCTGCCGGTATGACAGGCGATGCCGCCGATCTGCTCGATTTCCAGCAGCAGCACATCGTGATCGCAATCCAGTCGGATGCTTCGCACCTTCTGGGTATTACCGGAGGTCTCGCCCTTGTGCCAGAGTTGCCGGCGGGAGCGGGACCAGTACACCGCCTCGCCGCATTCCACCGTGCGCCGCAGCGATTCCCGGTTCATCCAGGCCAGCATCAGCACCCGGCCGCTTCCGGCGTCCTGGGCGATGGCCGGCACCAGGCCGTCCGCCGTCCACTTGATGCGTTCCAACCAGTCGTCGGTCATGGATCTCTTGCTCCCAGCCCCTCTCCCTTACGAGGGAGAGCGAGGATTCACAGTCTGACTTCAATACCGCGCGCCCGCATGTGGCGCTTGGCCTGTTCGATGGTGTATTCGGCAAAGTGGAAAATGCTGGCGGCCAGCACCGCGTCGGCCTTGCCGAGCAGGATACCGTCCGCCAGATGGTCCAGGATGCCGACTCCGCCGGAGGCGATGATCGGAATGGTGGTCGCCTCGCTGATGGCGCGGGTCAGTTCCAGATCGAAGCCGCGCTTGGTGCCGTCGCGGTCCATGCTGGTCAGAAGGATTTCCCCGGCGCCGTAGGCGTTCATCCGCCGCGCCCACTCGACGGCGTCGATGCCGGTGGGCCGGCGGCCACCGTGGGTGAAGATTTCCCAGCGCGGCGGTTCGTCTTCCCGGTGCACCGCCTTGGCGTCGATGGCCACCACGATGCACTGGTTGCCGAAGCGCTCGGCGGCTTCGCGGACGAATTCGGGCCGGGCGATGGCGGCGGTGTTGATGGACACCTTATCCGCGCCAGCGTTCAACATGCGCCGCACGTCGTCCAGGGTGCGAATGCCGCCACCCACGGTCAAGGGGATGAAGACCTGGCTGGCCACCTGCTCGACCACGTGCACCATGGTCTCGCGATCGTCGGAACTGGCGGTGATGTCGAGGAAGGTCAATTCGTCGGCGCCCTGCTCGTCGTAGCGGCGGGCGATCTCCACCGGATCGCCGGCGTCGCGGATCTCCACGAACTTGACGCCCTTGACCACCCGGCCCCGATCCACGTCCAGGCAGGGAATGATGCGTTTGGCCAAGCCCATCTCAATCGTTCTCCGCCGGCGGGTCGGCCAGCCGTTGGGCCTCGGCCAGGTCGATGGCGCCATCGTACAGCGCCCGGCCGATGATCGCGCCCATGATGCCTTCCTGCTCCACCGCGCGCAGCGCCCGCACGTCGTCCAGGGTGCTGACTCCGCCGGAGGCGATAACCGGGATGCCGACGGCTTGCGCCAGCCGAACCGTGGCCTCGACGTTGACGCCCTGCATCATGCCGTCGCGGCTGATGTCGGTGTAAACGATCGCCTCCACCCCGTAGCGTTCGAACATCCGCGCCAGGTCGATCACATCGTGCTTGGACAGTTTGGACCAGCCGTTGGTCGCCACCCGCCCATTCTTGGCATCCAGCCCGACGATGACGTGGCCGGGGTATTCGAGGCACAGGTCGCTGATGAAATGCGGATCCTGCACGGCCTTGGTGCCGATGATGACGAACTGGACGCCGGCATCCAGGTAGGCATCGACGGTCTGCTCGTCGCGGATGCCGCCACCGACCTGGATGGGCAGGTCGGGGAAGGTTTGGGCGATGCGACGGATCACCTGGGCGTTGACCGGCTGGCCGGCGAAGGCCCCGTTCAGGTCCACCAGGTGCAGGCGACGGGCGCCGGCCTTCACCCAGCGTTCGGCCATGGCCACCGGGTCGTCCGAGAAGACCGTCGAGTCTTCCATGCGTCCCTGGCGCAACCGCACGCACTTACCGTCCTTCAAATCGATCGCAGGTATGAGCAACATAGCGGGGTTCTACATTGGATTGACTGAATACTGACCGCCGACCATCAGGGATTCCAGTCCGCGAAGTTGGCGAGCAGCCGCAATCCCGCCTGGGCGCTCTTTTCCGGATGGAATTGCACGGCAAAGATGTTGTCCCGCGCGATCGCCGAGGTGAAGTCGAAGCCGTAACGCGTGCTGCCGACCGCCAATGCGGCGTCCGTGGGTTGCAGGTAATAACTATGGACGAAATAGAAGCGGCTGTCCTGGGGAATACCGCGCCAGAGCGGGTGATCGCGCAGCTGACGAACCTGGTTCCAACCCATGTGCGGTACCTTGAGTCGCTCGCCGGTGGCCGGATCGCGCGGTTCGCCGAACCGGACCACCCGGCCCGGCAACACGCCCAGGCATTCGGTGCCGCCGTTCTCCTCGCTGAAGTCCAGCAGCGCCTGCGGTCCCAGACACAGGCCCAGAAACGGCTTGTCGAGCGCGATCTGGCGCACGACCTCCACCAGATCCCAGCGGGCCAGTTCGTGCATGCAGTCGCGGATCGAACCCTGGCCGGGAAACACCACCCGGTCGGCGCGCAGAATGTCGAGGCGGTTCTGGGTGACGATCACCCGCGCGCCGGGGGCTACGTGTTCGAGCGCCTTGGCGACGGAGCGCAGGTTGCCCATGCCGTAATCGATGATCGCGATGCTGCTGGCCATGCGGAAACTCGCGGGATGCGGAACGCTGAATGTTGGCGGGCGTGGGCTGGCTTATAGGCTGCCCTTGGTGGAAGGAACACCGACCGCGCGCGGGTCGAATTCGACCGCCCCGCGCAGGGCGCGACCGAAGGCCTTGAACACGGTTTCGGCGATGTGGTGAGCGTTGCGGCCGCGCAGGTTGTCGATGTGCGCGGTGATCAGGGCATGGTTGACGAAGCCCTGGAAGAATTCGCGGCACAGATCGACATCGAATTCGCCGATGCGGGCACGAGGGAATTCGACGGCGTATTCCAGCCCCGGCCGGCCGGAGCAGTCGAGCACGACCCTGGAAAGGGCTTCGTCCAGCGGCACGTAGGCGTGACCGTAGCGGCGAATGCCGCGCTTGTCGCCCAAGGCCTGTTTGACCGCCTGGCCGAGGGTGATGCCGATGTCCTCGACCGTGTGGTGGGCGTCGATGTGCAGGTCGCCCTGGGCTTCGATTTCCAGATCCACCAGGCCATGGCGGGCGATCTGGTCGAGCATGTGGTCGAGGAACGGCAAGCCGGTGGCGAGTCGCGCGCCGCCCGCGCCATCCAGGTTGACGCGCGCCTGAATCCGCGTTTCCAGCGTATCGCGCTTGACCGTCGCTATGCGTGCCGACATGTTGATTTCAATCCACACCCACCTTGCCACGGCGGGTGAAACGACAGGAAGATGCTTTGTGCCAGGTTGCCCGTAATCCCACATGGGAATGGAGGCGATTTTCAGAGGATTATAGATGATTGATTCGAATAAGCGAATTTAAACGGGCTTCGGCGGCTTCAGTCCGGGCGACCTCATGAAGGGGCGATTATTGTTTGGAGGCGCCGCCAGGGCAAGACCCTACCCGTTTGGACAAAATCGCCCGCGCGACTTTCGAGGCCGGCTGGCGTCCCAGCGTCTGGCTGACGAACGCGGCGGCGTCCACCAGGATATCGAGGTCGATGCCGGTTTCGATTCCCAGACCGCTCAGTAGATAGATCGCATCCTCGGTGGCGACGTTGCCGGAAGCGCCCGCCGCGTAGGGACAGCCACCCAGACCGGCGACGGAGGCGTCGAACACCGCCATGCCCAGCTCCAGCGAGGCATGGATATTGACCAGCGCCTGGCCGTAGGTGTCATGGTAATGGCCGGCGAGCCGGTCCATCGGCACTCGCCGGGACACGGTCTCGAGCAGGCGCCGGACCCGGCCCGGAGTGCCGACGCCGATGGTATCGCCCAGGGAAATCTCGTGGCAGCCCATCCCGTGGAGCGCGCTGGCTACCTCCGCCACTTTTTCCGGATCGACTTCGCCTTCGTAGGGACAGCCCAGCGCGCACGATACGTAGCCCCGGACCTCGACGCCGTGCCGGCGGGCGGCTTCCACCACCGGACGGAAGCGGTCCAGGGAATCGGCGATCGAGCAGTTGATGTTGCGGCGGGAGAAGGTTTCGGACGCCGCGCCGAATACCGCGATCTCGGTCGCGCCGGCGGCGAGCGCCGCCTCGAAGCCTTTCAGATTGGGAACGAGAACCGGGTAGCTCACGCCCGGCCGGCGCCGGAGCCCGGCCAGCACCGCCGCGCTGTCGGCCATCTGCGGCACCCATTTCGGCGACACGAAGGCGCCGGCCTCAATGGTCTTGAGGCCGGCATCGGCCAATCTGTCGATCAGCGCCAGCTTGACGGCGGTCGGAACGACTTGCCGTTCGTTTTGCAAGCCGTCGCGGGGGCCGACTTCGACGATCCGGACTCGGCGGGGAAAGGACATGGGAGGTTCTCAGCGTTGCATTCCGATCGGGGTGGTTTCGAACGCGGTCATGGTTTCCCCGTCCAGCCTGGCGGACGCTTCTCCAGAAAGGCGCCGAGTCCCTCCCTCGCTTCCGGGGTGGCGCGCAAGCGGGCGATGCGCCGGGCGGTGTCTTCCGCCAGGGCATCGTCGAGCGGCCGGCCGGCGACGGCGCGGATCAAGTCCTTGGCCGCCGCCTGGGCCTGGGGACCGCCCGCCAGCAGCGCCGCGACGATTTCCCGGACCCTGGCGTCCAGCGCCTCCGGCTCCACCAGTTCGTGAACCAGTCCCAAATCCCAGGCGCGGCGGGAATCGATGCGTTCGGCGGTCAGAAAATAGCGCGAAGCCTGGCGGGCGCCGATGGCCCGCAGCACGTAGGGGCCGATGGTGGCGGGAATCAGGCCGAACCGAACCTCGGAGGTGGCGAAAACGGCGGCGGTGGAAGCGACGCAGATGTCGCAGGCCGCGGCCAGCCCGGTGCCCCCGCCCAGGGCCGCGCCGTGGACCCGGGCGACGGTCGGCTTGCGCAGTTCGGCCAGCGCGCGCAGCATCGTCGCCAGCTTGCGGGCGTCGTCGAGATTCTGCTCGACGGCATGGCCGGCGGCCCGTTTCATCCAGTTCAGGTCGGCCCCGGCGGAAAAGCTCTTGCCCCGCCCGGCCAGCACCACCACCCGCGCCGATTCATCAACGTCCAGCGCCCGGCAGGCGGCGGTCAGTTCGGCGATCAGGGTTTCATCGAAAGCGTTGTGCCGGTCGGGACGGTTCATCCAGATCGTGGCCACGCCGGTTTCGTGTTCGATTTCCAGGGCGTGAAACATGGTTCTGAATCCTTGGGCGGAGCATTTTCGCGTATTTTTTCAAGATAGTTGAGGAGTTATCATCTGGCAAGGCGAAAACCCATGTTGCCGTAGCGCAGCGTCGGCGAGTCTCCGTAGCGAAGGGCGGAACGCACCCACGCGGGAACGTCGTCCCAGGAACCGCCTCGCACGGCGCGGGTGCCCGTTGCATCATCGGGAGCGCATTCCCGTTCCGCGCCGCCGTAACTCTCGTCATACGTCGAACAGGTCCATTCCCACACGTTGCCGAGCATGTCATGGAGCATCCACGCATTGGGCTGAAACGAACCCACGGGGGCGGTATGCACGTGCCGGTCGTCGCAAGCGTGCACCGTCCAGTTGGGAAACGTCTTTTTCGCGGTCTGATCCGCCACGTTGGCGTACCGGCAGGCTTGATCCGGATCGTCGCCCCAGTATCGCACCGTCGTCGTCCCCGCCCGCGCCGCGTATTCCCATTCCGCTTCGGTGGGAAGCCGGTATTTCTGGCCCGTTTGCCTGGAGAGCCACTTGGCATAGGCCATCGCGTCGTTCCAACTCACGCACGCCACCGGGTGCGCGTCGCCCTGTTTGAAGTTCGGGTTCCACCAGCTGTATCCAGCCCGGTAGCCGTCGTTCCACTCGTTTCCTTCCCGGTAGGCGACAAAACAACCGTCATTCCCTCCCGCGTTTCGTTCGGCATCCGTCTTGTAGCCGCTTGTTTCCACAAACCGCCGGAATTCCCCCACCGTCACTTCGTATTGGCCGACGGCCAAGGGGTGCTCGATTTTCACCGAATGCTGGCGTTCGTCCGCGTCGCGCCCGGCTTCCCCTTCCGGCGATCCCATCTGGAATTTCCCTGCTGGAATCACGACCATCGCCGGTCCCTGGCCCCCGTCCCGAAGCCTGTCGTGGAAGACCTGGCCGGCGGTGGCAAGGGGTGAAGGAGGAATTTGGGGAGCTGGCTCCGCCGCGGGCGGGATCGGCGCGGGCGCCACGACCGGGGACGGGGCGGGCTCCACCGGCTTCGGCACCGGCGGCGCGGGCGTTATCACCGACGGTGGAGAAAAGATCCAGAACAGGCCCGCCACCGTCACCGCCAGCAACAGAAACCCCGTCATCGCCCACGTTCGGGGTTTCAACGACGGGCCGGGAAAAGGCGGTTTACCCCGTTTCGCCTCTGCCGGAAGTTTCTCTTCCTGCCGTAACACGGCCCGAAGCCGCTGCTCGAATTCCGCGACGGATTGCAAGCGATGGTCCGGCTCGACCGCCAGGGCATGCCGCAGGATGTTATCGAGGGCGGGCGGCGAATCGGGGCTGAAGTGCCGGACCGGCCTCAGGGTGTCGCATTGTTTGCGTTCCGACGCCGGGGGCGGAACCTGCGCGGTCAGCGAGAAATAAAGCGTGGCGGCGGCGCCGTACACATCGGTCCACGGACCTTGCCCGTGCTGCACGTGTTGCTCGTAAGCCGCGTAGCCGCTGGAATAAATCGCCAGGCTGCGGCTGTGGTCGCCGACCACCTGCCGCGCCGCGCCGAAATCGAGCAGGATGATCTGGCCCTGGTGGGTGCGATAAATGTTGCGCGGCTTGACATCCCGGTGCATGAAACCGTTGTCATGCACCGTCCGCAAGCCGTCCAGCACCGGCAGCATCAAATTCACCGCCAGCCGCCACGGCAATTTCCTGCCCGGTTGCCGGGCCAGGTAATCGTGGAGCGTCTCCCCTTCGTAGTAATCCATCACCAAATAGGCGGTGCCGTTCATCCCGAACAGATTGTGCACCCGCGCCACGTTGGGATGCTTCAATTGGGCCAGGGTGCGCGCCTCGCCGACGAACGCCCGCAAGCCGTAGTCGAACAGTTCGCCGTTTTCCGGCGAGAGCAGCACCAGCGTCTTCCGGTCGCTGGATCGCCCCGCAAAATCGCTCGGGTAATATTCCTTGATCGCCACTTCCATGCGCAGCTTCAGATCGAAGCCACGATAGGTAATGCCAAAGCCACCCTGCCCCAGTTTCTCCCCGATCGCATACTGCTGCAATTGCGTCCGCACCGGCAGCAGCGACAGCGAGCGTGGCGCGTTGGGATTGTAGCCACACCGCGCGCAGGTTGCGTTTTCTCCCCCCTCGCGCGGCTGGAAACATCCCGAACACATGTTGGTTGATGGCGCGGCCATGGGCTAATCCTCCCGGGGCGGTGCGTGCGACATTTTCATGGCAAAGCAGGTTAGCCGTATTCCCGTATTTCCGTCGAGCGGCTAATCTCACGATCGACCAATGCCACAGGATATTCCGGTGACAGTTCCCGATCACTCTCCTCCAGAACCCGAACACCTGGACCGTCGCAAGGCAATTTCCTGGGCCTTTTACGACTGGGCCAACTCGGCTTTCGCCACCACGGTCATCGCCGGGTTCTTTCCGATTTTCTTCAAGCAGTACTGGAGCGCCGGCGCGCCGGTCACGGAAAGCACCTTCTGGCTGGGCGCCGCCAACTCCCTGGCCAGCCTGCTGATCGTGTTCCTCGCCCCGGTGCTGGGCGCGATCGCCGACCGCGGCGGCGCGCGGAAACGGTTCCTGCTGGCGTTCGCGGCGCTGGGCATCGTCATGACCGGCGCTCTGTACGGGGTGGCCCAGGGTCGATGGATCTGGGCGGCGACTTTCTACATCCTGGCGCTGATCGGCTTCTCGGCCGGCAACATCTTCTACGACGCCCTGCTGGTGGGCGTGGCCGGCCAGCGCAAGCTCGACATCGTCTCCGCCCTGGGTTACAGCCTGGGCTATCTGGGCGGCGGCCTGCTGTTCGCCCTGAACGTGCTGATGACGCTGTATCCCGGCTGGTTTGGCCTGGCGGACGCGGCCGAGGGGGTGCGGGTCTCGTTCGTGACGGTGGCGCTGTGGTGGGCGCTGTTCGCCATTCCCCTGCTGCTGTGGGTGCCCGAACCGCCCGCGCCGGACCGGGTCGGCGGGCTGGCGGCGATCCGGGCCGGTTTCGGACAGTTGCGCGGCACCTTCCGGGAAATCCGTCGTCTGCGGGTGGTCGGCACCTTCCTGCTGGCTTATTGGCTGTACATCGACGGGGTCGATACCGTGATCCACATGGCGGTGGACTACGGCCTGGCGCTGGGCTTTCCCGCCGACAGCCTGATCGTCGCCCTGTTGCTCACCCAGTTCGTGGGGTTTCCGGCCGCCATCGCCTTCGGCCGGTTGGGCGAGCGCTGGGGGCCGCGAACCGGGATCCTCATCGCCATCGCGGTCTACTTCCTGATTACGGTCTGGGGCTATTTCATCCGTTACCCGTGGGAGTTCTACGCGCTGGCGGCGGCCATCGGCCTGGTTCAGGGCGGCATCCAGTCCCTGAGCCGCTCCCTGTACGCCCGTTTGATCCCGGCGGAGAAGTCCGGGGAGTTTTTCGGGTTTTTCAACATGCTGGGCAAGTTCGCGGCGGTACTGGGGCCGGTGCTGATGGGCGCGGTCAGCCTGTTGAGCGGCAATCCGCGACTGTCGATTCTGTCGCTGCTGGTGCTGTTCGCCGGCGGAGCGCTGCTGCTGGCGCGGGTGGACGAGGCCGAGGGGCGGCGGGTGGCCGGGGGGCTGTGAGGCGCGAGCGATTTATCCGCTCGTACTCTTCACCGTTGCGCGCCGGACGCTCGGCACACCCGCCACCATGGCGCGGCCAGCAGTTCGCTCCAGGTGCCTGTCCGCCCCAGCCCCTGCCGTTCGCGGCGGGTGAAGGGCCAGAGCGTAACGTAGACCGCCCGGCCGGCCAGGGTTTCACCGATCCGTTCCAGCATCAGCAGGTTGGCCGATCCCGGCGGCGCGGGGGAAAATGGAGGAAGAATACTGAATTTCCATGAAAGTTTGATAATCATACTTTCATGGAAATGCCTGGATAATTGATGAATACGTTCCTGAATCAGATCGCGCTCGCCACTCCCCTGTTCCTGCTCGTCCTCCTCGGCTATGCGCTGATGCGTCTTTTCCACTGGCCGAAAGCGATGGCCGATCACATGACCCGTTTCGTGTTCTCGGTGGCCCTGCCGGCGATGCTGTTTCGCCTGATGAGCGATTTTTCCAAACTGCCGCCGGTGGACGCGCGGTTGCTCGTTGCCTTCTTTGGCGGGTGTCTGGTCGTGTTCATCCTTGGCCGGCTGATCGCCTGGCGGGTCTTCCAGCTCGACGGCGTGGGTCAGTCGGTCTTTGCCCTGGGCGGGGTATTTTCCAACAACGTGATGCTGGGCCTGCCGCTGGCCAAGGTGGCGCTGGGCGAAGCGGCGGTGCCCCCGGTCGCCCTGGTGCTGGTGTTCAACGCGTTGGTCCTGTGGACCCTGGTCACCGTCTCGGTCGAATGGGCGCGGCACGGCAGTTTTTCGGTGCGCGGTTTTGCCCGGGCGGCGCGCGCCGTGCTGGTCAATCCCATCGTCGCCGCGATTCTGTCGGGAACGCTGTTCGGCATTATCAGTCTCCCCCTGCCGGCCCTGGTGGATCGGCCGATGGCGATGCTCGCGCAGGCGGCCACGCCGATGGCTCTGATCGCCTTGGGCATGGGGCTGGCCGAATACCGGCTGCGCGACGAGTGGCGGATCAGTCTGGCGATCAGCGCGGTCAAGCTGCTGGTGCAGCCGCTGGTGGTCTGGCTGCTGGCCCGCTTGCTCGGGCTGGGGACGCTGGAAACCCGGGTGGTGGTCCTGCTGGCTTCGCTGGCGGTGGGCGTCAACGTCTATCTGATGTCGCGCCAGTTCGAGGCGCTGGAAGGGCCGGTGGCCGGCAGCCTGATTCTGTCAACCGCCTTGGCGGCGCTGACCACGCCGCTGGTGCTGACGCTGATGATGATGGGATAGTCTGTGCTGGGAACGTCACAAGTTGGAGTGTATCTGCAATAATTCAACAGTCTTCATTACCGGATCCAACCCCCCGCCACCATGATCGTTCCGATTCGTCCGCCGCTGGAAGGCGCCGCCGCCGACCGTTTCCTGGCCTTGGCCCGATCCCTGGCTAATGCGCGCCAACGCAACAGTGAAGGCGATTTGCGGGCACTGCTCGACGAAGAAGTGCGCTGGGTGCGTGTTCGTTACTCCGATGAGTGTCAGGTTTCGGCTTACGAGGCAGCCGCCCGCGTACTGCTCGATCTGGTTCGCCTCGGTTGGCAGGTGCGGGAGGAAGGGTACGGCATCGAACTGGTGACCGAACGCCCGCGCCTTGGCCGGTTGACCCCCGAGCAAGTCCTGGCGGAAAAACGTCGGACTCGGGAACTCTTCCGACCCGTTGTGGAGGCGCAGTTAAGGGAACCTGCGGTCAGTGAAGCGGCATTACTGCTGTTCTCGCCACAAATTGCCGATAACTATCGAAGATTGTATTCCCGGCTTTGAATTATTTCTTCGCAACTGAAAAATGCTCCTATCCATCGTAACTTTTGCAATTCCCAACTGAATCCATATCATTAAAGTACAATAATGGATCTGCTCGCTTACTGGAGATATGACAACTATCTAAGAGACCTTGACGAAGGGGCAGGATTTAATTTTAATTCTAATCAATCACGACTGCATACTGCAATTCATATCGGCGAGCTTATTTGGCTATTTACAAGAGTTGTGAATACGGGGAAAAGTGAGTATCGTCTGTTAGCACGACTGAACGTGATTGCAAAAACCATCAATGCTCCTAACTATAAATATGGGCCTTATCGTGTATGGGGTGATACGGTATCTTCCCGTTATTTCAAGGTTACAGAGAACAAAAAAGAGGATATTTTTGAGTTGCTTAGATTATTGGATTTTGATGGTGCAAGTTTATGTGATAAAAACCGCACATCTCTTGCCCAAGCCTGCCAAACAATTCGTGCATTACAACCATCAGCAAGCAAGCTTTTGGAATCATTTGCGGAGTCTCTTGAGAATGAATCACGAGCAAAAGCGGTTCCAGATGAAGAAAAATTTGAGCAAGCACTTTATGCAAATGAACCATCACAATTAAATTTGATTCTTGAATCACCTACTATTACTTACACAGAATCCTATAAAAATCGACTTCGGAAATCACATGAGAGGAATCGCCAATTAGTGCAAGAGCTTTATGATATTTACTCAGGAAGATGCCAGGTTACTGGACATGATAGCCCGCTACTTTATGGCGTACCAACTGCGGAAGCGCACCATATAATTTATCGTTCTCGGGGCGGGGAAGATACAATAGATAATATGGTTTTATTGTCGCCTAATCTGCATCGGGCGATTCATTCCGCAGAGGCGCATTTCGATTACAGTACCCTATCTTTTGCCTTCGCAAATGGACGAGTTGAGCCTCTAATTCTGAACAAACATTTACAGCGACGAGCAATTTAATGGTTCAAGTGAATTTGGACTCTCCGCGACTCGCACAGGGCAATCGCGCCCCGTGGCTGGCCTTGCCTGCTCTCGGACTCTTGATCGATGAAAATTTGTTCGGCCCGGATCATGTCAGCAAACGGCTGGCCCTCAATCTGGCCACCGTCCAGCAAGTCAAAACCCTCCGCGCATCCGATCTTCGTGGCCGGGCGCGACGGCGTTACCAGAATCCCACCCGGCAAGCGGAAATGACCGACGCTGTTGCCGCCGTGGAAGCTTACAGGGATGCGATTCATCGCGGTGTTGAAGGTACGCTTGATCTTGCCAAGGCGCTGGTCGTGGATCGTCCACCGAAGGATGAACCGGAAGAAGACGAGACTCCTCCCACGCCTGGACCCACGCCTGGACCCAACCCGATTGAGCCGCCTTCATTGGCTGGTGAATCTTCCGACGCTCTCCTTGAGGGACGCGACGAGGATTTGGCCGCCATTGCCGATGCCATCGACGAAGCATGGACAGCCTTCGAGGAGGCTCCCGCCGACGACATCGAAATTCCCGTTACCCTGCCGTCCAATCAGCGTGAGGTGACCGGAACGACAACAGTCAACTGCAAAGTGCTGGATTGGGTCCAGGCGTTTTGCAGTCAGGAGAATTGGGGTGGCTTTCTGGACACCTCGGAGACGTTCCTGCCGATCGCGCTGGCCAGCGCGGCGGATCCGTCGCCGGTTTTTATCCGCCCGGATCGGATCGTGACCATCGAAGGCGAGGAGCTTTCGCCGGTCCCGGATCGCGTACCGACGACTGCGCAACCTACCGCTCCGTCCAACCCGACCACCGAGCAAATCTGGCCGCCCCCAGTCAATGCCCTAGGCATGATCGGCCAGTATCAAGCCGTTGATTTGCTGGTCAAGCAAGCCCTGTTCTCCAAGGCGACCGGCCAACGCTTTTTCGACAAACTGTTGGTTGGCCTCGCCGGGGTGGGTAAAAGCACCCTGGCGCGAAACATCGGCGCGTTGCTACTGAATCAGGAACCTCTGTTCTTCAGCGGTTCCGACTTGCACCGCCCTGGCGATTTGCTGGAACGGCTCGCTCAGGAAGGGTTGCTTCCGGCCGCGCCAGGAACCGGAACGGTGCGGGTCGAATCGTGCCTGATCTTCATTGATGAGGTCCACGGTATTTCGGCATCGGTGGCGACAGCCCTGCTGAGCGCCATGGATGATCGCCGCATCACGTCCATCGAAGGTGGTCTTTACGATTTCAGCCAGGTGGTATTCCTGCTGGCGACCACGGATCAGGGCAAATTGTCGGAAGCCTTCCAAAGCCGGCCCAATAAAACCTGGCTGCGCTCCTACACCCTGCACGAACTGGCGGGCATCGTCTGGCTACATGGCAAGGGCTGTCTGGACGGCGCGGAACTGTCGCGGGAGGCCTGTTATGAGATCGCCGCCCGAGCACGCTGCAACCCGCGCCGCAGCGTCCGTGACCTGAGCGAGGCGTTGCGCCCGCATTTCTTCCATTGCGCCACACAGCAAATGGACGGTATCCCATCGCTACAACAAGCCGCCGCCTTGATGACCCCGGAAAACATCGCGGCGTTCTACGAATCGCAGGGTATCGACTACAAAGGCCTCGACGATGTCGCGCGTCGCTTCCTGCTTTGTCTCAAACAGCACGGTGCGGTTTCGGAAGCCACCCTGAGCCAGGCGCTGGGCCTGACGCACCGACAGGATTTCGTGGAAACGGCGGAATATCTGGTGCGCCTGGGACTGATCGAAACTTCACCAGCAGGACGGAGTTTGACGCGGGAAGGAAGGCAGTATTCGAGCGCTAGCTCGCCGCCCGACCTGCGTCACCGGATTTCGCGCGCGATGTAGCTTGAGTCGCTTGAAAGGAGAATATCGCGATGACCGTCAACGATACCCTGGTCGCCTTCACCCTGTTGGTGACGATTATCACGGTGCTGGTCGGAGTATTGGCGTATTGGGAGTTCAGCCAACTGAAAACCTTGCGTCAGGAACTTCAACAGTTCCAAATCGAGCTGCGCCAACAACTGTTCCGTGCCCAGAAGGCGCAGCAACGTATCATCGCCAGTTACGGCATGGCCGATCCCGCGCAGCGGATCGCGCTGCTGAAATCGGCCATCGATGCCGATCCCGACAGCTTCAACGGCTACAACGCATTAGGCTACGCCTATCTGGATCAGAGCGACCTGCACGCCGCCATTGACGCCTTCAAGGAAGCCACGGTCCGGCATCCCGACGCCAAGGAAGGCTACTTCGATCTGGCCGAAGCCTATCGGCGACTCGGTCGAATCGACCTGTGCAAGGCCGCATTGGAGCAGGCAGTGAAACGCGATCCGACCGCGAAAGACGATCTGGCCAACGATACCCGGTTCCAGAATCCGTAGCCAAAGCCAAGCTGCGTACCCCATCCACGCTCGGGATGGAGCCCGATTTTCGGAGAACGATCATGCGT
>JAVMKJ010000187.1:0-12288 GCA_031732855.1 Candidatus Competibacter sp.
TCAAAGTAGGGTTGAAAAGAGTATTATAATACAATCTAGCCGTAAATGGTATAACATTATTGATGTAGGAGCGGGCATTGATTGATGTAGGAGCGGGCTTGCCCGCGATGATGGTTCCTGTAGGTGGTGGGAGCGGGCTTGCCCGCGATAGCGATGATGGTTCCTGTGGGTAGTGGGAGCGGGCTTGCCCGCGATAGGATTGATTAACTTATCGCGGGCAAGCCCGCTCCCACCTATTGATTCCCCCTCATCGACCATGGAGTTTCCCCTTGAACAAGCCTGCGCCACCGCAAAGCCATCGGCTACGCAAAGGCCGCTTCTCGGAAATCGGTCGAGCCTATTTGCTGACAACGGTTACCTGCCAAAGGAAACCCGTGTTTGAAAACTTTCGTGTCGGACGGCTTGTGGTCAACGAACTGCGTTGGGCCAGTGTTCAAGGGTTGGCCGATACGCTCGCTTTTGTACTGATGCCCGATCACTTGCATTGGTTGATCGTACTGCGCGAAGGTACCTTGGAATCGCTCGCGCGAACCGTTAAATCGCGCAGCGCGATCACTATCAACCGCGAATTCGAATGGCGGGGGCCAATATGGCAAGCAGGCTTTCACGATCATGCACTCCGCCGGGACGAGGATGTAAAAACCATGGCCCGCTATGTCGTAGCCAATCCGTTGCGCGCCGGTCTGGTGCAACGGATCGGGGATTATCCCTTGTGGGATGCAGTCTGGTTGTAGGAACGGCGCAAGTAACCGCTTCTTTGTGGGAGCGGGCTTGCCCGCGATTGAAAGATGGGCTTGCCCGCGATTGAAAGATGGGCTTGCCCGCGATTGGAATTGAAACTGATCGCGGGCAAGCCCGCTCCCACAGAACCCCTGTTTTCACATTATGATCACCCTTTCCCGCCTCGCGCGGACTGGAAGGCTTGATCGGCAACGGCGGCCACATGCGCCTGATCGTCGGCTCCACGCTGGACGAACCGGAGATCGCCGCCATTCTGGAGGGCGCGGAACTGCGCGAACAGGCCGCGGCCCACTAGTACTTCACCCGCTCTGAGTTGACGGGTAAAGGCGCTTGAGCTTGATGCGGGCATCGGGGGTGGTGAAACGCCAGTTGACCGGGTGGGGGCAAGCGTTGCGCGCCTGTTCCCAGGCGGCCACCTCCCGGGTCAGGGTGTCGGCATCGGGGATCCGACGATCCAGACACTGCCGGCTCAGGACGCTCAGTTCGATTTCGGCCCTGTTCAACCAGCTACCATGTTGGGGGGTGTGATGAATCTCCAAGCGGTCGATCGGCGACCGAGCCACGGCCGGTTCGAACGCTTGATACAGGGCTGCGGGTTTGTGGGTGTTCAGGTTGTCCATCACCAGGACCACTTTCTCGGCGTGGGGATAGCGGACCTCCAGCCGGTCGCGGACCTCGTGGGCGAAGTCCACGGCGGTGCGCTGCTCGGTCACGGTGACGTGGCGCTGCCCGACCAGCGGCTCGCCGGTGAGGAACAGGTTCGCGGTCCCCCGACGTTCGTATTCATAATCGACCCGTGCCGGTTGACCCGGTTGGGCCGGGATCGGGAGGCGGGTCTCCGCCACCCACTGCTTGCTGATCTCGTCCAGGCAGACCACCGGATGGGTCGGATCGTAGGGCCGGGTGTAGACCTCCAGCACGTCTTCCATGGCGCAGACGAATTCGGCATTAGGGCCTGTCCAAAAACAAGTGAAACAAGTCATGATCGTCAGCCATAGTCAGCAAAAATCACTTCTTTTGCTACTGATGCAAAAGTTGTTGCAGTTATTTTTGGACAGGCCCTTAGCTTGGGGCGGAATCACCCACTGTCGGCGCAGCCACGGCTTGAGTTCGTTTTTTTGAGCGTCGTGCGCACGCATTCCGGGCTGATCGACTCGACCACGTCCCGCTCCACCCGCCGGTCGGCCAGCCGCCGCAGGGTCCAGGTCGCCCGCCCGTCGGGGGGCGCGCCGCAGGCCAGCGCGATCAGGTGCGCCTCCTGGGTTCCATCGAGTTTGCGATACTGCCGGCCGGTGGGTTTCTTCCGAAACAGCGCCGTGTCCAAACCCGCCTCCACGAACGCTTGGCGCACCCGGTACACCGTCGAAGCCCCACACTCGACCGCTTCGGCAATCCGTTCGTCGGCCCAGCCCGGCCCGCCTTCGCCGACATCGGCCTCGAGCAAAATGCGCGCGTGGATCAGCACAGACGCCGCCCGCTTACCGGTGCGGATGAGGTCATCCAGTTGGGTCCGCTCCGCATCGGTCAGACGGACAATGTATTTGGGCAGCGGCATGGTCAGACTCCGGGTCGGGGGTACTTCTACAGGAAATCCCATTCCCTGCTTTAAGTCAACTCAGCCCGGTTGAACCACTAGCTGGCGCAACCGCTGACGCCGGTTCATCCCGAAGAAACCGACGCGCTGGAATTGCTGGCCTGGCTGGTGGCGCGAGGCATTCTCGACGTGAAAGCGGCGGTGCCTTGCGACGAGCAGGGCCATCCCATCGCCAACCCGGCCATCTTCCACGAAAAAGCCGGGATTCTCGAAGACGCCCACGGCGACCGCCTGGCCTTTTGCGGCAGCCTCAACGAAACCGCCACCGGCTGGCGGCACAACTGGGAAAGCTTCCACGTCTACACCACCTGGAGCGGTGGGGCGGCGCATGTGGACGCCGAGGAACGCGGCTTCGAGGCGCTGTGGCGCAACCAGACCCAACGCGCTTTGACTTTGGACATACCGGCGGCCGTTCGGCAAGCCTTGCTCGCCTGCCACCCGCCGCAGGGTCAATGGCCCCGCCGCTTGCGCGCGGTTCCGCCGCCCCCCGCGTCCGCGCCGCGCCCACCCGATGCGCCCGATACCCCGCTCGATCCCCGCCGGGCGGTGTGGGGTTTCATCCACCGTGCTCCCTCCTTGCCCAACGGCGGCGAGCGCGTCGGCGAAGCCACCTGCGCCGTCATCCCCTGGCCCCACCAGATTCGCGCCTTTCGACGCCTGTACGACCACTGGCCGCCCAAACTGCTGATCGCCGACGAAGTGGGCCTGGGCAAGACCATTCAAGCGGGTTTGTTGCTGCGGCAAGCCCGGCCGGCCGGGCGCGGCGCATCCTGATCCTCGCGCCCAAGGCCGTGCTGAAGCAGTGGCAAATCGAATTCCGCGAGAAGTTCAACCTCAACTGGCCGATCTATGATGGCCAGCGCCTGAACTGGTATCCCTCGCCGGCGCTGGCCGGCCATACCGTTCGATCGATCAGCTCCGACGACTGGCATCGGCAACCCTGCCTGCTGGCTTCCAGTCATCTGCTGCGCCGCCAGGAACGCGCCCCGGCACTGCTGGAAACCGCCGAACCGTGGGATTTGATCGTGCTCGACGAGGCCCATCACGCCCGGCGACGCGGCGGCGGGGCGAATCCGAACGACCAGCGCCCCAATCAACTGCTGCGGCTGATGCAGGGACTCAGGCAGCGCACGCAGGGGCTGATCCTGCTCACCGCCACCCCGATGCAGGTCCATCCGCGGGAAGTCTGGGATTTGCTGGCGCTGCTCGGCCTGCCGCCGGCGTGGGATGCCCCGTCCTTTCTGGAATTTTTCGAACTCGCCGCCAAACCCAGCCCGAGCCACGGCGAACTGGCGCGGTTGCGCGCCCTGTTTCGCGCGGTCGAAGCCGAATACGGCGCGGTCACGCTGGCCGAAGTTCAAAAAGCTGCACCGCGCTTGAGCGCCAGCCAGGCCCGTCATCTTCTGGACGCCCTGCACGATGCCGCCACCATCCCGCTCAAGCAGTTGAGCATTCTTGAGCGGGAGGCCGCCGTGCGGCTGATGAAGGCGCATACCCCGCTGCGCCGGCTGATCTCCCGCCACACCCGCGAGTTGCTGCGGCGCTATTTCCAGGCCGGCAAGCTCGATACGACCATCGCCCAGCGCCAGGTCGAGGATCGGTTCGTGACCCTGAGCGCGGCGGAACGGCACGTTTATTCCGCCGTGGAGGACTACATCGCCACCACCTATCAGAACGCCGCCGCCGACCAGCGCAGCGCGGTCGGTTTCGTCATGACCATCTACCGGCGGCGGCTGGCCAGCAGCTTTCGCGCCCTGGCGCAGACCCTGCAAAAACGCTGGGCGGAAGTACAGCGCAATCTGCCCGTGCCGTTCGATACCGCACCCCCAAACGCCGACGAAGACCTGCTCGACGATGACGCCGCCGAGGAGGTTATGGACAGCGACGAAGCCGCCCGTCTGGAGCAAGCCGCGCTGGCGCGGGAAGAACAGCACGATCTGGAACGGCTGCTGCGCGCCGCGCGGGCGCTGCCAACCGATACCAAAGCGCGGGTTTTAGACGAGGTGATTCGGGAACTGCGGGAACAAGGCTATCCCCAGATCATCGTCTTCACCCAATACACCGACACCCTGGATTTTCTCCGCGACCATCTGCTCCAAACGGCGGACATGAGGGTACTGTGCTTCTCGGGGCGGGGTGGCGAAGCGCGGGTCTCCGACGGCTGGCGGACGATTTCGCGCGAGGAAACCAAGCGCCGCTTTCGCGCAGGGCAGGCCGAACTGTTGCTCTGCACCGACGCCGCCGCCGAGGGGCTGAACTTCCAGTTCTGCGGCGCCCTGGTCAACTACGACATGCCCTGGAATCCCATGCGGGTGGAACAACGCATCGGCCGCATCGACCGGCTCGGACAACGCTACCCGCTCGTTCGGATCGTCAACCTGCATTACGAGGACACGGTGGAAACCGATGTCTATTGCGCCCTGCGCCAGCGTATCCACCTGTTCCAGACTTTCGTCGGGCGGCTGCAACCGATTCTGGCCAAGTTGCCCAAAGTCATCGCCGACGCCACGCTGACCGCGCCCGCCGACCGCACCCGTACTCGCCACGCTCTCGCCGCGCAACTCGACGAAGAGGTGACTCAAGCCGAAGCCGGCAATTTCGACCTGGACGAAGCGACCGCCGCCGATTTGGAAATCCCGGAGCGTCCCACACCCCTGTACGACTTGGCGGATCTGAATCACCTGCTGCAACAACCAGACTGGTTGCCGCCCGGCGTGCGGGTCGAGAAAGTCGGCCAGAAGGACTATGCCTATCTTGCGCCCGGCATGAGCCGGGAGGTGCGGGCCACCACCGACGCCGAATATTTCGACGAGCATCCGGAAAGCACGGAACTCTGGTCGCCGGGCAGTCCGTTGTTTCCACCGCCGGAATCGGTGTTGGACGCCGATGGGATCGAGCGGTTGACTTTCAATAAGTTGCTGAAATTGAGGTGAGAATCAGCCTGGCTGCGCCCCGGCTTATAGTTTTATTGGCGCTCCCTAGGGGTTTCGAACCCCTGTTCCCGCCGTGAGAGGGCGGTGTCCTGGGCCACTAGACGAAGGGAGCGGGATGGCTGGCGTCTCGGCGGAAAAGGCGTATTATACGCATGCCCCCGCTTCATACAAGACACGGGACGTTCCTTGGAAGCCAAAAGCCCCTCTCCCCAGCCGATTCTTATCCCCCGCCCCGAGCATAACATCTCGCGGGCCAACATCAGCCCCAACGCACTCAAGGTCCTGTACCGGCTGCACGATGCCGGCCACCGGGGCTGTCTGGTCGGCGGCGGGGTACGGGACTTGCTGCTCGGCCGCGAACCCAAGGATTTCGACATCGCCACCGACGCCCGCCCCGAGCAGGTCCATCGATTGTTCCGCAATTGCCGGCTGATCGGCCGCCGCTTCCGGCTGGCGCACGTCCAGTTCGGCCGGGAAATCGTCGAGGTCGCCACCTTCCGCGCCTGCGGGGACGACAGCGAAGACGGTAGCGGTCCCAGCGTGGAGCGGGCCGCGGACGGCCGTATCCTCAGCGACAACGTGTACGGCAGCATCGAGGACGACGCCTGGCGGCGGGATTTCACCATCAACGCCCTGTACTACGACATCGCCAATTTCGCGGTGCTCGACTACGTCGGGGGCATGGCCGACCTCGGGGCCGGGCTGATCCGGCTGATCGGCGATCCCGTGCAACGCTATCACGAAGACCCGGTGCGCATGCTGCGGGCGGTGCGCTTCGCCGCCAAGCTGGGTTTCCGGCTCGACCCCGCCACCGAGGCGCCGCTGCACCGGCTGGGACACTTGCTGGAAAAGGTTCCGTCGGCCCGGCTGTTCGACGAAATCCTCAAGCTGTTCATGGGCGGCAGCGCCATCCAGACTTTCGAGCTGTTGCGACATTACCGGCTGTTCGGCTGGCTGTTCCCCGCCACCGAGCGCTGCCTGAGCCACCAGCAGCAGCATTACCCGAAAACCCTGCTGGTCCGGGTGCTGGCCGGCACCGACAGCCGGCTGACCGAAGGCAAAACGATCAACCCGGCCTTCCTGTTCGCCGCCCTGCTGTGGGAACCGCTGCGGGAACGGATGCGCCACTTGCATGCCGATGGACTGGACGAGCAGGACGCCTTGCAGGCGGCGGCCGACGTGGTGACCCAGGAACAAATCCGCCATACCGCCCTGCCCCGCCGCTATAGCCTGCCGATGCGGGAAATCTGGGAATTGCAGGAGCGTCTGGTCCATATCACCGGCAAGCGACCGCTGCGGCTGCTGGGCCATCCCCGGTTCCGCGCCGGTTACGACTTCCTGCTGCTGCGCGCCGAAGCCGACGACCAGGCGGCGGAACTGGCCGACTGGTGGACCCGGTTTCTGGCGCTGGACGATGCCGGCCGCGCCCGGGCCATCCAGCCGGCGGCCAAGATCTCCAAGGGGAAGCCCCGCCGCCGCCGCAAGTCGCGCGCTTCCCGCAAGGATGATCGGGCCGCCCAACCGGCGCCGGAAGCCTGAACCAGCGGATCGCCACATGCGGCCAGCCCGAGCCTACATCGGCATCGGCGGTAATCTGGACGACCCGGTATCCCAAGTCCGCCGCGCGCTCCAGGCGCTTGCCGTTCTCCCCGCCTGCCGCCGCGTTGCGTGTTCCCCGTTGTACCGTACCGCCCCGGTGGGCGGACCTCCCGACCAGCCCGATTACATCAACGCCGTCGCCGCCCTGGACACCACGCTCGCGCCAAAAAATCTGCTGGCGGCGTTGCAGGCGCTGGAAGAGGCTCGGGGCCGCGTTCGAACCGAACGCTGGGGACCGCGAACCCTGGATCTGGACCTGCTGCTGTACGATCGACGGGTCAGCGACGATCCGGCATTGACTCTGCCGCATCCCCGCCTGCACGAACGGGCGTTCGTGCTGTATCCCCTGTACGACATCGCCCCGGATTTGGACATTCCCGGCCGTGGGCCGCTGGTCGAACTGATGGCGCGATGTCCGGCGCGAACCATCGCCCGTCTGGACAGCGCCGATTAACCGGGTACGATAACGTTGCCAATCCGGCCCGCAGCGGAACCCTTCCTCGAACCAGCCGCCCCCCACTCCACCCCCATCCGCCGGAGCGGCACGGCCCCAGACAGAGCACGCCACACCCATGTACCAGGAACAGCCGACTCGAAAGCCGATCACCCTCACCACCCTGGCGAAGATGAAACGCGACCGCGAAAGGTTCGCGGTCCTGACCGCTTACGATGCCAGCTTCGCGACGCTGCTGGAGGCGGCGGGCGTGGAGGTCATCCTGGTCGGCGATTCGCTGGGCATGGTCGTCCAGGGCCGGCGCACCACCGTGCCGGTCACCCTGGAGGACATGATCTATCACACCCGACTGGTGGCGCGCGGCTGCCGGACGGCGCTGCTGATGGCGGACATGCCGTTCGCCAGCTACGCCACGGTCGAACAGGGGGTGCGCAACGCCGCCCGGCTGATGGGAGAGGGCGGCGCCCAGATGGTCAAGCTGGAAGGCGGCGGCTGGCTGGCCGAGACGGTGCGCCAGATGAGCCGCAACGGCATCCCGGTCTGCGCCCATTTGGGCCTGTTGCCGCAGTCGGTGCACAAGCTGGGCGGCTACAGGGTGCAGGGCCGCGAGGAAGCCGCCGCCCGGCGGATGATCGACGAAGCGCTGGCGCTGCAGGACGCCGGCGCCGACGTGGCGCTGGTGGAATGCATCCCGGCCGAGCTGGGGGCACGGCTGGCGGAGGCGCTGGCGATCCCGCTGATCGGCATCGGCGCCGGGGCGGGCTGCGATGCCCAGGTGCTGGTCAGCTACGACATGCTGGGCATCACCCCCGGCCGCCGACCGAAGTTCTCCAAAAACTTCCTGACCGGCCACGACAGCCTGCAAGCGGCGGTGGAAGCCTACGTGCGCGCCGTCAAGAGCGGCGAGTTCCCCGGTCCCGAACACTGCATCGCCTGATTGCCTGAGGAGATCTTTCCATGCAGACCGTCCATCGCATCGCCGAACTGCGCGTCCGGGTCGCGGAGTGGAAACGGACCGGAGAGCGGGTGGCCTTCGTGCCCACCATGGGCAACCTGCACCGGGGTCACATCCGGCTGGTCGAGCGGGCGCGCGAACTGGCCCCGCGCACCGTCGCCAGCATCTTCGTCAACCCGATGCAGTTCGGTCCCAAGGAGGATTACGCCGGCTATCCCCGCACCCTGGCGGAGGATTCGCGCCAGTTGGAGGCGGCCGGACTGGATCTGCTGTTCGCGCCCGGCGTCGCCGAGGTGTATCCGCGTCCGCTGGAGGCGATGACCCAGGTGACGGTGCCGGAACTGCCGGCGGTGTTGTGCGGCGCCAGCCGGCCGACTCATTTTCTCGGCGTCACCACGGTGGTGAGCAAATTGTTCAACATGGTACAGCCGGACGTGGCGGTGTTCGGCGAAAAGGACTGGCAACAACTGGTGATCATCCGGCGGATGGCGATGGATCTGGACCTGCCGGTGGAGATCGTCGGGGTGCCGACGGTGCGGGAAGCCGACGGGCTGGCGATGAGTTCGCGCAACGGCTATCTGTCGGCCGAGGAACGGGCGGCGGCGCCGGCGCTGCACGTCACCCTGCGGGCGACGGCGGAGCGATTGCGGGCCGGCGGGCGAGATTTCGCGGCGCTGGAAGCCGAGGCGAAGGTAAAACTGGCGGCGGCCGGCTTCCGGCCAGACTACTTCGAAATCCGCCGCCCCGACGACTTGCGGCGTCCCGCCGCCGGGGATACCGAACTGCGGATCTTCGCCGCCGCCTGGCTGGGCCGGGCCCGGCTGATCGACAATCTGGCGGTCGGACTGGACTGAGCCAGAGCGGAACGGATGGCGGCGGTAACAAACAAGTGGAAAACCCGACCACACTTGCTCGATCCCGCTTCATTCTGGGCGCCGTCGCCGGTTTTCTGGCGGTGCTGTTCGCGATCTGGGGGTTGGACCGTTGGGTCGTCCGGCCAGCCTTCGAACGACTGGAACAGACCCAGGCGCGTGAGGATGCCTTCCGGGCACGGGCGGCGATCCAGCGCGAACTGCAACAACTGGGCAACGAGTTGGGCGACTGGGCCGAATGGGACGACGCCTACGCCTTTGCCGTCAACCGCGATCCCGCCTTCATCCAATCCAATCTCGGCAACTGGCGCGTGCTGGAAAAGAGTTCGCACCTGAACTCGTGCGTGATAGTGAGCCGCGACCGGCAGGTGCTTTACAGCGAAAGCTACGACTCGGATCAAGGTGGAACGGTACGGCTCCAGGCGCTCGCGGGCGAACGTCCCCCCATTCTGGCCCTGCTCGACCCGGTGCTGGAACAGGGAGATACCCTGCAAGGGCTGTTGTCCACCGAACAGGGCCTACTGCTGCTGGCCGCCCGCCCCATCCTCACCAGTCAGGGCACCGGGCCGGCGCGCGGGGCGCTGGTATTCGGCCGATTTCTGGACGCCCCCCTGCTGCGGTCGCTGGCCGAACAGATTCAGGTGGCGTTCGAACTGTTCCCGGCCGGCGACCGCCGCTTGTCGTCGGCGGAACAGGAGTTGCTGCGAACGCTCCAGCCGGGCGCGCCGCGGTTGCCGCTCGAAACCACCGGCGCGGGGTTCGTTTACGAGACGCTCGCCGGCATCGAAGGTCAGCCGGCCGCGTTGCTGCGTACCCCTCTTCGTCAGAATCTTCTGGCGACCGCGCGGCACACCAGTTGGATCTTGACCGGCGTTCTCGGGCTGGCCGCCTTGACCCTGCTGCTCGGCGGCGCATGGATCCTGACGCGAGCCGAACCGGTCGAGGCGGGGTACCACAGCGGGGTGGCGTGGGCAACCGCCACCGTGGTGGTCCTGTGCGGCCTGACTCTGACCTACGGCCTGTTCGCGGAGTGGCGCCAGCGCAGCCAGAACGCCCTGACCCGCAATTTTCAGGCCGCCGCCCTGAGAGAGACGGAACGGGTCGTCGCGACGATCCAGGACGACTTGGAAGACCTCGACGCCGTGCGGCGTTTTCTCGAAGGAAGCGTCACCGTCAGCCGCCAACAATTTCACGATTTCGTGACCCCGATCCTGGAGCGCCACTCTTTTCGGGCGTTGGAGTGGCTGCCGCGCGTGCCGGGCGACCGGCGGGCCGAATACGAGGCCGCGGCGCGCCGGGACGGCTTGGAGGGTTTTCAATTCACCGAACCGGACGCCGCGGGCCGACTCGTGTCCGCCGCCGACCGGGCCGAATACTTCCCGGTCTACTACCTGGAACCGTATGCCGGCAACGCCGCGGCGCTGGGCTTCGCCCCCGGCCCGGCGCACCCGGCGCGGGGGACGGCGCTGGCCCAGGCCCGCGACCGCGGCCAACTGACAGCCACCGGACGCTATATCCTGGTGCAAGAACCGGCATCCGACCCGCGCTTTTCGATCCTGGTATTCGCTCCGGTTTACGACGGCCTGCCGGAGAAGCCCGAGGTAGAGGAACGCCGCCGGCGATTGCGCGGCTTCGTACTGGGGGTCATCCGCGTCGGCGACGTAGTCGCCGACGCGCTCCGAGCCATCGCCCCCCCGGATCTGGCGTTCCGCCTGTCGGATCTCTCCGCCGATGGCGAACAGCGCTGGCTGTACGACTACCCTCCAACCGTGGCTTTTCCCGAACCGGCGACCCTGGAGTTGCGGTTTCACCAGGATTTTCTCCTGGCCGATCACCTGTGGCGAATCGAGGTTGCTCCGAGCCCGGCGTTCGTCGCCCGCCATCACGATCAAACCTATCGCTGGATTCCGGCGACCGGCGGACTCATGACGCTGCTGGCGGCCCTCTACCTGTTCGCGCTGATTTCCCAGCGACGGCGGGCGGAGGCGCTGGTAGCCGAGCGCACGGCCGAATTGCGGGCGAGCGAACACCAATTTCGCAGCATCGTGGAAAACGCGCCATTCGGCATTCATCTGTACCGGCTGACGGATGATGATCGACTGGTATTTGGCGGCGCCAATCCGGCGGCGGACGCGATCCTGAAGCTTGCTCATGCCGAATGGACTGGCCGCTCCCTGGGAGAAATCTTCCCGGCCCTGATTCCGACCAAAACCCCGGCCATCTTTCGCCGGCTGGCGCGCGAGGGTGGAATACATCGCTGGAACTCGGTGACGTATCAGGATCGAGGAATCGACGGCATCTTCGAAGTGGTGGCGTTCCAGATCGCGCCGGGGAGACTCGCCGTGGCGTTCGCCGACATCACCGAACGCCAGCACGCCGAGCAGCGACTGCGGCAATCGGAGGAAAAATTCGCCAAGATTTTCCTGACCACTCCGGACGTGGTGGTTATATCCCGCTTGCGAGACGGTCTGTTGCTGGAGGTGAACCCGGGTTTTGAAGCCATCACCGGCTATAGCCGGGAGGAAGCGATCGGCCGTTCCGTGCTGGATTTGGGGCTATGGGCCGATCCGACCGACCGGGAGCGGATGACGAACGATCTGCGGCTGTTCGGTCAGGTGCTGCACCGCGATTTCGCCTTCCGCCGCAAGGACGGCGCCGTGCGCGCCGGCCAGTTTTCGGCGCGCCCGATCACCGCCGAGAACGAGCCTTGTCTGCTGTTCCTCATGCAGGACACCACCGAGCGCCAGCGGGCGGAAGCAGCGTTGCGGGAAAGCGAGGAGCGGTATCGGTTGCTGTTCGAACGGGCCAACGACGCGATCTTCGTGGTGGAAAAGCGCACGGGGCGCTATCGGGCCGCCAATCGGGCCGCCGAACAACTGACAGGCCGCTCCCTGGTCGAGATGCAGACGCTCGCCACGAGCGATCTCAATCCGGGCGATGCGTCAAAACGCCTGAGACTGGCGGCGGAAACGACCGAAACGCTCGAATTGGGCGAGGTTGTTTACCACCGACCGGATGGCACCTCGCGCATGGCCCTGCTCGGCGTGATTCCCGTGAACGACGAGACCGTGTTCGGCATCGCGCGCGACATCACCGCCCTGAAGGCGGCGGAGCGGCGGATCGAGCACCAGGCCTATTAC
>JAVMKJ010000188.1:0-12170 GCA_031732855.1 Candidatus Competibacter sp.
CGGTGTTCTTCGACGACCGGGGCGCGGTCGCGGAACGCGTCGTCCTCGAACCGGGTGGCGCGGTGGTCGGCATCAACGTGCCCGCCGGCACGTTTCACACGGTGCTGGCCCTGACGCCCGGCACGGTGTTCTTCGAGGCCAAGGCGGGGCCGTATTTGCCGCTGGCCCCGGACGAGAAGGCGCCGTGGGCGCCGACGGAAGGCGAGACGGGGGCGAACGGCTATCTCGAATGGTTGCGGAGCCTGGTTGCACCGACTCCGGCGCGGGACGGCGACTGAGAGGCTGTCTAAAAACTGAATATTATTAAATCAATAACTTATATGTGGGAGCGGCCTTGGCCGCGATGGCTGACCCTCATATCGCGGCCAAGGCCGCTCCCACAATCAACAAATTAGTTTTTGTACAGCCTCTGACTCATTCCGGTCTTATGTCAAGACTTTCGTTTCAGACATTGAACCGGAAATGCATCACGTCGCCCTCCCGGACGACGTACTCCTTGCCTTCCAGCCGCCACTTGCCGGCCTCGCGGGCGCCGGCCTCGCCGCCGCAGGCGATGTAGTCGGCGTAGGCGATCACCTCGGCGCGGATGAAGCCGCGCTCGAAATCGGTGTGGATCGCCCCCGCCGCCTGCGGCGCGGTCGCGCCGGCCCGCACCGTCCAGGCCCGCACTTCCTTGGGGCCGGCGGTGAAGAACGTCTCCAGCCCCAACAGACGGTAGGCGGCGTGGATCACCCGGTCCAAGCCGGGTTCGGACAGCCCGTACTCGGCCAGAAATTCCGCCCTGTCGGCATCGTCAAGCTCCGCCAGATCCGCCTCGATCGCCGCGCACACCGGCACCATTTCCGCCCCTTCCCGCGCCGCGATCTCGCGCACCTGCTCCAGCAACGGATTGCCGGCGAACCCATCCTCGGCGACGTTGGCGACGTACAGCACCGGCTTGCCGGTCAGCAGGAACAGTTCCCGCAACCACTCGCGCTCCCCGGCGGCCAGCGTCAGGGTGCGCAGCGGCGCCCCCGCATCGAGATGCGCCTGGACCCGCTCCAGCAGCGCCTTGCGCTCCAGCGCCTCCCGGCCGCCGGCCTTGGCCGCCTTCTCGGCCCGTTGCAGCGCCTTCTCGACCGTCGCCAGATCGGCCAGCGCCAGTTCGGTATTGATGGTCTCGATATCCTCGCGCGGGTTTACCCGTCCGGAGACGTGAATCACGTCGTCGTTCTCGAAGCAGCGCACGACCTGGGCGATGGCGTCGGTCTCGCGGATATGGGCCAGAAACTGGTTGCCCAGCCCCTCGCCCTTCGACGCGCCGGCCACCAGCCCGGCGATGTCGACGAACTCGACCGTGGTCGGCACGATCTTTTGCGGCTTGACGATGGTCGCCAGCGCCTGCAATCGCGGGTCGGGGACCGGCACTACCCCGACGTTGGGATCGATGGTGCAGAACGGATAGTTCTCGGCCTGGATGCCGGCCTTGGTGAGCGCGTTGAACAGGGTGGACTTGCCGACGTTCGGCAAGCCGGCGATGCCGCATTGGATGCCCATGGGACTACTCGGGTGTTCGGTTGGCGGAAGGGGCCGCCGAAGGGGGGGAGGGGGATTCGACGCGCCGGCTGTGCAGGGCCTGCGTGGCCCGGTCCCACTGGCCGGCGAGGAGGCGCGGCAACTCCCGCAGGGCGTCGTCGATGGCCTGTTCGAGCAGCACCCGATCCGCCTGCGGGGCGCGGCGCAGCACGTAGTCCAGCACCTCGCGGCTGTCGCCGGGATGGCCGATGCCCAGCCGCAGCCGGGGGAAATCGTTGCCGCCGAGCAGGGCGATGAGATCGCGCAGGCCGTTGTGGCCGCCGTGGCCGCCGGATCGTTTCAGCCGCGCCGTGCCGGGCGGCAGGTCCAGGTCGTCGTGAACCACCAGGATCTCGGGCGGCGCGATCCGGTGAAACCGCGCCAGCGCCGCGACCGCGTGGCCGCTGCGGTTCATGAAGGTCATCGGCTTCAACAGCCACAGTTCCCGACCGGCCAGCGCGATCCGGCAGGTCTCGCCGTGAAACTTACTCTCCGGGCGGAACCGGCCGCCGTGCTGGCGGGCCAGTTCGTCCGTCAGCCAGAACCCGGCGTTGTGGCGGGTCTGGGCGTATTCGGGGCCGGGATTGCCCAGTCCCACCACCAGCCGCGGCGGCGCGGATTCCGGCATGGCGGCGGTTCCGCCGGAAAATCCATCCGGCCTCAGGTCGCCGGCGTCGTGGAGGCGCCGCCGCCGGGGCCTTCCTCGCCGCCGTGGGCGTGGTGGATGCTGACCACGATCGCGTCCTGGTCGGATCCCGGAGCGATCCGGTCGGCCAGTTCCACGCCGGCCGGCAGCGGGATGTCGGTCAGGTGAATCGCCTGGCCGAGGCCGAGTTCGCCGAGGTCCACCGCGATGAATTCCGGCAGATCCTTGGGCAGGCAGGCAATTTCGATGTCGATCAGCGCATGGCTGACCGTGCCGCCCTGCTGCTTGATGCCGCGGGAGGTCTCTTCGTTGATGAAATGCAGCGGTACGTGGACCCGCAGCTTGCGGTCGGCGCTGACCCGCAGGAAATCGAGGTGCAGGATCGTCGGCTTGAAAGGATGGCGCTGCAAGTCGCGCAACACGACGCTTTCGGTGCGGTCGTCCACTTTCAGGGTCAGAACGTGGGAATAAATAGCCTCGTTCTTCAACTGGTTGAGAACCGCCAGGTGGTTCAGCACCAGCGGCTGCGGATCCTGCCCGCCGCCGTACAGGATGGCCGGCACCTGGCCGGCGCGGCGCAGGCGGCGGCTCGCACCTTTCCCCAAATCGCCGCGCGGTTCGGCTTTCAATTCAAACGTGGCACTCATTGCAATTCACTCCAGACGGTAAAAATAAAAACACGACGCGCCCGCGACCAGGCGCGCCGCTCTCGGTAATCCCGCCGTTCGGCCGGGCGGGGCGGCAAAATTCTAGAGAAAAAGCGAGCTGACCGATTCCTCGAGGTGGATGCGGCGCATGGACTCGGCCAGCAGGCCGGCCACGCTGATCTGGCGGATGTTCGGACAGGCGGCCGATTCCGGGCGCAGCGGGATGGTGTCGGTGACGACCAGTTCGTCCAGCGCCGACTGGCGGATGTTCTCGGCCGCCGATCCGGACAGCACGGCATGGGTGCAGTAGGCGCGCACCGAGGCGGCGCCCCATTCCTTCAGCGCCCGAGCCGCCAGACAGAGCGTGCCGGCGGTGTCGACCATATCGTCCACCACGATGCAGTGCTGGCCTTCCACGTCGCCGATCACGTGCATCACCTGCGCCTGGTTGGGGGCCGGCCGGCGCTTGTCGATGATGGCCAGTTCGGAATCGTCCAGCCGTTTGGCCAGGGCGCGGGCGCGCACCACGCCGCCCACGTCCGGCGAGACCACCATCAGATCGCCGAGGTTCTGGGCGCGGATATCGTTCAGCACCATCGGCGTGGCGTAGATGTTGTCCACGGGGAGGTCGAAAAAGCCCTGAATCTGGTCGGCGTGCAGGTCCACCGTCAGCACCCGGTCCACCCCGACGCTGGTAATCATGTTGGCGACCACCTTGGCCGAGATCGGCACCCGCGCCGAGCGCGGGCGGCGGTCCTGTCGCGAATAGCCGAAGTAGGGGATGACCGCGGTGACCCGAACCGCCGAGGAGCGCCGCAGCGCGTCGGCCATCACCAGCAGTTCCATGATGTTGTCGTTGGTGGGGCAGCAGGTGGGCTGGACGATGAAGACGTCCTTGCCGCGCACGTTTTCCATCAACTCCACCAGCACTTCGCCGTCGCTGAAGCGGCCGACCACCGCCTGGCCGAGCGGCAACTGAAGATGGTCGACGATATCGCGGGCCAGCCGCGGATGGGCGTTGCCCGCGAACACCATCATTCGACCTTCGTACACGACCGATTTCCCCGCTGTCGGATTGCTCTGGGAAGGTGGCTGGGCCGCCAGGATTCGAACCTGGGAATGCCGGATCCAAAATCCGGTGCCTTACCGCTTGGCGACGGCCCAAAAAACCTGGGAGCGTTTCAGGCGAACGCGACGTGCTCCCGGGTCAGACGCTCGTGCAACGGCGAACGGTTGCGGCCGCGGGCGACGAACCCGGTCCAGCCCGGCGGCAACTGGTCGAGTACCCGCCCGGCGCTGTCGGGGTCCGGGAAGGCCGCGAACACGCACGCGCCGGTGCCGGTCAGCCGTCCCTGCCCGTGCCGCGCCAGCCAGGCGGCGGCGGCGGCGACTTCCGGGTAGCGGCGATAGACCACCGCCGCGCAATCGTTACCGCCCGCGCCCATCAGAAAGTCCGTTATTGTGATGAGAGGGGAATCCCTTGTCAATTCCGGGGCGTCGAACACCGCGCCGGTGGCGACGTGGCAGGATGGAGTCAGCACCACGAACCAGGGTTCGTCCAGGTCCACCGGCGTCAGCCGCTCGCCGATGCCCTCGGCCCAGGCCGCCCGGCCGCGGACGAACACCGGCACGTCGGCGCCCAGCCGCAGGCCGAGGTCGGCCAGTTCCGCCAGCGTCAGTCCGGTCCGCCAATAGTGGTTGAGCGCGACCAGCGTGGTGGCGGCGTCGGAACTGCCGCCGCCCAGACCGCCGCCCGTGGGGAGCCGTTTGGCGATGCGGACGGTCGCGCCCCACCGGGTATGGGTGATCTCCCGCAACAGGCGGGCGGCGCGCACCGTCAGATCGGCGTCCGCGGGAACGCCGGAAACTTCGCCCTCGCGGGCGATCGCGCTGTCGTCGCGGAGGTCGAACCACAGCCAGTCGCAGCGATCCAGGAATTGAAACACCGTCTGCAAGAGGTGATAGCCATCCGGCCGCCGGCCGACGACGCGCAGCATGAGGTTGAGCTTGGCCGGGGCGGGCCAGGCGGCGGGATCGGGCGCTAAAGGCTCCATTGCTCGATCACCAGCTTGACGCCGAGATCCTGGCGCCGGGCGACGATGCGCTCGGGCAGGTCGAGGTTGAGAATCGAGGTCGGGGCGTAGGCCGGATACTCGATCACCCAGCCGTTCTGTTCCAGCCGGACCAGCCGGCCCGCGCCGTCGGTCTGGATCGTCGGGTTCGGACCGGGTTCCGGCAGGCCGCGAATCCAGTAGCGCAGGCCGCTCACCGGGAGGCGCAGGCCGATACTCTGCTCCAGCAGGGTGTCCGGATCGGGCGCGGACCCGTGCTGGCCATCCTGGGTCTGGATGCTGACGGCCCCCGCGCCGCCCTGGACCACGACCCGGCCCTGGCCGAGCGGGCCGGTCAGGTCGATGCGGTAATCCGAATCCTGCTGCGCCCACTGAAAGCTGGCGTGCCAGCCGTCCTGGCCGTTGACGACGCCGATGCGCCCGGCGGCGTTCCAGACGGTCAGCCGGGCCAGCGCCGCCTGGCGGCCGGCCCAGGCGCTCGACGTTTCCGGCGAGGAGAGAGGTGGGGCGGCGCAGCCGGACAGCAGCAGGGCCAGAATGAAGGCGAGGTACGACCGGTCAAACTCCCCGCTCCCGCAAGGGGGAGAGGGGTTGGGGGTGAGGGCGTCGAGTCGCAGGCGCATCGTTTACCAGCCGAACCGTTCCTGGAGTTGGCGCAGATGGCGGCTGTCCGGATTTTTCGCCAGCGACCGCCGCCAGATTTTGCGGGCTTCCTCGCGCTGGCCGCTGACCCACAGCACCTCGCTCAGGTGCGCGGCGATCTCGGCGTCGGGGTTCGCCTGATACGCCCGGCGCAGGTATTCCAGCGCCTTGCCGTGGTTGCCCAGCCGATACTGCACCCAGCCCATGCTGTCGAGCACCGCGGCGTCGTCGGGCAGGATCGCCAGCGCCCGTTCGATATAGCCCAGCGCTTCCTGGTAGCGGTCGGTACGGTCCGCCAGCGTGTAGCCGAGCGCGTTCAGCGCCTGCCCGTTCTTGGGATCGGCGGCGAGAATGGCGCGCAGGTCCCGTTCCAGCAGATCCAGCCGGTCGAGGCGCTCGGCCACCAGCGCCCGGGCGTACAGCAATTCCTTGTCGCCGGCATGCAGCTCCAGCCCCCGGCTCAGTGTTTCGAACGCATCCTGATAGCGTTCCGCTTCCCGCAGGGCTTCGGCCTCGGCCAGGTAGAGGTTGATGCTGTTTTGGGGATTGTTGCGGCGCAGGATGTCGAAGTGCTGGTTGACGGCGGCGGTATCGCCGGTCTTGGCCAGCACCACGCCCATGCGCAACTGGGCGTTCGGATAGCGATCCTCGCTCTTGACCCGCTCGTACCACTCCCGGGCCTTGGCGTAATCGTTGCGCTGTTCCTCGATCCGGCCCAGTTCGAAATAGGCGTCCGCCAGCCGGACGTTGCGCTTGATCAAATCCAGAAAGTAGCCTTCGGCCAGGTCGAACTGGCGGGTTTCGGCCGCCAGCAGGCCGAGCGCGTACAGCGAATCGGTATCCTTGGCGTTCTGGTCGAGCAGGATGGCGAACTCGCGGCGGGCCTTGTCGAGTTGTCCGGCCTCCACCAGCAGCCGGGCGTAGTTCATCCGCAGGTTGCGGTCGCGCGGAATGGCGGCGACCGCCTTGGCCAGCCCCGCCAGCGCCGCTTCGTTGTCGCCCCGGTCCAGCAGAATGCGGGTGCGCAGCAGATGCGCGGAAACCAGTTTCGGGTCGCGGAGCAGCGCCCGATCCAGACTGGCCAGCGCCTGGTCGCGGTCGCCGGCGGCGGCGGCCAGCATCCCGTGGTAGTATTGGGCGTGGGCCGAGCGCGGGTTGCGGTCGCGGAACTGGCCCATCACCCGCAGGGCCGCCGGCTTGTCGTCCACCTGACTCAGCAAAGAGGCGAGGGTGGCGTACCCTCCCTGCTTGTCCTTGTTGCCGGCGACGCGCCGGACCGTTTCCAGATAGTCCGCCGCTTCGTCCACCCGGCCGTTGCGCAGCAGGGCCAGCGCCAGCGCCTGCCGGGCCTGATCGTCGGCGGGGGCGAGCGCCTGCCAGCGCCGCGCAAGTTCGAGGGCGACCGCGTTGTCCTTCATCAGCAGCGCCAGCATCGCCGCGCGTTCGGCGATCCTGGGATCCGTGGTGGTGATCGCCACCTTGCGATAATTTTCCAGCGCGACGTCGAGCTGGTCGCGCTTGCCGGCCAGTTCCGCCGCCAGTACCTGATACATCAGCTCGGCCCGCGGGCTGGGCGGCGGGAGCGGCCGGATCGCGAATTCCGATTCGGCCGGGGACTGTGCGTCGACCACGGTGGCGCAGCCGTCCAGCAGCAGTCCGCAAAAAACCAGTACCTTAAAAAATCTGTTCATTGCCAGCGCATGTCCATCATTCGGCTTCGGTAGCCGGAGAACCGTCCGAGAGAGGTTGGAGCAAGACCGGGACGCCGTGTTTCGAGTCGCGGCGGACCGGTCCGTCAATGAGGAAGGGTCGATGTTCGCATGATAATCCAACGTTGAAGTATGACCTTGTCATTCACCTGTTCTATCCCGCAAAATTTCAACATTTTTCAGACCGATCCGACCACGCCTCATGCCCCTGCTGGCTCTTGGTCTCAACCACCTGACCGCGCCCGTCGACGTCCGCGAACGGGTGGCGTTCGCGCCCGACCGACTGGGCCTCGCCCTGCGGGACCTGCTCGACCGCGGTGGTGCCCGCGAAGCCGCCATTCTATCCACCTGCAATCGTACGGAACTTTACTGCGGCCTGAAAGGCGGAGACGACCGACCGGTGGCGGAATGGCTGAGCGACTACCACATGCTGCGGACGGGAGACCTGCAACCGTATCTGTACCGGCATACCGACCAGCGGGCGGTGCGGCACATCCTGCGGGTCGCCGCCGGGCTGGATTCGCTGGTGCTGGGCGAGCCGCAGATTCTCGGCCAGGTGAAGGCCGCCTACCAGGCCGCCAACAGCGCCGGCACCCTGGGTTCCCTGCTGGAGCGACTGTTCCAGCACACCTTCGCGGTGGCCAAGCAGGTGCGCACCGATACCCGCATCGGCGCCAGCCCGGTGTCGGTGGCGTTCGCGGCGGTCGGTCTGGCCCGGCAGATCTTCGCCGATCTGCCCAGGCGCACCGCGCTGCTGATCGGCGCCGGCGACACCATCGAGCTGGTCGCCCGCCACCTGCACGAAAGCGGCGTCGGCCGCCTGATCGTGGCCAACCGCACCCTGGAGCGGGCGCACGCGCTGGTGGCGTCCTTCGCCGGTTACGCCATCGCGCTCGATGAAATTCCCATCCATCTGAGCGAAGCCGACATCGTCATCGCCTCCACCGCCGGCCCCGGGTTGATGCTGGAGGCCGCGACGGTCCGCAAGTGCCTGAAGCAGCGCCGCCGCCAGCCGATGTTCATGGTCGATCTGGCGATGCCGCGCGATATCGATCCGGCGGTGGCCGATCTGGACGACGTCTATCTTTACACGGTGGACGACCTCCGGGACATCATTCAGGAGAACCTGCGTTCGCGCCAGGCCGCCGCCCAGCAGGCCGAGGAAATCATCGACAGCCAGGTCGAGCACTTCATGGCCTGGCTCCGCGCCCAGGACGGCGCCGCCAGCATTCGCGCCCTGCGCCAGCAGGCCGAGGCGGCCCGCGACGATGCCCTGGCCCGCGCCCGGCGCCAGCTCGCCCAGGGCCGGGATCCCACCGAGGTGTTGAACATTCTGGCCCACGCCCTGACTAACAAGCTGATTCACCCTCCCTGCGCCGGCCTGCGCGAAGCCGCCGCCCGGAGCGACGCCGAGATGCTGAACCTGATCAAGAATCTGTACCGCCTGAACGGCGGAAATCCCTGCCCATGAATCCTTCCATGCTCGCCAAGCTGGAACAATTGGCGGCCCGTCACGAGGAAGTCGGCGCTCTGCTGGCCGAGCCGGAAATCATCGGTGACAACGACCGCTTTCGCGCCCTGTCGGTGGAGTATGCCCAACTGGAACCGGTGGCCAGCGGCTTTCTGGCCTATCGCCGGGTTTTGGACGAGCTGGACGCCGCCCGCGACCTGAGCCGGGACAGCGACCCGGACCTGCGCGCCCTGGCCCAGGAGGAGTTGCTGGATGCCGAAGCCCGGCGCGCCGAACGGGAGCGGGGCCTGCAACTGCTGCTGCTGCCGCGCGACCCGCACGACGCCGGCAACGTGTTCCTGGAAATCCGCGCCGGCACCGGGGGCGACGAGGCGGCGCTGTTCGCCGGCGATCTGCTCCGCATGTACGCCCGCTACGCCGAATTGCGCGACTGGAAGCTGGAGATTCTCAGCGACAGCCCCGGCGAGCACGGCGGCTACAAGGAAGTCATCACCCGCGTCATCGGCCAGGGCGCCTATTCCCGGCTGAAGTTCGAATCCGGCGCGCACCGGGTGCAACGGGTGCCGGTCACCGAGGCGCAGGGCCGCATTCACACCTCGGCCGCTACGGTGGCGGTGCTGCCGGAGCTGGCCGAGGTCGAGCAGATCGAGATCAACCCCAGCGAGCTGCGCATCGATACCTACCGCTCCTCCGGGGCGGGCGGCCAGCACGTCAACAAGACCGACTCGGCCATCCGCATCACCCACCTGCCCAGCGGCATCGTGGTGGAGTGCCAGGACGAGCGCTCGCAGCACAAGAATCGCTCGCGGGCGATGTCCCTGTTGCAGGCGAAACTGCTGGCGGCGGAGCGGGAAAAGCAGACCAGCGCCCAGGCCCGGACCCGGAAGCTGCTGGTCGGCAGCGGCGACCGTTCCGAGCGCATCCGCACCTACAACTTTCCGCAGGGGCGGATCACCGACCACCGCATCAACCTGACCCTCTACAAACTGGGCGACGTGCTGGCGGGGAATCTCGATCCGGTGATCGATCCGCTGATTCAGGAATACCAGGCCGACCTGCTGGCGGCGCTGGCCGAGTGAGCCCCGCCACTCTCCGCGACTGGCTGAACCACGCTGCCCGGCATTTGGCCGCGGTCGGCGACACTCCGCGACTGGATGCGGAACTGCTGCTGGCGGCGGTGCTGGAGCGTCCGCGCGCTTACCTCCACGCCTGGCCGGAGCGAGTGCTGGAACCGGAACGGAGCGCCCGCTTCGCCGCCTGGCTGGATCGCCGCCGGACCGGCGAGCCGGTGGCCTACATCCTCGGCCGGCGCGAGTTCTGGTCGCTGGAACTGGAAGTGACCGCCGATACCCTGATTCCCCGCCCGGAGACCGAGTTGCTGGTGGAACTGGCGCTGGATCGGCTGCCGGCAGACCGGCCGGTCGCGGTGGCCGATCTCGGTACCGGCAGCGGGGCCATCGCTCTGGCGCTGGCGAGCGAGCGGCCGCGGGCGCGGATCGTCGCCACCGACCGCGATCCGGCGGCGCTGACGGTGGCCCGGCGCAACGCCCGGCGCCTGGGCATCGCCAACGTGGAATTCCGCCAGGGCGACTGGTGCGCGCCGCTGGCCGGCGAGCGCTTCGATCTGATCGCCGCCAATCCGCCCTACGTCGCCGTCGCCGATTCCTGCTGGCGCCGGGGCGAATTGCGCTTCGAGCCGCCGGCGGCGCTGGTGGCGGGCGAGGATGGGCTGGATGCTCTGCGGGCCATCGTTCTCCAGGCGCCGGATCATCTGAAATCGAGCGGATGGCTGTTGCTGGAGCACGGCTACGATCAGGGCGAAGCCGTGTCGGCGCTGCTGCGGGAACGCGGTTTCGTCGAGGCGAGCGATCACCGCGATGCCGCCGGTCTGAACCGGACCAGCGCGGGCCGCTGGCCGGATTGAAAGGCTGGCCGCCAGCGCCTACAGTGGTTGTGAGTTTGTTATAAAAATGATCGATCCCCGTGATTCGGCAGCCGTGGAGGACCCCGTCATGCACGCTGACCCGGAAGAAGTGCGCAAGCACCGCATCATTCAGTTCTGCCGTTTTCATCCCGACCCGGATCAGACCCGCGCGGCGGCGCTATGGCTGAGCGGCGTGGCGGGTATTCTGACCGTCCGGCGACTGTCGCCCTTCGATCTGGAAGTGGTCTACGACCTGCGGCAGGTCACCTTGCAATGCATCGAGCACGCCTTGGGCGAACTCGGCTTCAACCTCGACAATACCCTGTTGTGCAAGCTGAAGCGGGCGTTGTTCCACTACACCGAGGAAACCCAGCGGGAAAACCTGGCTATCACCCAGGACTGCGAGATCACCCGGCAGGAAGTGTTCATCAACCGCTACCAGCATCTGGCGCACGGTTGCCGCGATCCGCAGCCGGAGCACTGGCGGGGGTATTCGTGAGCGTGTTCGGCGGGTTATGGATCTCCCGTGTCAGTTGTGGAATTTCCCCTCCTTGGCCAAGGAGGGGTGGCGCGAAGCGCCGGGGTGGTTTGAGACGGTGGTTCCACAGTTCGGATAGGAAACCTATGGAAATCCCCCCTCGCCCCCCTTTTACAAAGGGGGGAACCGAACGGTTATTTCTCGCCAACCGTGTTCTCAATCGACGAGGAGACTGAATTAATGAATCGATTCGTTTATGGCGGGTTGATCGGTGGTGCGCTGGGAATGTTGGCCGTGGCGGCTCCCGCTCAGGAAATCGGCAGCGTCGATACCGCGTTTCAGTGGCTGGGGCCGAACCACAAGATCGTGATCGAAGCTTTCGACGACCCCAAGATCGCCGGTGTGACCTGTTACGTCAGCCGCTCCCAGACCGGCGGCGTCAAGGGCGGGCTGGGGCTGGCCGAAGACACTTCCGATGCCTCCATCGCCTGCCGGCAGGTGGGGCCGATCAGCATCAAGGAAAAATTCAAGGACGGCGAGGAGGTGTTTACCGAACGCCGCTCCCTGCTGTTCAAGAAGATGCGGGTGGCGCGCTTCCTCGATCAGCCGCGCAACACCCTGGTGTATCTGGTTTACAGCGACAAGCTGATCGAGGGCTCGCCGAAGAACTCGATCACGGCGGTCCCGATCATGCCCTGGGGCGGCGCTCCGGCCAAGACGACGCCGTGAGCGGGTAAACCAACCGCCCCGGCGCTTCGCGCCACCCTTCCTTGTCAAGGAGGGGATTCCCTGTCTACTCGCCCCGGCTGATCCACACCTCAGCGCTGACGGTCTATTCAACCCATGCTCGTAGTTCGTGGAGCGGAGGACAGGTGGACACTGTAAACCGCCGCTGCCGTCACACGTTGCATTCCTGCTTCCTCCTCAGATAACGGAACGCTATCGATTCCTGGAAGTATTGCTTGCCTACTCATACCAATTACCAATAGAATTTACTTTTTTAGTGCGGATAGAATAAAATCGAAGC
>JAVMKJ010000189.1:0-9487 GCA_031732855.1 Candidatus Competibacter sp.
CAAAAATGACTATGTTGTTCAGTAGGTTAAGAAAAACTATAAAGGAACATGTCTAGTGTGTGGGCCTATCCAAAACCAAATAATTTCATTGTTATTCATGATACCTACAGCACGATAATCGATATTGATTCTGGCTGAATATATAGGGTCGGTTTCGTGAACCCGTTTGAACTGTAAACTGGGATAGTAAGGGTCAGTTATAAAATGCCTATAGGCAATCCTCGCTTGCGCCCTTACAGAATCAGGTAGTTTTACAAGAGCCTTACGAAAACTCTGCGTAGTGTGAGAAATCATAAATTGTCAGGATCAAGTAACTTGGTTTTACCTGCCCTATGTTCTGCTAATGCTTCTTTAGCTAGTTGACTTAATAAATCTTGGGAATTGCTAAATGCTTTATCCCAACGCTGTTCGGATGCAATTTCGTCTAGTAACCAACGCGCAAAAGAATCTTGCTGTGGTTCGGTCAATTTAGAAATTTCATTAAAAGCTTTTTCAAGAAGTTTTGTCATATAAAAATCCCCATGTTGTTTAGTTGTAACTCGCTTAATTTTAGATTGTTTCTTGCATCACCCACAACAGTCAATAGCACACCACTAGCGCCAAGTTTGGCGGGTTACGCTGTCGCTAACGCTACGCATCAGCCGGCGCAAAAAGCGTCGCTCGTACCTCGCTCTGCTTTTTGCGCCGGCTGATGCGCTCGTTAGGCTTTTCTAAGTTCTCGACAATAAAAGTCTAGTGTGAATTTATAACGAGCTAGAGAAATACCGTAGATTGTGTTTTTCGATATGTCACCATTTACAACTAACGCTACTACTCTATGATTTGTATCAACAATGGGAGCGCCACTGCACCCTTTAAATGAATCGTGTCCGGGGTGTGGCACAGGAAGCTTAAATTCATGGAATGGTCCTTCACTTGTTGTATATCTCAGCCCAGGATATACAGTTGGTTGAGTTACCAACGTATGGGTACCGTGTCTTTCGGGATAAACCTGACCCGAAAAAGCGTATATTTCACTATCTTGTGGCTCCGCTATATCTTTTCCACTGAAGATATGGCGTGATTTTTTGTCTGATTGAGGGCCGCGAGGAGTTAAGTGTTGCCAGACAGGATTAAGATCCGTTGGAATTTCTGCGTAACAATAATCAATTTCTGTTATTTCTCCTGTAGTTCTTTTCATCTCATTGAGATACAAGAACGTTGAGGGACGGTAAATTTCTGTACCTTTCTCTGGGTGGAAATCTAATTCAATTGCCCAATCGTTTGAGCCAAGCTTTACAGCATGAGAGACTGTTAGAACAAACCGTCGATCTTGGTAGTTAAGCAAACAGGCGGAAGCTATCCCAATAGGTGACCCATTTGGAGCATAACGACGAATGGGTATGCTTGTTAAAAGCACCCAGTCCAGCCATTTTTTTTTGCTCATTTTTGTCCATTTTTTTGTAGCCTAATAACGTCAATTGGAAAATCCATAATGATTCCTCTTTCGAACGCAGGGTTAGGGTGCAACCCGTTGCGCCTATAAGGCACGATCTTGAACCCACAAATAGCCATCTACCAGACAGCCTCTAATTGCCCCGATGCTTATTGCTTTGTTGATCTTCTCCATTGAAACACTGTACTTGCGCACGTAAGTCGCGGCAAGAATTGGGTTTCCAAGATAGTCGATTGCCTCCTGGCTACATCCTTGTTCAAGCAATTTGGTTAGTCTGGATCGTGCCTCGTCGATTTGCTTGAGGTGTGGAGCAATTTCTCGCAATTCCACCTGTAAAGATGCGACGCGCATTTTGACGTAAAGCGCTCGCGCGCGGGCATTATCAAACCCGGTTTCTGCGAGAGCCTTTGTCCAAAGGCCTTTGCTGAGCGAACCCGATTCCAATTCTGTTGCGACAAATTCATACAGCAACTCCTCCTGCTTAGAGGTTTCGTAGGATCGAGTTTTCAAGAACTCAAGCAGACGCATAAACTTGCTCCCTAACAAGTGATTATGTGGTTCCGCCTATCCGCCATAAATCGATCATTCACCCTCCACCACCTTTGGTTGTTGTAGAAGCGATTCAATCTCAGGTATCAGTTTCAGCAGGTTGGGTTGCGCGAAACTCATTTCGGGCGCTGGGATGCGGTTGTGCTTGATGTCTGGTGGAATATGCTTGTGGTGAGGATGAGTACTTTGAAGAAGTGGGTCGTCAGGGTGCGGCTGCGAATCATACCAGTACAGTTTCTCTTCGTGCCGCCAGACTTCGTAACCATACCAATCAACGGTTATTGGCAGCCGGTCATATATGATCCGTTCGCGTACTACCAGCCGGATACTCTGGTCAAAGAAAATCTCGCCTGCGACCCGCGCCAGCGATGTACCACGTCGAATGAGTGTCATTGTTGAGCGGCGCACGGACGAAAAGCGGTCAGCAAGCGTATACAAGAATAATTCGTAGTCTTCCGGCGTGCGGAAATGTTCACTCATGCAGCCGCCTGGATTAAACCAACAAGGCTTGGAGCATTGTGTTGAAGGCGCTGAACTTCGTTGCGATACTCAGCTTGTCGGGATAACCAAGTGCTGTAAACGCTCGCCCATTCGCCAAAGTCCAACACCCAGCTATCATTTTCCGGCTCCTCACCGCTCATATAGGCCGGGTAAAACGTCTCGGAACGGACACCATACTTACGCTCGAACGCGAGCAGTTCTTCTTCTAAGGCATGAATATCAGTCAGGATTTCGCGGAGTTTCATGGCGCACCTCTTGGGCGATTATACATAAATATTCCAGCGGGTTGCGGTCGGCATCGCGCGAGAAATGATGGGGCGTGCGGACTGGGCCAGCGCCGCCAAACGAAAAAGGACCACCCGATTGGGCGGTCCTTTTGTCCGAAGGCATCGGCACCCGAATCGAGCCGACTTTCAGCGGCGTTCGAGCGCCTTATTCCGCCAGCATCACAGGTCAAACCGGTCGAGGTTCATCACCTTCGTCCAAGCCGCCACAAAGTCCTGCACGAACTTCTCGCGTGCGTCGTTGGCCGCATAAAATTCCGCGACCGCGCGCAGCTCGGAGTTCGAACCAAACACCAGATCGACGGGGGTAGCCGTCCACTTGACGTTGCCCGTCTTGCGGTCGCGACCTTCGTAAAGGCCCTCGGTCTTGGCCGACTTGGACCACTGCGTCGACATGTCGAGCAGATTCATGAAGAAGTCGTTGCTCAGCGTGCCGGGCCGGTCGGTGAACACGCCCTGCGCGGACTGGCCCGTGTTCGCGTTCAAGGCGCGCATCCCGCCCACCAGAACGGTCATTTCGGGAACGGTCAGATTCAGCAGGCTGGCCCGATCGACCAGCATTTCCGCTGGCGAGCGTGGGTTATTGGCGCCGAAGTAGTTGCGGAAACCGTCGGCGGTCGGTTCGAGCGCGGCAAACCAAGCCGCATCGGTCTGTTCCTGCGACGCATCCGCGCGTCCTGGCGCGAAGGGAACTTTGACCTCATATCCGCCCTGCTTCGCGGCCTGCTCGATGGCCGCCGCTCCGCCCAACACGATCACGTCGGCGAGCGACACTTTCTTCCCGCCGGATTGCGCGCCGTTCGCGCCGCCGCGCAGGTCGGAGCCACAGAAGGAAGCCGCCGACGCCCAGGCGGTTCTCACCAGTTCGGAGGGGGTCAAGCCGGAAGCGAGAATCTTGGCCTTGAGCGCCGCGATGTCGTTCGCGTCGATCAACGGATGATCGACCGCAGGCACCGGATCTTGCCAAATCAACACGTCCTTGGGAGCTTCGGCGCCGATGTAGCCTGGCCAACAAGAACGAGGGCGACGATACGGGCCATCGCGTTCAAAAGCTTGCGCCGCCTGGAACGCCATTCGGCGAAGCGTATCCTGCTAATTTTTATAAATCAGTCGGTTAGTTGTTATAAAGCCTCTAAGACGGCTTCGTGAAGGCCGAGAAATACTGCCTGATTTCCTCCAGCGTATTGACGGCGATCAGAGGCACCATGGTGGCGAAGCAGTCGAGTCCCACCAGCGCATTGATGTTCGCATCCTCTCGCGAGGCGTCGCGCAGGCGCCGCGCGAAATCCCGGTTCGCGATGGCGACTTCCCGGTAGATCTTCTTCAGGTCATCGAGCGCGAACTCGAAGGGCTGGCTCTCGCCGTGGCGCAGGTACTGAGCCACCAGGCACATCGACACCATCCGATAGGTCGTCTCGGTCAGAGTCGCGAAGGGAAGATGGAACCGCACCATGGGCTTGAGCGCTTCCATGACCGGACAACCGCTGGTGGTCATGACAATGCCGAGCAGCGAGGCCAGGCCCTGCTGGAGCGTGGTGTCCTTCGAGTAGGTTCGCTCCTCGGTGACGACGACGACGCGCACCTTTTCGTACGACACCGTATTGGCGAAGTGCCCGGCGATCTCGGCGAAGTTCAGCGCCACCGGACAGAACGGATGGCGGTCCGCGTCGAGCGAGCAGTTCGCGCACCGGCTCCGCCCGAGCAGCGTCCAGGCTGGCGGATGCGCGGGATGCGGGGTCGTGAGGGCAAGCGTCTTTCGGTCGAGGAGCAGGTCGAAAGTCTTGGTGACGCTGCCCTGAAAGTCATAGGTATACGTGATTCTGAGAGAAGTTTCCATTTAACAACCCGCCTTGTGTCGAAAGACCGCCTCAACAACCTCCATCGACAGCGCCCTCCCCTTCCCCTTAAAAGCGCACGCCAGGAGCGCCAGCATGAATTCGATCTCCCCCGGCGACCGGATTTTCTCAAATCCTTATGCCGCCGAACATTCCACGCGCATTCCACCCAATCATCATGTTTTCCATGGAATCGTCATTCCAGAATGGGTATTTTCCGAGTAGTTTGCCCCCCGAATATCGGCTTTCATTTTAGCACTCAAAACCTGGATCGATTCCAGTCCGATAGCCTTCTCCGACTCCACAATGTGATTATTTATATTATTTTATTATATAAATTAATAATTTAATAAATATCCGTCCAGCCACGTTGACTTGTCTATTTTCGTACGCTATAGAGATTTATCGATCAAAAACACCCAAAAGCCAAACCAGCCGCGAGGTTGGGACGGAAAGTCGCGGGTCCTTGCGAACGAGGATGGCCGGACTGCCGACGGTGGCCCACGTGAGGGCCGCATAAGCAGCCCGGCTTTACGTTTTTCAGAATGGGGCAATGGGAAATGTGTACTAATAAGGACCTGATTGAGGAGAGGGCTATGTCTCACGATGTGCGTCGGTACGGCATGGCGTTACTTCTGGCGGGAATGCTGGCGCTTGGGGGGTGCGCCACGGACCAGCGTTCCGAGCCGACGGCCGAGGAACTGCCGGTGGGCGCCCGGATCGGCCTGCCCGAAAACGCCAGGGCGCTGGGCGACGTCGCCTGCGAATTCCACAAGGCCGGCGGAAAGCAGAGCCTCGAACAGTTCGAGATTCGCTGTCCGGGCTGGGAGCGCCCCGCCGGCCTGGTCTGGCGCGGGAACCCGCCGCGCCGAACGGCGGACTGGCAACAGACCTTCGTCACCGACAGCGATCTGGCCGGCGGCATCGAAGCCGAGGCGGAATGCGGCAAGCCGGAACCCACCCGGATTCTGAGCGACCAACCGGCCACCTTGCGCCGCTGCATCAGCCACAACGGCGGATTTCCCTACCTTCTGATCGTGGCCGAAGTCGACCGACGGGCCTTCGTGCTCTGGGGTCCGGCGCATCTGGCGCCGCTGTTCGAAGGCTTCATCCTCGGTTCGCAGCAGGGCGCGCAGGCCAAGCTGCCCGGCACGCAATCGCAACTGATCGCGCTCGCCGAACAGGCCGTGGCCCCCGGAGGCCGTCTGATCGGTCTGGAAGACATGGGGCGGTTCGCCGCGCTGGACGAGTTGAGCACGCTGTACAACTCCGCGAAAAATCACCAGCGCGCGCTCGAACTGGCCCAGCGCGCGCTGGAAATTCACGACCGCCTCAAGGGGACGAACAACGCCGACGGCGGCTATCTGGTCGGACGGATCGCCCGCGAACTCAGCCGCCTGCAACCCGGCGCCGCCCAGGCCATGTTCGAGCGTGGCGAGCCCCTGGTTCGAGCCTCGTCCAACCCTGCCGACCTGCCGGAGTTTCTGGTCTACCGGGCCTGGCACGAGCTGAGTCGGGGCGACCGGGCGCGGGCCGAGCAGGACGCGCGCCAATCCTGGGAACTGAGCCAGCGGCTGGCGGCGCAGTCCCGGCAAGGAGCGACGAACCCGCGCATCGCCCATTCCCTGATCGGGGTCGGCGACGTCTACGTGGAACTGGGCCAGTTCGGCGAGGCCGAGGCCGCCTACGCGCAAGCGCTCAAGATCTTCGACGCCGTGCGCGGCGGCGATTACCACTGGGTGGGCAAAAGCCACGAACGCCTGGCGGACGTCCATCGCCGCCGTCAGGAATTCGAACCGGCGCGTGCCCGGGCCCGGACGGCGATCGAGTTGAACCGCGCCCTGTTTGGCGAAGGGCGGGCCCTGGCCGAGTCGCTGATGCTCCTGGCCGCCATCGAACGCGAGGCGGGACAACCCCGGCGCGCGCTGGATCTCTGGCGCCAGGCGCGGGACATGCTGCTGAACGACCGGGCGACCCTGGCGCAACTGCGGGCGGAGGATTTCGACGGCTACCTCGAACTGCTGTTCGAACTGGCCGGCGCCGACCCGGCCGGGAGCGACGCGCTGTTCGACGAGGCGTTCGTGGTCTCGCAGTTGGGCCAGAGCCCGGCGGCGGGGCGCGCCGTGACCCAGACGGCCGCGCGCCTCGCCGAAAAGGACCCGGCGGTGCGGGAAACCGCGCGGGCGCTGCAGGACGCGCTGAAAGCCCGGCAGGACGCCCAATACGAGCTGGGGCTGGAACAGAGCAAGCCGTTCCAGGCGCGGAGCGGCGCCCGGGAAGACGCGCTCAAGGGCCGGCTGCGCGCGGCCTCGGAGGAGTACCAGCGGCAGGAGGAACGCCTGCTGGCGCGGTTCCCCCGTTACGGCCGCCTCGTCACCCCCACCCCGCTGCACGCGGCGGGAGTCGGGAAGCTGTTGCGGCGGAACGAGGCCCTGCTGCGGGTGCTGCCCGGCCAGAAAGCGACCTGGGTCTTCCTGGTCAGAGCCGACGGCACCCTGCGCGCCGCCGCCGCCAACCTGCCGGCCGGGCAACTGACCGCCCGGGTGGAGCGGCTGCGGCTCGGAGTGGACGGCAGTTCCGGACAGCTTCCCGAATTCGATCTGAGCCTCGCGCACGAACTGTACCAGCAACTGCTGGGGCCGCTGGACCCGGCCCTGGCCGGCGTCGGGCACTTGATCGTGGTGCCGGCCGGGGCGCTGCTCAGCCTGCCGCCGGCGCTGCTGGTCCGCCGGCCGCCGGCGGATCCCCGGGATTACCGGGGGGCGGCCTGGCTGGTGCGGGACATGGCGCTCAGCCTGTTGCCGTCGGTGGTCGCCCTGGAGCAATTCCGCCAGATAGCCGGGGCCTCGCAGGCCCGCCTGCCGTTCGTCGGGTTCGGCGATCCCGTGCTTTCGCCGCCGCGCGCGGCGCCGGCCGGCGGGGCAAGCACGCCGGTCGCGCAGGGTTGCCGGATCACCGCCGCCGACGTCGGCCGCCTGCCGGCGCTGCCGGAGACGGCGACCGAACTGCGCGCGCTGGCCCGCACCCTGGGCGCCGCGCCGGACCGGGTGGTGCTGGGCCGACAGGCCACCGTTCCCGCCGTGGAGGCCACCCCCCTGGGGAATTACCGCATCGTCACCTTCGCCACCCACGCGCTGCTGGCCGGAGAACTGGACTGCCTGACGGAACCGGCGCTGGTCCTGACCCCGCGGGAGGGCGACAAGGCCGGGGACAACGGGCTGTTGAGCGCCAGCGCCATCGCCAGTCTCAAACTGGACGCGGAATGGGTGCTGCTGTCGGCCTGCAATACCGCGGGAGCGGGCGGCGGCCTGCGCGGCGAGGGACTGTCCGGCCTGGCCACGGCGTTCTTCTACGCCGGCAGCCGGGCGCTGCTGGCGTCCCACTGGAGCGTGGTCTCGGAGCCCACCGTGTTCCTGACTACCCAGACCTTCGAGGCATTCCGGAAGGCCCCCGCCAGCGGGCGGGCGGAAGCGCTGCGCCGGGCGCAACTGGCGCTGCTGGACCAGCCGAACCGGGCGCATCCGATCTTTTGGGCGGCGTTCACCCTGATCGGGGAAAGCAGCCCGTCGCCATGACATTTTGATCGATCGGGGGAGGTTGCCGCAAACGGCAACCCTTGGGCCAAATTTGGATCAGGATCGCACCATAAATCATGAAGACTCAGTCATTGAATCACCCCGGATTCCGGGTTCGAGCGGCCGCGCTGGCTTGCGTCGGTCTGTTGTTGGCGTTCCTGCCGGACTGGGATCGTCAACCGAGGGCGCAAGCCGTGTCGTCCGTCACCCTGACGCCCGCCAGCCACGACTTTGGCTCCGTGGCGGCCGGTAGCAGCAGGACGACGACCTTCACCGTGCAAAACGGTTTGCTGGCCGACATCGACCTCGGCGCCGTTCAGGCCGCTTCTCCTTTCTCGGCGGCCAGCGGTTGCCCCGGACGGCTGGCTCCGGGCGCGTCCTGCGCCATCCAGGTCACTTTCGCGCCGACCAGTTCCGGTAACTACGCGGGAACGCTGAGCGTCGTCTGGTCGCAGATCGATCTGCCGCCGCCGCCGCCCGGCGAACCGGCGCCGGGCGGAACGCTCGCGGCGGGTCTGACCGGCGTGGGGGCACCGCCGCCGCCCCTGATCGTCGTCCCCGACAGCGCCACCACCCAGGCCGGAACGCCGGTCGCCATCGCCGTGCTGGCCAACGATTCCGGGGGCGTGCCGCCGTTGAGCATCAGCGCGGTCGGCTCCCCCGCTCACGGCACCGCCGCCAACAACGGCGGCACGATTCTTTACACTCCCGCCGCTGGCTATTCCGGCCCCGACAGCTTCGGTTATACGGCGCGCGACGCCGTCGGCCAAACCGCTTCCGCCACGGTGACGGTGACGGTCACGCCCCGAGCCGCGAACGACACCGCCGTCACGACGCCCGGAACCCCGGTCACCATCAACGTGCTGGCCAACGATTCCGGCACCGGCCTGACCGTGACCGGGGTGGGCGCTCCCAGTCATGGCACCGCCACGATCAGCGGCAACGCGATCCTGTACACCCCGACCGCCGGCTATATTGGCCCCGACAGCTTCGGCTACACCATCCGGGACGCGACCGGCCAGACCGCTTCCGCCACCGTCGCCGTCACCGTCACCCCGTCGACCCCGACCGGGCCGACCGCCGTCGACGACAGCGCCACCACGAAGGCGGGAACCCCGGTCACCATCAACGTGCTGGCCAACGACTCCGGCGGCACCCCGCCGCTGACCGTGGTGTCGGTCACTTCCCCGGCCCACGGCACCGCCACCACCGACGGCCGCACCGTCACCTACACCCCCGCCCCCGGCTACTCCGGCCCCGACAGCTTCGGCTACACCATCCGGGACGCGACCGGCCAGACCGCTTCCG
>JAVMKJ010000189.1:9587-11949 GCA_031732855.1 Candidatus Competibacter sp.
TCCGGGACGCCGCCGGCCAGACCGCTTCCGCCACCGTCGCCGTCACCGTCACCCCCAGTAAAAAAGACCCCCAGCAATTGCTGGAGGACGCCGCCAACACGCCTAACGCCGCGGCGGTCGGGGGCACCATCGGCGGGCTCTGCGGCAACGGGGCGGGCAGCGCCGACTTTTTGCGGGATTGCAACGCGCTGGTCGGCGCCGCCAGCAGCAGCGACCCCGCGGTTGGTCCAGCGCTGGACCAGATCACCCCGGGCGCCGCCGGCACCGCGCCCAGGATTTCGCAAACCAACGTCCAGACCCAGATGCTGAACGTCCGCTCCCGCCTGTCCGCCCTGCGCAGCGGGGTCTCGGGCGTCGATCTGGACCGCCTGAAAATCGACCGGGGGAATATCCAGCGCGGCGGATGGAGCCTCTCCGGTCAGGACTTGCGCCACCTGCTGGCCAGCGTGGGCGGCGGCGGCCCCAGCGCCGAGGTGAAAAACGACTTCGGTCCGTTCGGGATCTTCGCCAGCGGTACCGTGAACCTGGGGAACAGCGACGGTACCGTCAACCAGGCCGGATTCGATTTCAAGACCTTCGCGCTGACGGTGGGCGTCGATTACCGGTTCACCGACCAACTCGCCCTGGGTTCCGCCTTGTCGTACGTGACGAACGACAACAGCATCGACGGCAACGGCGGTTACCTGGACACCCACGGCTACAGCCTGACGCTGTACGGTACCTATTTCCACACCGACAGCTTTTATATCGACGGCATGATCGACTACGGCTGGAACGATTACGACCAGCAACGGAACGTGGTCTACCAGTTGCCGAATTCCGACGTGCGGCAGCGGTTCGGCAGTCAATATGGCGGCCAGCAATTCTTCGTCGATCTGGGCGCCGGCTATCAATTCAGCCGCGGCCAATGGACGTTCGGCCCCGAGGTTCGCCTGAGCTATCTGGACCTGCAAGTGGATTCCTATCGGGAACATGCCGGCGCCAGCGGTCCCGGCTCGGCCTGGGCCGTGGCCATCGACGAGCAGAACCTGCAATCGCTGGTTTCCAGGGTCGGCGGGCGGGTCAACTATCTCATCGAACAGCCGTGGGGCGTGTTGCAACCGCAGGCGGAATTGAGCTGGCTGCACGAATTCAAGGACAACACTCCGCTCGTCGCCGGCCAGTTCGTCGAGGGCGCGACCGGCCCCGACAACTTGTTCTACCTGCTGACCGACCCGCTCGACCAGAATTACTTCGAACTGGGACTGGGACTCTCGGCGCGGTTCAACAAAGGCCCGGCCTTCCTGATCCAGTACCGCACTCTGCTCGATTACGACGTGCGGCAGAATGCGATCACCGCGCAACTGCGCTGGGAGTTTTAGGGATTTTGGCAGCCGTGCGAGAACTCGGGTCCAGCCCGGAGGCGTTCCGGTTCCCGACGGGCGGGCTGGAATGGCCGGCGGGGTCTCGGGGGAGCGCCATAAAGGCCAAACCCACGAGGAAATCACGACCATGCCGCACGTACTGACTCCCCTGGAAGAAACCCGCGGCGCATGAAAACCGATCCCTCCCTGTACGAATTTCTGGCGACGGGAACGGAGGCGTTCCGGGTGCTGACCGGGGGGTTGACCTTGCCGGGCGCCTATCGCTTTATTTCGCTGACGCTCAAGGGCATCGAGCGGCGATTGGACGGGATTTACGAACCCGAGGGCCACGACGGACCGGTGTACGTGGTCGAATTCCAGGGCCAGGTCCTGCCGAGCGCCTGGTACAACCTGCTGGCCAAAATCGGCCTATACGGCGAACAGCACCCGAAACGGGACGTGCGCGGCGCCCTGCTGTTTCTGCGCAAAAGCGACGATACCGGCACGCCCCCGGTGGCGGCGAACGCCGGGATTACGGTGGCGTATCTGGACGAGGTACTGCCGGCCTGGCGGGCGCGGGAACCGGACAATCCGTTCGTGGCGGTCTTCCTGCCGCTGATCCTGCGCGACCCCGAAGACCTGCTGGCCGCCGTCCCGACGGCCTGGCGGGCGATTCGGACCGCGCCGCTGGCCGGGCCGGTGCGCGCCACCCTGGAGCGGATGCTGGAATGCTGGTTATTCGAACGATTTCCCGCTTTGACGACCGAGGAATTGCGAACCATGTTAAGTGAACTCACGCCGCTGGAACAAACCCGCGCCTATCAGGAAATTTTCGCCAAGGGCAAAGCCGAGGGCGAAGCCAAGGGCAAAGCCGAAGGCGAAGCCAAGGGCAAAGCCGAAGGCGAAGCCAAGGGCAAAGCCGAAGGCGAAGCCAAGGGCAAAATCGAGGGCAAAATCGAGGACTTGAAGCTCCTGCTGGCCCGCCGGTTTGGCCCGCTGCCGGACTGGGCGGCGGCCCG
>JAVMKJ010000190.1:0-11926 GCA_031732855.1 Candidatus Competibacter sp.
CCCGGTTCGAGGACGACGCGTTCCGCGACCGCGCCCCGGTCGTCGAAGAACACCGCGCCGAGCCGGCCGCGCAGCACGATGATGCTTTCGCTCTTGGCCGGGTCGTTGTGGCGGTGGGGCGGGATGTAGGAATCCGGCTCGACGGCGTTCAGCAAGCGCTGGCAGACCGCGTGGTCGTCCGGGTGGAAATTGCGGTTCCGGCGTCGCCGGGGACTGGTCCGGGCCTCGGCGCTCACTTCGTCGAGCAGAGCGGTATCGATGATGCGGGGCTGGGTCATGGGGCGACTCTCTCAATAATCCGCCACCATCATAACATCGCCCCCAACCCCACCGTCGCAGCCAGCATCCCCAGCACCAGCGCCCAGTCTCGCCCCCGGAACCGATACTCCACCAGCGGGGTGCGGGTCGGCCCGCCGAAGCCCCGCGTCTCCAGTCCTTCGGCCAGATCGTCGGCGAAGCGCATCACGCTGGCCAGCAGCGGTCCCAGCAGGGCGGCGCCATTGCGCAGCAGATAAATCCCGTCCAGGCGGATGCCGCGGCTTTCCTGCGCTTCGCGCACCTCGCGCGCCAGCATCGCCATGGTCGGCGCGAAACGCAGGGTTCCTTCCAGCAGGAACACCGCCTGGGGCGACAGACCGCCGGCCAGCAGCGACTCGCCCAACTCCTCCGGTGGGGTCAGGGCGAAGAACAGCACGCCGGCGGTGACCAGGGCCAGCAGGCGCAGCACCGCCCCGACGGCGGCTTCCAGACCGCTGCCAAAACCGACGACGACCGCGAACAGCACCAGGGTCGGCCACAACAGCCGCAGCACCCGCCACCACTCGCCCCAGTGATGCCCGAGCGCGATGCCCAGCAACGGCGCGGCAGCCAGCGGCAGGAGATCCAGCGGCCGGGTCGCCAGCAGGATCAACCCGCAGCCCAGCAGATAAACGATCAGTCTGGCGCGGGGATCGAAGCGCCGCTGGCTCCCTCCCCCCTTGTGTGGAAGGGTTGGGGTGGGGGGGTTGAAATCGTCCATCAGCAGGCCATCGCCGGGGGATGCCGGCAGGCCTGATCCAGCACCTCCCGCCGCGCCAGCGCCGTTGCGGGATCGGCATCGGCGGCGATCCGGCCGTCGGCCAGCACCGCCCAGCGGTGGCAGAGTGGCCAGGCCCAGCGGGGATCGTGCGTCGCCACCGCGATCGCCAGCCCCTCGGCGGCGCATTGCCCGAGCAGGGCTCGCAGACCGGCGCGGGCGGCGGCGTCCTGCCCGGCGGTGGGTTCGTCCAGCAGCAGCGCCCGCGGCCGGGATGCCAGCATCGCCGCGATCGCCACCCGCCGCTGTTCGCCGGCGCTGAGGGTCTGAGGAGAGCGGTCGAGCAGGGGGTCGAGTCCGAAATGGGCGCTCAGGCGCGCGCACCAGTCGGGATCGTGCCGCTTCAGGGCACGCGGTCCGGCGGCCAGTTCGGCGCGCACGGTCGGGGCGAACAGCATGTGGGCCGGCTGCTGCATCACCAGTCCTACCTCGCGCGCCAGTTCCGCCACCGGCCGCCGACCGACCGGTCGCCCGAGCACCCGCACCACACCGCGCTGGCTCCGCAGCAGCCCGTTGCCATGCCGCAGCAGGGTGCTCTTGCCGGCGCCATTCGCACCCAGCAGGGCGACGATCTCGCCGGCCCGGCTGCTGAAGCTGGCCTCGCGCAGCACCGGCCGGCCGTCGCGTTCGCACCAGATCCCGTCCCACTCCACCACCGGTTCCCCGGTGCCGGGCACCGGCGAAGGCGGTGGCGATGCCGGGAAGGGTCCCGGTGGCTCCAGTCCCCAGGCGGCGACCGGACCGGCCAGCACCTCGCCCGGCGGGCCATCGGCCACCAGCCGGCCCCGATGCAATACCAGCAGCCGGCTGGCCAGGTCGCTCAACTCCTCCAGACGATGTTCGGCCACGATCAGGGTGATGCCGGCGGCATGGAGACGGCTGAGCGTCTGCCGCAACCGCCCGGCGCCCGCCGCGTCGAGAAAGGCGAACGGTTCGTCCAGCGCCAGCAGTTTCGGCTCCAGCGCCAGCACCCCGGCCAGCGCCACCCGCTGCTGCTCGCCGCAGGACAGGTGATGCGGGGCGCGGTCCAGCAGATGGGCGATGTCCAGGTCCTCCACCACTTCGCGTACCCGTCGGGCGATGGAGGCGCGGTCCAGTCCCTGGCAGGCGGGACCGAAGGCGAGATCGCGGGCGACCGTGGTGGCCAGGCACTGGGCCTCGGGCCGTTGCAGCAGCAGGCCGACCGTCCGGCTCAGCCGGTGCGGCGGGGTCCGGCGCGGATCGGCGCCGGCGACGGTCAGGTCGCCCCGGAGATCGCCGCCGTGCAGATGGGGGATCAGGCCGTTCAACAGCCGGCACAGGGTGGACTTGCCCGAGCCGCTCGCCCCGGCCAGCAGCACGAACTCGCCGGTTTCGACGGTGAAATCCAGATCCCGGAGGACCGGCGCGGCGGCGGCCGGATAGCGGTAGGAGACGCCCCGGCAGGCGATCAGCGGTTCGGCCGCCATCGCTCAGCGCAGATAGCCGAGCCGTTGCAACACCCGCAGGCCGACGATGCCCAGCGCCGCGCCGGCCGCCGAGGACAGCAGGAACGGCAGGATCAGCACGCTCAGGGCGATGTCCCTGCCCATCAGCCACGGCGCGACCAGCAAGGCGCCGACGGTGGCCCCGATCAGTCCGGTGCCGATCACCTCGCCCAAGGCGGCGAGATAGACGTTGCGGGTATACTGGAACGCCAGTCCGGCCAGCACCACGCCGAACACGCTGCCGGGAAAAGCCAGCGGCGTGCCCAGTCCCAGGGCGTTGCGAACCAGGGAGGTAACCAGCGCCACCGCCAGCCCCCACCACGGCCCGACCAGCGCTCCGGCGATGACGTTGATGAAATGCTGGGTGGGCGACAGCTTGGCGATGCCGGTGGGAATGCTGATGGGCGACAGCGCCACCGCCAGCGCGGCCAGCACCACGCTGTAGGCGATCAGGCGGGTCGGATGGGTGGCGACCGGCGGGGAGCCGGTGGAATCATGGATCGACATGTCTTCAATGTCCTGTCGGCCTCCCTCTTCAGGGGGAACTGGCTATGCTGAAATCAGGTTCAAAGACTGGCATAACGCTTTCCTGATTGCCAGACCGACTCCTGCAAACACCACCCTATCGAGAACAAGCTGATGATCGCCGATCCCGACGTGGGCCATTCCTATTCCTCCATCTGGCCCGCCTATCTGGCCCTGCTGGACAGCGGCGAACTGGAGCGGCGGGCGGCCGAGGCTTACGCCCGGCTGGAGGATTGCGACCTGTGTGCCCGCTATTGCCGGGTCAACCGGCGGCGGACGATGGATGGCGTGGTGTGCCGCACCGGCGAACGGGCGGTGGTGCACGGCTACGGCCCGCACCACGGCGAGGAGGACCCGCTGCGCGGCATGGCCGGCTCGGGGACGATCTTCTTCACCTGGTGCAACCTGCGCTGCGTGTTCTGCCAGAACTGGGAAATCAGCCAGAAGGGCGAGGGCCGGGAAGTGGCCCCGGAGACGCTGGCCGGGATGATGCTCGACCTGCAACGCCAGGGCTGCCACAACATCAATCTGGTCACCCCGAGTCATGTGGTGCCGCAGATCCTGCGGGCCACCCTGCTCGCCGCCCGGCAGGGCCTGCGCTTGCCGCTGGTCTACAACACCGGCGGCTACGACAGCCCGGAAGCACTGGCGCTGCTGGACGGAGTGGTGGACATCTACATGCCGGACATGAAGTACGGCGATTCGGAAACCGCCCGCCGCTATTCGCATGTCCGGAATTACTGGGAGGTCAACCAGGCGGTGGTGCGGGAGATGCACCGCCAGGTCGGCGATCTGGCGCTGGACGGGCACGGTCTGGCGCGGCGCGGGCTATTGGTGCGCCATCTGGTGCTGCCGGGCGATCTGGCGAACACGGAAACCGTGCTGGCCTTCCTGGCGCGGGAGATTTCAACCGATACCTATCTGAACCTGATGGACCAGTACCACCCCTGCTATAAAGCGTTCGAGGAACCGCCGCTCGACCGTTCGCTGAGCGCGGAGGAGTACGGGCAGGCGCTGCGGCTGGCGGAGCAATACGGGCTGCGGCGGCTGGACCGGCGGCGGCGCTGGCGGGGGTGGGGATATCCTTGATATTCAATAATCTGTAGGGAAAGCAACCAAAATGACCAAAACCTTTATCAGCTATTGCCATCGGCAGGGAGATTGGGTCTGGGGACGGTTGGTCCCTTGCCTGAAAGCGGGCGGCGCGGAGGTGTTGATCGACCGGGAGCGGTTCGAGGTGGGCAAGGCGGTGATCGGGCAGATGGACGCCACCCAGGATCAGGCCGACAAGCATTTGCTGGTGCTGTCGACGGACTATTTGAGCAGTCCGTATTGTCGCCACGAAATGGATCGGGCCATCGCGCTGGACCCCGATTTCACATCGGGCATCGTCATCCCTATAGTGCGCGGCGCTTGCACGTTACCGACTTCGATCACCGGGCCGAACCCGCTTCACGCCGATCTGCGTGACGACTACCAAGCCGATCCGTGGACCCAAGTCCTTCAGCAGTGCGGCGCGGCCGAATTGGGAACGACCCCCCGGCCTGGCTGGCGGCGCGGGACGAAGTGGTGCGGTATCCGGAGCGTTCGCAACGCGGTCAGGCGTATACTTTTAAGTATCGCGCCCGGAGGGAACGACCATGGCTACGACTTACGAAAACATCTTAAACCTGTTTCAGGAAACCGACCGCAAGTTTCAGGAAGGCCGGGCGGAAGCCGACCGGCGATTTCAAGAGACCGAGCGGTTGCTCAAGGAGCAGTCCCAAGAGACCGAGCGACTCCTCAAGGAGCAATCCCAAGACACCGACCGGAAATTTCAGGAGACCGACCGAAAGTTTCGGGAGACCGACCGGAAACTCAATCAACTGGAAAAGCTGTTCACCAGTCAATGGGGGAAATTGATGGAATCGCTGGTCGAGGGCGATCTGGTCGAACTGCTGGCGCAACGCGGCATCCCCATTGTGGACACCACCACCCGACTGAAAGGCAAACGGGCCGATGGCGGGAATTACGAATTCGATATCATCGCCCACAACGGCGAAGACATCGTGGTGGTCGAAGTCAAGACCACCTTAAAACCGCAGGATGTCGAGGACTTTGTGGAGCGCCTCGGCCAGATAAAACAGTGGATTCCGCGCTATGCCCGGAACCGGATCTACGGGGCGGTGGCTTGGTTGACGGCGGATGCGGGCGCCGAGCGCATGGTGGAAAACCGGGGGCTGTTCAGCATCCGGGCAACGGGGCATTCCGCCTCGATCCAAAATGCTCCAAGCTTCACGCCGCGCGCCTGGTAAGTTAGCCGGACAACTCAAGGCCAAGCCGTCAAATGAACGACCCCGCAGCAAGCTGCGGGGTATGTATTTCGGAAAGAAATCAACAGACTCCGTTACAGTATTTGCGACGATATTTCGCTGGATTTTGATCGCAGACCGTCCATGATTTGTGGCAGTCGCTCTTGTACCTGCTTATCCACATCGACCGGCAGCAGAATACAAAGCACGGACATGGCGCGGGAGGCGCCCACGTAGAGCAAATCCCTTTCCAGATCGTTATCCAGATTCTGAATGCCGGTCAGAATCACCGCCTGCGCTTCCAAGCCCTTGAACGATTGCACGGTCCCGACTCGAATACGGTCATCATTACCGGGATCTGGGAGGTCACGACAATCCACGACCGGCCTCAGAAAAAACCCCGGGGTGCGTATCTGTTCCGGCAACAGGTCGAGCCGCGCCGCCAGTAACACAATTTGGGATCCCGGAAATCCAGCCTTGATGAGCGGATGCAGGATGGTGTTGACGCATTTCTTCAGGCACGACAGGTACTCCCGTTGATCCCGATAGTACTCGATGACGGGCATCGGACCATCGGCACCGGACTGCGGCAGGCTACCGCTGCGGGACAACCCCATAACATATGCCGCAATAGGCCGCGTATTACGGCAGTTAATCGTCAGTTGCAGTTGGTGGCCCAGCCTCTTGAGGCGATTGAAGACATCGGAGTCAAACTGCCGGCGGAAGATCGCTTGCGCAGGATCCAGGCAGAGCAGCCATAAACCCTTTTCGAGACCATTGCGTAACAGCAAATCCAGTACATCCATGAAACCCGCCGTCATCAAGTCCTGTGCTTCATCCACCACAAGGCAGTCGTAGCGCTCCAAGGCACCCGTGGATTCGAGAATATCCAGCGCGTTGTCGGAAACCCACTGATTGAACGTATTCCAGTCCTCCGGGATGGTTTCCTGAAGACCGGCGTCCTGCGCCAGTTTCACCAGCAACTGGTGATAGTTGAAGATATCCAGCGCCGGTAGCGCCATGCGGGTGCGCCAAACCTCAAGTCGCCGTGCCAACAACCGGTTGTAGCAGAGAAACAGGACGCGATGGCCCATCAGAGTCTGCCTGCGCGCATGTTCCAACCCGAGCAGAGTCTTGCCGGTGCCCGCTGCTCCCAGCAGAATATGGCGAGACTCGGCCGCAGCGTAATCGAGCACCCGGTACTGTTCCTCCGTGAGCCTGACCAGCGCCTGGCTGGCTTGTCGTGCTTCGACGCCGAGGCCTTCCACGCAGTCGAAATCGGGCCGCAGCAGCCGGAACAACCGCTCTCTGAGCGGTGCGCTCAGGGGTTTTCCCGCTTCCCTGAACAGCCCACGGCGGTGTTGCCGCCCGCGTTCCCGCCAGTGATCAAAAGCTCCGCTGATAAATTCGCCGAGACGTTCCGGAAAACCGGTCATGTCGAGCCAGAGCCGGCGTTCGATCTGGGTGTCGCCTTGCGGCAGATCGGGGATACAGTCGGGGGTGATGACAGCGTACCCCCACACGACCTCGTGGAACAGATCGGGCGCGCGGCAGGATTCCAGATGCCTCTGCAACGTATAGAAGGCGCTGCGAAGCTGATCGAAAGGGCCGCTGTGGCGGATGGTGGCGCTGGCTCCCGAGCGCGGGATGAAATGCCAGCCCTGCTGGTCGCGACGTATCCGTCCGCCCTTGACTTCCAGCAACAGAACACCTGGCTGACCGAGAATGACGAAATCCACTTCCGCATGCAGCTTGTGGCCATGGTTCTTCAGCCAAAGCGAGTGCAACACAAGCCAGTCGTCGGGCAGAATGCGCCTCAGTTCCTCAAATACCCATCGTTCAGCACCGCTGACTACCTCGCCGGCGGGTGCGGTAGCGGGGTACATGGCAGCCATGATCCCGCCTCAAGCCAGAAATTCGGTACCATGAAAAAACCCGGTTTCCGGACTGCCCGGCAAACCGACGATCAGTGCCCGGTCAAGATACAGGTTGCGCTGTTCGCAGGAGGTTTCCGAAACCAGGGCGCAGGCATGACAGGCGGCGAGATTTAAAGCATCAGCCCCCTGTCCTTCGCTTTCAATGCACAACGGATCGGAAGAGCACCAGCGGGCATTCTCCACCGCCGCTCGCAAAATCCCGAGAAAGCGCTCGGGGTCGCCCTGACTGACCAACCCCCCCAAGGTGCCATCCGCGCCGGGCGTGGCGGTATAGATCAACGCCCCGGCCCACTCATCGCCGATATACAATCGCTCGCGCAGCGAGGCGCTGGAATATCCACACTCCAGCGATAATTGCTTCATCAGCAGATGGCTCAGGGTATGCGCCAACACGGTTCGGGCGGACGGCGGGCTGGCTTCGGGGTCAATATGTCGATTCGCGCACATCTGGCGGTAGTTGGCCAGCAGGCGCTGGAAGCGCTGTTGTACGGGATCGCTCATCTCCCAGTTCTGCAACCGTTCGTGGCTCAGTTCGAAATACAAGCCCTCGCCGCGGACTTCGATGGCCGGCAACCAGTTCTGCAGGGTTCTGGACAGGGGCGCGCATTCCATGGTGAAAGGATCGCCGCCATAAATGGGATCGACGCGCTGGAAGCCACGTAACACTCGGACTTCCCGCAGGCGATGCACGCGCACCAGCGCATCGAGGACCAAGCCCAGACTGGTATCCGGTAACTCACTGCCGAGCGGTTCGGCAATAAACTCATCTTGAACCTTGGACGCTTCCGGGTCATCGGACGGCAATTGTCCCTGTATCAGCGCCGTGCGCTCGCGGGCGCGCATCTCTTCACTGTTGTCTGGCAGCGAGTCCTGAGTCTGACCACTGGCCAGTGCCTGGAGAACCGCCACAATCTGTTCGTCGCTATAACCTTCACGCCGCAGGCTGGACAGGGCATTCCTGGCCAGAATAGCCAGTTGCGCATCACTGAAATTGGGGTCACCGACATTGGCGACGATATCGGGACAGCCGGACAGCAATTGGAACAGCCGGTTGGAAAACGGTGGAATCGAGAGTGCTGAGACCAGGACGGGGAAATAGACATTCGATGCGCCGCGCAGCAGAGCCCTGATCCGGCGCGGGCAACCGTCCTGACGATCGCCGAGCCAGGGGCGACTGCCTGCACAGGACCGGCGTTCCAAGGCATAAGCGCCAAAAACACCTTCCAGCGAGCGTCCCACTCTGCCACCGCACTGGCTGCTGTGGCAGACCACGCGCAGACCGGCCAGACCGGTACTACCGGCTTGCGTCTCCAACTTGAGTTGCGGATTTTCGCAGATACCCTCTCGGGATTCGGAGTGTGCCCACCACACCCACGGGAAGTCGTCGATGTGCCCCGGATGCTGGCCAGCATCCGGTCTTTCTTCCCCTTCGGCCGGAGCATGTGGATCGAAACAGGCCACCACAAGCCTGACGGGTACGCCATGTCCACAACCTCGGGCGCCATTCGCCTTGCAGCGAGGCCCCCAGAAACCAGCATCATCAAATTCCCTGCCTACCACACCCAACCGATTGCACTTGCTGCAAACCAGCCAGCGGGGGAAGCGCACGGCTGGAACGGCTGGGCCATCCGGATTGACGCCACCAGTCAGCGTTCGCTGTTCCACGGGCGGCAGACGAAACTTTCTGACTTTCAATAGGTGTTGCAATACCGGTTCGTGGATTACCGGCAGCCGATCTGCATCCCAGGTGTCTAGGCCAGCGATCATGACCGAATGCAGGGTGCTCCGGCCGTCTCTGAACGTGCGCAGTTCGTAAATGGAGCCGATGCCAAAAGTCGTGATCGCCTGACTGCGACCCATGCGTCCGACGGGGTACTGCTGGCGCTGGCCGCCAGAGTTGGCAGGATTCTTTATTTTTCCGAAAAACGATTTTATGGCCATGGCGGATACCCCGATTCAGTTCAAGCCTGTTCGGTCCGGATTCTGGTCAATTTGACCGGCGTCGGCGGTTCGACATCCCGCATGGACATCAATGTCGACAGGCCCGTACTGGTGAATTCTTGCCCGGCTTGGAACATGACGGGAACCTTGTTTTTTTCTTTTCGCCACGTCAGATGCTGCTCGCTTTCTGCCCACCCGGTCAGATCTTCCAGCAGGGCATCCAGATAGGCACGGGTTTCCTCAGCCTCCTCCGCCATGACTTGAGAAGCCCGCTGGCAGATCACCTCAACCAGTTGTTTGAGCGGTTCGGAAACCGACTTATCCGCCATCCGTGTCGCTCCCTGGTTGTCGGTCAGCGGGCCGATCAGACTGCGCGCCAAGGCGATCAGGACGGCATGAAGGGCACGATCACGGGCACGGGCGGAGAACGGAGTCACGCTGGTGGATTCGACGAACCGGTAAAAAGTCCGGTGATAGGCGCGGAAGCGCTCATAATGGGAGCGGTCGCGCGGCCGGGTCCAGTTGTAGAGTGTGACGACAAGTCCGGCGCTGGTAGAAGGCCGCCCAACCCGGCTGGAGGCCTGGATATATTCGGCGGTGGTCTTGGGTTGAACGTTGATGATCATCAAACCCAACCGGTCGATATCCATACCAACCGAGATCATGTTGGTCGAGAGCACGATGTCCACGGTTTCCCGGTCCAGATCCGTGTTCAGTTCCGGGAGCGGGGTCTGAAGCTGGCGAATATACTCCGGGATCATGGTGGACTTGACCTGACTGGTCAGCTCCATCGGCCGTTTCAACTGGCGCCGCACTGCGTTCTGAGACAGCGGCATGGCGGCGATGTAACGGGGTACGTCATCCTCGGCCAGCACCAGAGCCCCACCCAGTTCGCGCATGCTGTTGAAATAGGCTACCAGCGTGTAGTACTGATCGCGAATCCGGGGATCCTGAATTTCCTGAACGCACTGAGCCAGCGTCCCAAGAACCCGCGCCAACGTATGCTTGGGAGAACGTCCCTGGGCATGGACGCCAAGGTAGCAACGTCCCGCTGCTTCGCGTTCCTCGCGATAGAAGAACGAGTCTCCAGCCTCGGTACCGCTGGGTGGAAACTGTGCGGCCTCGCGCACGAACAGCCGCCGCACCTGCTCATCGGCGCGACGAATCGTGGCCGTTGAACCGATGATCTTGGGCGCCACGTCATCGCGGCTGCACAGATAATCAATCGCTGTCTCATAAAGCGCGGTCACAGTGCCGAGCGCATCGCCGATCAGGTGCAGCTCATCCTGAATGATCAGGCCGGGCGGCAGGCGTTGCTGCAGCCCCAAACCGAAGAGGTGGCGGATCCGCGGCTCCCAGGGCAGCATGGCGAACTTGTCGATCGTGCCGATCACGATGGATGGAGGATTCTGGTACAACTCCTCGTCCACCACCGCGACCGGCAAACCGGTGCGGAATTCACACTTCGTCGACGGGCAACGGGTCAGCAAACGGGTTTCCTCGACCTGCTGGTGGTCGGTTGTCAGTGAGGCATTGCACCAGGGGCAGACCGGCAGCGGCAAGGTGGTCACCTGATCATCTCCCCTGCCTTCCAGCCGTTCCTGCGCATCCGCCAAGGTGTTCGGCGTCGCGCCACTGCCAACGAACAAACCGATGGTGAACGGTTCCCCGCCCAGCCGTTCCGCATCCCCGCGCCGGAGTTTTTCGCAGGCGCAGACCATGCGCGCCGTGCGTTCGAGTTGCTGGATGGTCAGCAGTCGCAGGGTGTAGCGGGTGAGAATCGCCGTACCAAAGGCCGCTTCCGAACCTGGATGGGCGAGACGGCGGTGCATCAGGTATAGGGCGGACAACCCCAGGTAGGCTTCGGTCTTGCCGCCTCCGGTCGGAAACCAGATCAGATCCAGTACCCGCCGGTCTTCGTGCCGGTTGTCCAACGTCGAAGGCAATGCCAGCAGGATGAAGGCCAACTGGAAAGCCCGCCAGGCGGGGGGCGGCCCATCGGGCCTGCTCGCCCGCATGGCCATCGCCATGGCGCGGTTGGCCAGACAGAACGCTTCCCAGACCGTATTATCGCGCCGCAATAGCCGAACCCCTTCGGCGATACGCCGGCAGGCGCTCTCACAGGCCGCAAGATTACGCTTTGCCGCCTCCCGGATTCGTTCGCGCTGGCCGGCCGGAAACCGGGAGCAAATGGCCCCGACCATCGCTTGGCGCTGTTCGATCCACTCTTGGTAAAGCGATGGCAGCCGATCCAGGGCGACAGTAATCTCTTCCCTCGCCTCGGGGCGATCCAGGTAGTCCAGCCGGAGCCAAGGCTCTTCGCCAAGTACCAGCGCCGAAGCCTTGGGGACTTCCACCGCCGGCATCCATTCGGTACGAACAGCCGTTGCGCGTGCGGGATCGCGCGCATCCACGGTCCATTCAACCGCGCAGCCATGGCCGATAGCGAAATGCCGAACATCCCGGTACAGCAGTTCGTGGGTCCAGAACTCCTCGTCGTTGACTCGATCCGAACCTGGCCGCGCCGTAAACACGGGTGCGTCATCCGGGGCGGCTACTTTAAGCGCACACTGGTACAGATTGCTGTCGATTCCACACATCTTGATTCCAAGAACCGCCGCCCTCATCTGAAGGGGGTAGATCAAGAGGCCTGAGGCGGACGTGATGACGGAGACGGCGGCGGTGAGTTGG
>JAVMKJ010000191.1:0-11883 GCA_031732855.1 Candidatus Competibacter sp.
GAGGAAGCCTCAACCCTCGCCCAGCACCCGGCGCCGCAACAGTCGCTCGTCGATGGGTACGAGAACCAGGATCATCAACAGAAACAGGCCGCAGGCCGCCACGAGATGGTGGTTCATTTCGCCGGCCAGCAACAGCCGGCGAATCCCTTCGGCCAGGTGGTGCAGGGGATTCAGGAGCAGCCAGGCCCGGGTCCAGGGGGAGTCGCCCTCCAGTGGGAAATAGGTGCTGCTGGCGAAGCCGAGCGGCATGATGACCAGGAAGAAGGGAATGTTCATGTGGTCGATGCTGGGCACCAGGGCGGTGAACAGCAGCCCCAGCGTGGCGAAGGCCAGGGCGGCGAGGAACAACAGGGGGACGACCAGCACGACGCCGGCCCAGTGCAGGTGCAGCCAGCCGGCCAGGGTGAACCCCGCCAGCACCAGGATCACGATCAGGGCGTAGACCGTCCCCAGGGTGGCGGCCCACAGTACCTCGCCCCAGATCACGTGTTCCAACCGCACCTGGGTGATGAGTTGCCCTTCCCAGGTTTTCTGGTAGTGCATGCGGATGTAGGCCGCGAACAGGGCCTGGAAAAAGGCGGTCATGAACGCGGTGTAGGCCAACATGCCGGGGGCCAGATAGGCCAGATAGGCGACCGGTCGGCCGCGCCAGGCGAAGTCCGGGATGAAGCCGCCCAGCCCCACCCCGAACGCCAGCAGCAGGATGATCGGTTCCAGCAGGGGCGGCAGCGCGGCGGTGTGCCAGTTGCGCCGGTACACGGTCAGGTGGCGGCCCAGGACGGCGCGACTCTGCCACTGCAAGGCGGCCCGGTAGTGGAGAGGAAAGGTCATGGCGGTTGGAATGTCACGGTTTTTCGGCCAGCTTCAGGAACAGGTCGTCCAGGGTGGGGGGTCGGACCTCGAAGCGCAGATCGCCGAACCGGGCGCTGAACCGGGCCAGGCCCGGCCCGTCCAGGGCAAGGTGCAGGCTGGAGAGCACCCGGCTGGGTTCCGGCAAGCCTGCTTGCCGCGCCCACGCGCAGACCGCCGGCGCCGCCGGATCGCGGGCGTCCAGCACCAGCACGTGTTCGCCGACCAGATCCCCCAGCACGGCGCGGGGCGGGCCGGTCGCCACCGTTCGGCCTTCGCGCAAGACCACCAGATCGTCGGACAGGCGCTCGGCCTCGTCCATGTAGTGGGTGGTCAGGACGATGCCCAGGCCGTCCCGCCGGAGGGCGTCGACCAGTTCCCAGACCTCCAGACGCGCCTGCGGGTCCAGCCCGGTGGTCGGTTCGTCCAGAAACAGCAGTTGCGGTTCGTGGACCAGGGCGCGGGCGAGCATCAGCCGGCGCCGGTAGCCGCCCGAGAGCACGTCCGGTTTGGCGTCGGCGTAGCGGTCCAGCCCGAAGCGCTCCAGCAACGCGGCCACTCGTGCGTGCAACCCGGGCGGACGCGGGCGGAAGTAGCGGCTCATCTGCTCCAGGTTGCCGCGCACCGTGAAATCGGAATCGAAGGTGTCGTCCTGGGTACAGACGCCGACCCGCCGGGCGGCCGCCTCGGGGTCGGCGCGCCGGTCGATGCCCGCCACGCGAATCGTGCCGGCGTCGGGTTGCAGGAAGCCGGAGCACAGCCGCAGGGTCGTGGTCTTGCCGGCCCCGTTGGCGCCCAGCAGGCCCAGGACCTGACCGGCCCGACAGCGCAGGTCCACCCCATCCACCACGCGGCGACCGGCGAAGTGTTTGACGAGACCGTCGGCCCGCAGGACCGGTTCGGCGGGGACGCAGCGCGGACAGGCACCGTCGTAAAACACGGTGATCTGGGGATCGGTTTCGCTCATCGTCTTGCTCTCCGCCCTTTGGAATATAATACCTTCAAGTTACGCGAACCGCTCGAAGCAGCCCCCCCGCTCAATTCCAGCCGCTCGTCCCACAGCCGCCCGTTGGCCTGCTGGTCGTGGCGCACCCCGTTCGGCCCCCAGGTACCCCATTCTCGAACATGGAGGAACGTCACGCCGGCGGAAAAATACGGCGGGTGACGGTCCCCGCGGTTTCGCGCACAATTCCTGTCGCCGACCCGAATCCAGGAGCGAACGGAACTCCATGACGGAACCACCCCCCAGTCGCCTCGAACAACTCCGACGCGCGCTCGACGCGGGCCTGATCGACCAGGACACCTACGACGCTGCCGTTGTGGGGATAACCGCCCAACTCACCGGCGGCGGCGCCATCGCCCAAGGGCGGGACGCGACCGCAGTCGGGGCGGGAGGCGTGACCGTTCGAGGCGATAACCAAGGCACGATCAACCTGGGCGTGTTGATCCAGCAGGGGATCAAACCCGGGGCGAGCCCGGCGGACCTGCGCCGTGCCTATCTCGCCCGCATCCTCACCCAGGCGAACCAGTTGCCGCTGTTCGTCGGCGACAGCGGCAACGCGCAGGTTCGGCTGTCGTCGGTCTATACCGCCCTGCTCACCGGACGCAGCGAGGGCGACGCCACCCTCGAACGCGCCCGGCCCGACCTCTGGTCGTCGCCCGAGCGCGCCGCCAACAGGCTGTCCGCGCTCGACGTGCTGAATGCCGAGCGCCAGCTCGTGCTGCTGGGCGGACCGGGCAGCGGCAAGAGCACCTTCGTCAACTTCGTCGCGCTGGCCATGGCTGGCGAACTGCTCGAACTCCCACTCCCCGGCCCGAACCTCGCCACGCTCGCCGCGCCGCTGCCCAGGGAAGAAGGCGACCGTGAAGAGCCAAGGCCCCAGCGCTGGAATCACGGGGCGCTGCTGCCGGTGCAGGTCACGCTGCGCGATCTGGCCAGCCAGTTGCCGCCGCCGGGCACGCCGGTGAAGGCCGATGCGGTATGGAGTTTCATTTGCGGGCGCTTGCGGCAGGCCGCGCTCGCGGAGTTCGCCCCCCATCTCCAGCACGCGCTGCTCGGCCACGGCGGGCTGGTGTTGCTGGACGGGCTGGACGAAGTGCCCGACGCCCTCGACCGCCGCAGGCAGATCAAACAGGCGGTGCAGGACTTCGCCGCCACCTTTTCCCGGTGCCGCTTCCTGGTCACCAGCCGGACCTACGCTTATCAACGGCAGGACTGGAAGCTGGACGGTTTTGCCGAGGTCCACCTGCTGCCCTTCACGCCGGGGCAGATCGGCGGCTTCGTGGACGCCTGGTACGCGCACATGATCGGGCTGGATCGCTTGACCGGGCCGGACGCCAAGGATCGCGCCGAGGTGCTCAAGCGCGCGGTCGGGCGCAACGAACGCCTCCGCGAGCTGGCCGAGCGCCCGCTGCTGCTCACCCTGATCGCCCAGTTGCAGACCAAGGGCGGCGGCGCGCTGCCGGAGAAGCGCGAGGAGCTGTACGACAAGGCGGTCGAGATGCTGCTCGACCGCTGGGAGCGCATGAAAATCTGGGGGCGCGAGGACGGCGCGAAGGAGATCGAGCCGAGCCTGGCCGAATGGCTGAACGCCGGCCGCGACGACATCCGCAAACAGCTCAACCGGCTGGCGTTTGAGGCGCACCGCGACCAGCCGCAGTTGACCGGCACCGCCGACATCCGGCAAGAGACCCTGATCGTCGCCCTGCTCCGTGCCAGCGCCAGCCGCGAGGACATGAACGTGGGGCTGCTGGAGCGGTATCTCCGCGACCGCGCCGGCCTCCTGGCGGCGCACGGGGTCGGGATGTACCAGTTCCCCCACCGCTCGTTTCAGGAATACCTGGCCGCCTGCCACCTGACCGACGACGAGTTTCCGGACAAGCTGGCCGACCTCGCGCGCGGCGATCCGAACCGCTGGCGCGAGGTGGCGCTGCTGGCTGGCGCGAAGGCCGCGCGCGGGTCTTCCCTCAACGCCTGGGCCTTGGCCGAAACGCTGTGTCCGGCCCCGGTGCCCGATGGGTCAGCCCCGGTCGCCGACCAGTGGGGCGGCCTGCTGGCCGGGCGGGTGCTGGTGGAGTGCGCCGACCTTGCCCAAGTCGCGCCGCGCAATGTGGACAAGCGAGTGCGGGTGCGGGACTGGCAATGCACGATACTGAGAGGGAACGCGCTACCCGCCACGGAGCGGGCGTTGGCCGGGCGCTCGCTGGCGGTGCTGGGCGATCCGCGACCCGAGGTGATGAGTCTCGCCGACATGCATTTTTGCCGCGTGCCACCCGGGTCGTTCGTCATGGGCGACGACCGGGGAGGGAGCGAGGAGAAACCCCAGCACACCGTTGACCTGGCCTACCCCTACTTCATCGCACGCTTTCCGATGACCGTGGCGCAATGGCGCGAGTACGTGCGGGCTAGCGGTCGCCCGGCGAACGATGATCGTAGCCTGCGCGGGCGGGAGAATGAACCCGTCGTGTCCGTGAGCTGGCACGAGGCCCGGCGCTGTTGCGAGTTCTTGACCCAGATGTGGCGGGGGGTATTGCCACAAGGCTTCGTTGTTACTCTGCCCTCGGAAGCGGAATGGGAGAAAGCGGCGCGAGGAGGAGAACAGGTGCCGGTCGAATCCGCGTGGGTGACGCTACCTCGACTTGCCAAAAAGCTGGAGGCGATGTCGACCTGGACCCCAGTACCGAACCCTTATCGCGCGCGCGCCTATCCTTGGGGTGATGCGTTTGACCTCGATATGGCGAATACTGAATCCACTGTCGGCGAAACCAGCGCGGTCGGTTGCTATTCCACTGGCTTCAGCCCATACGGTTGTGAAGACCTGAGCGGCAACGTCTGGGAATGGACCCGCAGCCTATGGGGCAAAGACTGGAAACCCCCCGAGTTCGGGTATCCCTACGACCCGGACGACGCCAAACGCGAGAATCTGGAAGCCGAGGGCAAGGTCCTCCGGGTCCTGCGCGGCGGCTCGTGGAACTATCACCGCGACTACGCGCGCTGCGCCTCCCGCCTCAGGTCTCCCCCCGACTCCCACCTCGACCTCAACGGCTTTCGGGTGGTGTTGCGTTCGGCCCCTGTTTCGTAGCTCTGGCCTCAGAGAACTCTGGCCTCTGGCACTCGGGGTTCCGACCTCTGGAGGGGGTGCGGGGGAAACTTCCCCCGCCGCGCGCGGCGCGTTTTTTTGCGCTATCCTCTTCTTGCCGGGTGGCGACACCCGGTCAGGCGATCTGGAAAGGTCCTGCGCGGCGGCTCGTGGAACAATCACCGCGACAACGCGCGCTGCGCCTACCGCGACGAGGATGACCCCGACTTCCGCGCTGGCCACGACGGGTTTCGGGTGGTGTTGCTTTCGGCCCACGTTCTTCCGCCCCTTCTTCTGGTCCCGTCATCCAGGCGGGACGGCGCGCCGGGATACCCGTCCCGGTTCGTTCCGGCAATGCGGGCCGATCCGCGCCAGCGGGTTGGCCCGCCGAGGCGAAGGAAGAATAACAGCGCCTCCTAAAAGTCCAGCGCCGCCCCTTGCAAGCGTTGCAATCTGGACGCCTACCGGGCCGGACGCATTTCGTTCGCCGAACTGGACGCCAGCGTGCAGGGCTGGATCAACCACGTCCGCTACGCCGATACCTGGGGGTTGCGCGAGCACATTTTTTCGACCCATCCCATCCCGAGGCGCGAGGCCTGACCTGGCGCGCCGCGCGGCGGGGGAAGTTTCCCCCGCACCCCCTCCAGAGTCCAGGAATCGGAGTGCCAGAGGTCAGAGTTCCCCGAGGACAGAGCTAACGAACGGGGGCCGAACACAACACCACCCGAAAACCGCTGAGGCCGAAGCGGTCGCCGGGGCGATACCTGAGGCGGTAGGCGCAGCGCGCGTCGTCGCGGGCGAGGTCCCACGAGCCGCCGCGCAGGACCCGAAGGACGTCGTTTCCGGCGGCCAGATTCTCGCGTTTCGGGTCGTCCGGGTCGTAGGGATACGCGAACTCGGGTTTGCTAAAGTCTTCGCCCCACAGGCTGCGCGTCCATTCCCAGACGTTGCCGCTCAGGTCTTCGCAGCCGTAGGGGCTGCACCCCCGCTCGAAGCAACCAGGCGTGCTGGCAGCGCCCACGTTCCCCTCACAATTGGCATGGTTGGGCACGAACTCGTCGCCCCAGGGGTAGGCGCGTTGTGGCAGGGGATTGTCGCGCCATTCCGCCGTCGCGAACGAAAAGCCCTGCGCGACCGTGATGACCTGAAACTGAACCGGGAGGCTCGTGCCGCCTCGGGCCGCTTTCTCCCATTCCGCCTCCGACGGCAGCCCCACGCGCCAGCCCTCCGGAAGCCGCTCGCGCCAACGGTGATTGAGCCAGGCGCAGAAGGCTCGCGCGTCGTGCCAGGTCACCCAAACCACCGGCCGATTCTCTGGAGCGCGCAAGCAATCCGGATCGTGCGCGTCGTAGCCGCTCGCGGTGACAAACTGCCGGAACTGCGCCACCGTCACCGGCGTTTGGGCGATCCTGTAATCGTAGTCCAGTCCCGCATTGCGATGCAGTTCCGCATCTTCATCGTCGGGCTCGCCCATCCAGAACGGCCCGCGCGGCACCGCGGCGAAGCGCAGGTGGTCGACGTCCAGCAGGTGTTGGCGGGGATCGCCCAGCCGCGCGAGCACGTCGCCGGCCAAGGCCCGCTCGCGGGCGGGCAGCCTCGAACTGCGCAACAGGTGGATTTGCCAGTCGCGAACCCGTTGGCGCTTGCGTTCGTGCCGCGCTTGCAGAGCGGGGTCGGGGGCCGCCAACCCGGTCTCGTGCAGCACCTGCGCGGCCAGCAGCGCGCCCCATTGCGCCGCATCGTCCGGCTCCGGCGCGTCGTCGGTGGGCGCCTCGTCCTGGGCGCACAGCTCCTCGACCAGCTCCCAGATTGCGCTGGGCGCCCCTTTCAAGCGCGCTGCGGCCAGCAGCGCGACCTCGCGCCAGCGGTTGGGGTCGGTCTTGACCAACCGACTGAGCGTGTCGGGGAAATTGAAGCGCGCCAAGTGACAGGCGGCCAGGTATTCCTGAAACGAGCGGTGGGGGAACTGGTACAGCCCCTCGCCGTGCGGGGCCAGCAAGCCGGCGCGGTCGCGCAGGTATTCCTCCAGCCGAAGGACCTTCGTGTCGGGCAAATCCTGGGATGCGGCGACCAGCGCCGCGATCAACGCGCTTTGGCGGATGTCGGCGGTGCCGACCAGCGTGGGTTGGTCGAGGTGCGCGGCGTAAGCCAGCTTATCCAGTTCCCGGCGGATGTTTTCCCGGCTGGCATTCAGCCATTCGCTCAGGCTGGGCTCGGCGACGATGGGTCGGCCGCTGGCGTCGCGCCGCAGCTTGAGGCCTTCCCACTCGTCGAGCAGCATGTCCACCGATTGGGCGTAGAGTTCCTCGCGGTTCTCCGGCAACGAACCGCCGCCCTTGGTTTGCAGCCGGGCCATAAGGGTGAGCAGGAGCGGTCGTTCCGCCAGCTCGCGCAACTCCTCGCGCCAGGTGGCGCGCTTGAGCGCTTCGGCGCGGGCCTGGGCTTCGGCTTCGGTCAAACGGAACAGGTGCGCCATGTGCGCGTACCAGGTCTCGATGAAGCGTTCGATCTGGCCGCGCGTGAACGGCAGCAGCTCCCGCTCGGCGAAGCCGTCCAGCTTCCAGTCCTGCCGTTGGTAGGCGTAGGTGCGGCTGGTGACCAGGAAGTGGCAGTTCCGATACAGGCCCGCGAACTCTTGCACGGCCCGCTTGACCTGTTCACGCCGTCGCAAGGCGTCGGGCACTTCGTCCAGCCCGTCCAGCAGGATCAGCCCGCCCCTCTCGCCCAACAGCTCGGCTTGCAGGTCGTCGGCATGACGCCGCAGGGAATCGGGTAACTGCTTGACGATGAAAGCCCACAGGGTGTCGGCGGTGATGGGCGCGCCGGCCGGCGGGAGATCGGCGGCAAAATCGCGCAACACCACCCGTACCGGCAACGGCGCCCGGTGGGTCCAGCGCTGGGGCTTGGGTTTCTTTGAGCCGTAGTCGTCCGGCTCGGGCGGGATGGGCGTGCGCAGCAGCTTGAGGTTGGCGGTCGCGAGGCCAAGTCGTTCGCCGGCCAGACACAGGGCGACGAAATTCAGGAAGGTCGTCTTGCCGCTGCCCGGCCCGCCCAGCAGCACCAAATACTGTTCCTTGTCCAGCGCCTCCAGGGCCGACTGCCGGGCGGCGGCGCGGTCGGACAGGAAGCGCGCGGGATCGCTCGCCGCGTGCGGGGTCGCCTGGTCCGGGTCGCGGCTCTGGGTCAGTAGGGCGGTGTAGACCGACGACAGTTGCACCGGCTTGCCGCTCTCGCCAGCGAGCAAGGGCAGCTCGTTGGCGCGCGCGCTGAGCCACGCGAGATAGGCGCGTCGCAGGTCGCCCGCGCTGGCGCCCGGCTGGGCCGCCTGCTGGATGATGGTCTGGTAGGTGTCGCCGGTGTTGATCGGCGCTTTATTGTCACCTTCGACAATGACCGCACGCTGGCCGGCCGCTTTGGCCCGCTGGCCCTGCGCGACGGAGCCATCGCCCTCGACCTGGGCCTTTTTGCTGCGGCGCGGGCGCGCTTTCGGCGACGGTGGCATATCGTTCATGGGGGCATCCTTCGCGCGCTTTGGACTGGGGACGGTTTCGGGTCAGGGGCTAAAGACGGCGGTTTCGCCGTTTAGCGTCCTTTCAGCTTGTCCAGCACGAACTGCGTCACCGGCCCGGCGATGCCGTCGAGGATCGGCGCGGCGAACAGGCTCGTGACGGCTCCGATCGCGCCCGGTACCATGTTCACTAAACCATCGACAATCTTGCCCATCCTGCTGTCATCGGCTTGTTGGCCTTTGGCGATTTCGGCTCTGAGTGCCTGGACTTGTTGCACGGCTTCCGCTTGCTGGCCGGCCGGCGCCTGTTGCGCCACGGCGGCCAGCAGGGGCGCGAACAGCGGCTCCAGATCGCGGGGCGAAAGGCCTTGCGCGAGCCGGTCGCGGCCGACGAAGTCGCGGCCCGCCGACACGTTTCCGCCGACAAAGGCGCCACCGCCGGTATTGATTTGTTTGCTGATCTTGGAGCCGAGAACCTTGTCCCCGTCCACGAAATCGCCGTCGATCCGCGTGCCGGTATTGATGCTGCCGGTGTTCTGGCCGCCGACATACACACCTCTCTCGCTGACCGCCGTTCCGCCTCCTTGCACGATGGCGCCGCTGCCGGTGAGTGTCGCGTTGTAGGTATTGCCACCCGCCGCCGCCGCATCACCTTTGTCCGGTTTGAACTTGATGAAGCCGCCGGCGACCAGCTTGTCGAGTTGCTGGTTGAAGTGGAGTTTCAGCGCGTCGATGTTCTGGTAAACGGTGACGAAATGCCCCAGAGTTTTCAGCTTTTTCTTGAACGCCAACAGACTCATCAAGTCGTCTTCGTCAATGCTGCCAGTGCTGATCGGCGCATCCTTGAAATAGGTGAAAATGAACGGCTTGCGGCTGGCCTGGAACTGGCCGAAGGCGGTCTCGAACTCTTCGGCGGTGTACTGTCCCACCTTGGTGAAGAACAGCATGACGAAGACGTCGCACTGTCGAATCGCCTTGTTGTACTCGTCTTGCAGCCGAGTCTTCGAGACGGCGTCGAGGAAATCTTCCCACATGATCAGGTCGAGAAAGACACCTTTGGCATTCCACTCCTTGCACTTGTCATAGATGAAACTCTTAAATTCCTGCCGGTCCTCCTTCAGTTCCGAGGAGGACGCGAGGAATATCTTTTTGGTTTGCATGGCTAGGCTCCTGTCCGCCGCGCCGGGTTCCGAACCGGCGAGAATGTCGTGTTTTCCCCATGCCCGGTTCCGAGAGCGGGTCTGACCCCAAGCCAAATCCACCGGTGAAATCTGATTCCATTTCCGAATGGATATGGAGCTATTAGTGTCGTAATCGTTCACTCCCCCCTCCCAGCGGGAGGGGGCTGGGGGAGGGCAAGTCGTTGGCGTCGCAACCTTTCCCCCCTCCCAACCTCCCCCCGCTGGGGGGAGGGGTCTGAACGCTTACTTAGTGTCTTTGGTAGGTTGGGCTGAACGTAGTGAAGCCCAACATCACGACCTGTTGTTGGGCAACGCTACGCTATTGCCCAACCTACGCCCTACGCCAAACGGCATAAAACCTATAGTTCGACCCCGGCAGCGGGGCGTTCAGTTCGCCGCCGCCAGTTCCCACAGAACTTCCGGATGCGTTTCCGCCACTCGCAACAACGTCCTCGCGGCACCCGTGGGCGCGCACCGGCCCTGTTCCCATTCCTGCAAGGTGCGCACGGAGATGCCGAGCAGGGCGGCAAATTGCGATTGCGAGAGCCGGGCGCGAAGCCGGGCTTTCGCGACGGGCGATTCGATCACCCGCCCTTCGTCGGTCACGACCGACACCCGCCCGACTTGTCCCGCTTGCATCTCCCGGATCGCGTCCACCAGCTCCGCGTCCAGATCGCGCTCCGCATCGCGCGCCAACAACTCGGCTTCAGTCAATTTCGGCATGATCGGCCAACTCCCGCAAACGGTTCAACGTCGCCGGCGCGATGTTCTCGCGCGCGCTCCTGGCGTACACCGTCAACAGCCAGATGCGTCCGCGCCGATCCTGTACGTAGTACAGCACCCGCACGGGAGTTCGACGAACGTGTACATCGGCGAAGCTATACGTTAATAACGAATCAAATCAAATTGCTTTAACTTTGCGACCAATCGCTTGCCGTTCCCCGCGTCCATCCTTCCAGAAATCAGGGTCTTAGGCGATTTCCAGCAAGGGTTGTACCGAACCGTGCTTGGTCTCTCCCTTTGCAAAGGGGGGATGATCCGCCACTCGATCGTATCAGCCGCCGACGCGGACGAACATCATGGCGCTGCGCGGCGGCACGTTCCATTGCTTGATCGCGCCGTCGGGCTGCACGTCCAACCGCCAGCCGGTGCGCACCTCCTTGTACTCGCCCGGCTTCAGGCTGGTGCTCAAATCCTTGATGTCGTACCAGTCGCCTGCCTTGTTGATGACGATGAAGCGGTCGTTGCCGCGCTGCCAGCCGATGGCGTTCGGCGTCTCGATCCGCCAGATCTCCTCGCGCCGCTGGACGCCTCCGGCGCCGCCCAGACACAGGTTGTGGAAACGGATGCCGGCGACGACGAACGGGTCGTCTTGACGGTCGTCCCGTTGCTCGGGGGACAGGGTGTTCATGTCGACGAACACGTAGGGCAGTCCGTCCTCCCGCCCAAGAATGTAGGCGTAGGCCAGGCGGACATCGGTCCGATCCAGTTTCCTCGACCCCTCGTCCCAGCCGACCCCGTACATCTCGCGGCCGCCGGCGTCGAGGCCGCGGTCACCGGCCTGACCGCGGTCGATGTCGTGGTTGCGGACGAAGGTGATGGCCTTGGAACCGTCCAGCGCCCGGTCGGCGCCCTTCGGGTTTTTCAGGTCGCGCAGGTCCCCGCCGAACGCAAACGCCTCCCGCATCGTTTTGGTCAGCGGGAAGTCGTAGAAATCCATCGCGGGGATGGCGGTCCAGGCGCTGAAGTAGCTCGGCCGGTCCTTGATGATTTCGCCGAACGCCAGCTTGCCCGGCACCGCCGCGAGCACCTCGGTATAGAATTCCGGTTCGATATGGATGGCCGCGTCGAATCGGTAGCCATCGACGCCGAGATTGGCGAGCTTCCTGAGATAATCCTTGGCGACTTGACGAACCTGCGGATCCTGAGTGTTGAGGTCGGCCAGGTTAAATGACAACCAGCACCTCTGCTCGGTATCGGGACCGGCGACGTTGCATCGCTTGTGGAAGTGCTTCGGCTCGAACTGCGGTAACCTCTCTTCCGAGACCCCTTCCCCATCGAGTTTGATGAAGGGTGGATCCGGCTGCTCGGTCACGTCGACCGTGTGATTGAGCACGGTGTCGACGATGATTTGCATGCCGTTCGCGTCGGCGACCTCGTTCATCTGCCTGAATTCGGCCTCGGAGCCGAGGGGACCGCTGATTACGCTGAAGTCGACCGGCTGATAGCGCCCCCACCATTGCCAGACCTTTTCGTTGCTCTTCTG
>JAVMKJ010000192.1:0-59318 GCA_031732855.1 Candidatus Competibacter sp.
CTCATGAAAAGTTATATCTTAACAAGGAGTTGAAAATTGTGGGTAATCGGGTGGACTCAGACGGGCCCCGGCAATATCGAACCACTGGAGCGAGCCGTCCTTGCGGACGTACTGAATCTCGGTGCGGAAGGTTTGATCGGCGAGGATGACCGGGTAGGCGCGTTCCTTGAACTCGTTGTAGGCCGTTTCGCTGGGATAGAACATCCGGGTGGGTTGGCCGATCAGTTCCTCGGGCCGGTAGCCCATCATGGTGGCGTAGGCCTCGTTGACCCACGTCATGACCCGTTCCTCGAGCATGACGATGCCCACCACCGGGCTGTGCAGGATGGCTTGCTGCTCTTGCAACAGCCGGTCGAGAGCGTTGTTGGCCTTCTCCAGTTCCGCCGTGCGCGCCGCGACCTGTTCCTCCAGATGATGGCGGTGCTGGTCCAGCTCGGCCTCGGCCCGCTTGCGCTCGGTGATGTCCATGAGGGTTCCGAAAATCCGCGTGGGCCGACCGTCTCGATCGCGTTCGACGACTCCCTTCGCATTACAGTGCTTCACGATTCCATTGTTGGCGATGATCCGTATTTCGAAATCCAGCGCGTCATCGCTTTGCAGGGCGGTTTCGAACACTTGGTAGTAGGCACCGACGTCATCTGGATGAATGTAGCGGCTGTTGGCCTCGAAACTCGGCGTGAACTCACCGGGCGTGAGTTCAAAAATCCTGTAGAGTTCATCGGACCACCACACCGTATCGCGAACTTTATCCCAGTCCCAGCTACCGATTTTCGCGCAACGTTGCGCCGCATTTAATTTGCCCAGCAAATCGGACTTCAATCGCTCGCTCTCCCGCAGCGCGAGTTCCATCCGCCGGCGCTTGCGAATTTCCCAGGCCAGCGAAGCGATCCCGCCCAACGCCGCGAGCAGCGCCAGCGCGAGGCCGGTCAGCAGCCAGAACTGCCAGCGTTCCTGTTCGACCGTCTTGAACACCACCTCTTTGGCGCGCCAGCGCTCCAGGATGGCCTCGTAGGTTCCATCCCGCCGAAGGGCCGCCAGCGCCGCGTTGATCTCGGCGAGCAGATCGGCGTTGCCTTTCTTGACGGCAATCGCCGAATAGCTGGTGTTGATGGGTCGCTCGACCGGTTTGACGCCGTGGATGCCGTTCTCCGCCAGCACGTAATTGCCGACCCAGCGGTCGGCGATCACCGCGTCCACCTGACCCGCCACGAGCATCCTGAATCCGGCGGCAAAATCCGGGATGATTTCGACGACGATCCGGGGGTCTTCCCGCAGCAGGGAGATCGGCAGCCCCTTCGCCTCGACGCCGACCTTCAAGCCCCGCAGATCCGGCAGGGAGACGATGCCGAAGCGCTCCTGGGCGACGTAGATGGTAAATTCCGAGCGCAGCAGGGGCTCCGAAAAATCCAGCACCCGCTCGCGCTCCGGGTTGGCGTTGATCTGGAGCAGCGCGTCCGCCTCCCCCTTCAACACCCGCTGCTGGGCCTCGGCCCAGTCCATGGCCCGGATTTCCACGGGCCGCCGCATGTGGGCGGCCATGGCCTCGGCCAGATCGATCACCAGGCCGGTCGGCTTGCCGTGTTGCAAATAGATCAGGGGTGGCAACGACTGGTTGCCCAGCAGCAGAACCGTGTGCTCCCCCGCCGCCCGCGCGGCGGCTGGCGCCGCGAGCAGCGCCAGCGCGAAGGCGAACCATCCGATGGTGAGGCGTTGGATCGACCGCCTTGGACTATTTGTGCTTGTCATGTTTTGTCTGGCACGTGCGGCCTCTGGTGGATGACTGCTTTCCGACGGCGAACGTATCTGGCCGGTCCTGTGCTTCCTTTCCGACGAAATGGGCCGTGGCGGCGTTGAGTCATTGGTAGCGCCCCTCCAGGTCCTCGACCAAGATGGCGCGCGGGCGAACTCCGCGTCGAGCCCTCCAGTAAAACCTGTTGAGAATTGGTATTAGGCTTTGCAAATATCCCATATATTATACGGCAGTTCGTACTCCACGCGGGCTATCTATAGGTTTCCTATCTGAACTGTGGAATCACCGTCTCAAACCACCCCGGCGCTTCGCGCCACCCCTCCTTATCCAAGGAGGGGAAATTCCACAACTGAGAGACTGTCTAAAAACTCCCCTCTCACCGCGGGAGAAGGGTTGGGGGTTAGGGCGCTTTTTCAACGCAGTGAAGGTTGGAGAGGTGGGTCCAGCCCCGCTTCCCGGCTGATCCGGGCGTTTGACCAGGTATAAGCTATTGAAATAAAACCATTCATCGCCCGGGATGACGTTCCAACGACGCGACTGTCAGGGAGGGACGGCGGGCGCCCATCGGTCGCTCCCCAGCCGGGGTTCGACCCACAACCGATCCCGTAAACCCGACGAGCGCCTCAACCGCCGTTCGACCGCCGCCGCGAATACTTCCGGCGTCCCGTAAAAACTCGCCCGCCGTTTCGCCCGCGTCAGCGCCGTGTAAATCAATTCCCGACTCAACACCGGCGACGGTTCGTTCGGCGTCGCCACCAGCACCCGGTCGAACTCCGAACCCTGGCTCTTATGCACCGTCATCGCGTAGACGGTCTCGTGCTCCGGCAGGCGGGCCGGCGCGAAACTCCGCAGCGCGCCGTCGTTGCCCAGGAAAAACACCTTCATCCGCTCCGGCTCCTCCGGATCCGGCAAGGCAATACCGATATCGCCGTTGAACAATCGCAGGTTGTAGTCGTTGCGGACGATCATCACCGGCCGGCCCGGATACCAGGTCCGATGGGTATCGATCAGGCCCCGCCCGTGCAACACCTCCTCGCACAACCGGTTCAACGCCTCCACCCCGAACGGTCCCTTGCGCACCGCGACCAGCACCCGGAATCGGTTGAACCCCTCGAATATCGCCGCCGGTTCGGCGCCCTCCCGCACCGCCTCCAGATAGGGCGCAAAGCCGGCGGCGACCGGTTCCGCCAGCCGCCCGGGCAACCCGGCGGGATCGGCCAGCGGGCGCCAGTCGATGTCCTCATGCCCTCCATCCCCCAGCAGCGCCGCCGCCGCCGTGGCCTTGCCTTCGTTCACCGCCCGCGCCAGCGCGCCGATGCCGCTGGCGGCGCCGAACCGGTAGCTGTGCCGCAGCAGCACGATGGCGTCGCTCAGCGGCGAGGAAGCCACCCGACCGCGCGGCAGCGCCTCGCCGGTCAACGCGGCCAGCCGCTCGCGGAAATCCGGCGAGAATCGCCCGGCCCCGGCGCACATCTCGCCCAGTACCGCCCCCGCCTCCACCGAAGCCAGTTGATCCTTGTCGCCCAGCAGGATCAGCCGCGCTCCGGCCGGCAGCGCGTCCACGGTCTTGGCCAGCAGGGCCAGCCCGACCATCGACACCTCGTCCACCACCAGCACGTCCAGCGGCAGCGGGTTGTCGCGGTGGTGGCGGAAATACACCGAATCCGGCCGGCCGCCGAGCAGACGGTGCAGGGTGGACGCCTCCTCGGGGATTTGCGCCAACCGTCCCGCTTCCAGTTCCAGCGCGGGCTTGGCGGCGCGGATCGACTCCTGCAAGCGGGCGGCGGCCTTGCCGGTGGGAGCGGCCAGCGCGATGCGCGGCGGCCGGTCGCCGGTCTGTCCGGTCAACAGCGCCAGAATCCGCAACACGGTGCTGGTCTTGCCGGTGCCGGGACCGCCGGAGATCACGCAGACCCGCTTGAGCGCCGCCACCGCCGCCGCGACTTTCTGCCAGTCCGGCCCGCTCAACCGCGGATGGCGCGGAAACAGTCGGTCGAGATCGGCCCGCAGCCGCGCCTCGTCCACCGCTTCCGGCGCCGCCCCGGCCCGCCGCAGCAGATCGTCGGCCAGCCGCTGCTCGTATCGCCAATAGCGGTACAGATACAGCCGGCCGCGCAGGTCGAGAATCAGGGGCTGGCGCTCGCCCGGCCGGCCCACCACCGGACTGGCGCGCAAGGCGTCGAGCCAGTCGCCGATGGGCGGCGGCGCGATGGGAGGGGCCTCGGCGGTAGCGGCGTTCCAGCGCCGCGCCCACTGGCGCAGGTTGACGCAGATGTCGCCCTGGCCGGTGGCATGGCTGGCCAGCGCCGCCGCCAGTTCCAGAAACCTCGCCCCCGGCCCCTCTCCTTGCGGGAGAGGGGAGATTTCGCCGGCCAGCCGGGTCACGAACCGGGCGAAATGCAGGTCCAGATCGGTCAGTAGCGCCCGGCCATGCAGAACCGGCAGCGCCGCGCTCGCCATCGTCACTTCGCTTTCGCTCATGCCGCCACGGTCCCCGTCGCCATCAGTTCGTCCAGCGCAGCAACCAGTTCCGGCGCGGGACGGTCGCGGAAGACGCCGCGCTCCGGCCCCAGTGCCGGGTCCATGCCGCGCAAGAACAGGTAGTAAACTCCGCCGAAATGCCGCTCGTAGTCGTAATCCGGCACCCGCAGTCGCAGGTAACGATGCAGCGCCACGGTGTAGATCAGATATTGCAGCACGTAGGACTCGCGGGCCATCGCTTCGTCCAGCAACTCGCGCCGATAGGCCGACGGTTTGGGTCCGAGCCAGTTGGACTTGTAATCGACCAGGTAAAACCGGCCGCCGACCTCGAACACCAGGTCGATAAACCCCTTCATGTAGCCGCGCAAGGGGCTGAATTCCAGATTTTCGATCATCTCCCGGAACGGACCCACGGCGTAACCATGCCGCTCCAGCACCCGCCGCAGCCCATCGGCGCGCAGGTTGCCGAGCGGGTAGGTGAATTCCAGTTCGTTGAGCCGCCGGTCCGGGGCGACCAGCGCCAGCCGCAACCCCCTCTCGTCCAGCGGGGTCGCCAACACCCGCTCGATCAGATCCGCCACCACCGGCGTCCATTCCACCGCATCCAGCCCGTGCCCCGTCAGAGTCCGGTTCACCAAGGCTTCCAGCCGTTCCCGGTCGCCCTGGGTGAAATCCAGCCGTTCGAACATCGCGTGCAGGCAGGTTCCGGCGCGGGCGCCGCGCGGAAACGCGAAGATGCCCCGGACGGGAACGGCGGCGACCTCCGATCCGGTTTCACCGCCGGGAACGGCAGCGGTCATGTCGTAATCGGGGGCCTCGACCGACTGGCCGGTGGTCAGAGCGGTGAAGCTGCCGATCCGCCAGAATTCGGACAATGATCCGGTGAAAACGCGCGCCTGCAACTCCGGTTCCACCGCCTCGGGCGGCCGGTAGCGCTGGCCCGGCTCCTGCGGCAAGGGCGCGATGGCGACGGCGTCGCCCGCCGCCGCGAACGCGGTTTGCAGCTCGCCGCGAATCGCCGCCGCCTCCATCTTCCCGAACCGCTCCTGTGTGGCCTGGAGCCAGTCCTTGCCGGACTCCTTGACCGTCGGGCGATGCAGCAGCCAGGCGGGCGGCGCGCTGCCGGCATCCTTGATCCTGCCCCAGACCAGGTAGCAGCGCTGCTCGGCGCGAGTCAGGGCCACGTAGAACAGCCGCAGGCTCTCGGCCATTTCCTCGCGGCGGGCGTGTTGCCGGGCGTCGCTCTCTTCATCCGCGCCGACGGCGAGAATGGTGCGGGCCGGATCGACGGGATCGTGGTACAGCAGGGTCGTATTGTTCTTCTCGTCGGCGCGCAACCGGCCATCCCACAGGAACGGACAGAACACCACCGGATATTCCAGCCCCTTGCTTTTGTGAACGGTGACGATCCGCACCAGATTCTCGTCGCTTTCCAGGCGCAATTGCTGTTCCTCGTCCTTGTTGGCGGGCGCGCGGCGGCGGTCGCCGAACCACTTCAGCAGCGCCGCCATGCCGGGACGCGCGCGGCTGGCGACGTGCAGCAGTTCGGCCAGATGCAATAGATTGGTCAGCCGCCGTTCGCCGTCGCGAAAGGCCAGCAGCCGTTGCGGCACGCCCTCTTCGATCAGCCAGGCGCGGAAGAAGCGCATGAAGCCGTGCTCCCGCCACAATTGCCGGTAGTCCTGGAATTTTTCCAGCCACCGCGCCCACGCCTGCTCCTCCTCGCGCAACCGGTACAGATCCTCGCCGCTCGCCCCGAACAGATCCGAGGCCAGGACCGTTCGCACCCGGCCTTCGTCGCCCGGCTCCGCCACCGCGGCCAGCAACCATTCCAGTTGTTGCGCCTCATCCGCGGCGAACACGCTGTCGTCGGCGTGCTGGACGCTCGGCACGCCCAGGCGCAGCAACTGGTTGCGGATCAGCCGCCCCTGCCAGTGGCTGCGCACCAGTACGGCGATATCGCCGCCGGCCAGCGGCCGATCGCCGATGCGGGCCCGATCGCGCGCGCCCAGATTCAGCAACCGGGCGATTTCGGCGGCGGTCGCCCGCGCGGCCTGTTCGCTGGCCGCGCCCTTGCCCGCCGGCTGGCCATCGTCCGGTTCCAGCAGCCAGACCTGCAACGGCGGTTCCAGCCGTCCCTGGATCGTCAGCGGTTCGTGCCGCTTCCGTTCGGACGGAATCGCGGCGTGATAGGGAATGCCATCGAACAGGAACGGCTGTTCCCCGACCGTGCCGAACACGGCGTTCAAGGCCGCCAGCAGGCGTGGATCGGAACGCCAGTTCACATCGAGGGTGTAATGGCGTGGGGTATCGCGGCGGGCGGTCAGGTAGGCGAAGATATCCGCGCCCCGGAAGCTGTAGATGGCCTGCTTGGGATCGCCGACCAGGAACACCGGCCGGTCGGTGCCGGCGTAGATGCGCTGGAAGATGGCGTACTGCACCGGATCGGTATCCTGGAATTCGTCGATCAGGGCGGCGGCGTACCGGCGATGCAGGGTTCCGATGAGCGTCGCGCCCTGCCGGGGATCGCGCAGGGCGTCGTGCAGGTCGAGCAGCAGATCGTCGTAGGACTGTACCTGTTGCCGCCGCTTGCGGGTCGCCAGTTCGGTATTGCAATAGGCCAGCAGCTTGACCGGAATCTGATGCCGGCAGTAATCGACCAGTGCTTCGCGGGCGGTTTGCAGGGTCTCGCAGGCGTCGAAAAACGGATGGCGGGGTGCTTCCTGATCCTTCCTGCGCGAGTTTTCCAGCGTGGACGTGGTGAATTGGTCGAATTTTCCGAATACCTCAAGCCGGGGCGCCTCCGCCGTCAGATACGCCTCCATGGCCTCCAGCCAGCCGGGAATATGTTTCAAGCCGTATTTTTGCCGGTTGAGGCCGGGCGCCTTCAGCAGCAATTCCCCGATCCCGGCGCGATCCCGCAACCAAAGGTCGCGGGCCTGCCGGAACGCCGCGACGAACGCCTGTTCCAGCGCCGTGCCATCGACCTCCCCGCCCGGAGCGACCACTTGCAGATACGGCTTGCCCAGATGGCGTTCGATCTGACCGAGCAGCTTCTCGGGGTTATATTTTTTGTCCAGGAAATATTGCACCACCACCGGCGAGGCGGGGTAAAACTCCCGCCGCCAGAAATCGTCGACGATTTCCTGCAAGAGATCGTGGGTATCGGCCATCAGTTCGGTCTCGAACGACAGGCCGCTTTCGAAGGCGTTGTCGCCGAGCACCCGCTTGCAGAAACCGTGGATGGTGAAGATGGCGGCTTCGTCGAAACCGCGCACGGCGTTGGTCAGCCGGCGGATGGCGATCTCCCGGTCCGCCATCAGGTCCAGCAGCCGCGTGGCGAGTTCGTCGTCCTCGGCGGCGCGACCGTGCAGGAAGGCGAGGCGGATTTGCCCCAGCCGCTCGCGGATGCGGTCGCGCAATTCCTTGGTGGCGGCGTTGGTGTAGGTGACCACCAGGATGCGGTTGACCGGAATCGCGGCCTCGACCACCAGCCGCAGATAAAGCGCGGTGATGGTGTAGGTCTTGCCGGTCCCGGCGCTGGCTTCGATCAGGTTGAAGCCGGTCAGGGGCATGTAAAGTGGGTCGAGGCGCTCCATCATGATTTCTCCTTTTCGCTCCGTTCAGCGTTTGTCCCCGCCGAACCTCACCGCTCGACCTCAGCACCTATCAGTTCCTCATGGCGGGACAGACGCGATAGAAGGGCGGTAAGGTGATTTACGGGAAAGACTATACCAGGCAATTCCCTGTAGGGTGGGCATGGCCCGCCATTGCAGGGTGCGAGGAACCGAGCGAAGGGTGGGCCATGCCCACCCTGCCGGTATTATGATTTGCGGAAATCGCCTTACGGGGTTGTTTTCCCGTGGATTTTGATTTTTGAAACCTACAGGAAAAAGACTTGCGAAAAAATGGCTTACAAATAAATTATTGAAGTCGCCGCGCCGTGGAAGACCGGCAACAGGCCATGATCCGAACCGAATTCTGGCCCGGCGCTCGAGCATGAGAGCGGATGGGGGGAGGCTGGGGTATAACTGAATCGATTGAACATCTTGCATCTTTCAAAACACGGAGAGCCACTATGCGCCTGTCACTCGAAATCGATCCTCACACCGCCGCCCGTCTTAATGAAGCGGCGCAAAATACCGGCATTTCGCCGTCCGAATGGATTGTGCGGCTGATCGAGCGCAGCACGATCCCCGAATGGCCCACCAGCGTGAAATCGCTCGTGGGCGCTTGGCGCGGCGAACCGTGGCCGGAAGAGGACGGGCGCGCGACGCGCGGTCAAGACGTGCCTCGGGAACCGTTCTGATGTATCTGCTCGACACCAATACAGCGATTTATTTCTTCAAGGACATGGGGCAAGTTGCCGGTCGGCTGCTGAGTCACCCGCCGGATCAAATTGCCATACCGACCGTAGTAATCTATGAACTGGAAACAGGTATCGCCAAATCCACGCAGCCCGAAAAGCGCCGCGCGCAACTGGATAAACTGCTCCGTGCCATCACGATACTACCCTTCGGCCTGGCCGATGCCAAAGCCGCCGCGACGTTGCGCGCCACCTTGGAGAAGGCGGGACGTCCATTGGGGCCTATGGATAACCTGATTGCCGGAACTGCTTTGGCGCATCAAGCAACCCTCGTCACCCACAACACCGAGGAATTCAGCCGCGCGCCCGGTTTGCGGTGGGAAGACCGGTATTGATTCATGCGCTCCAGGCAACGCGGTCTTGAATTGCAAGGTCTCGCGAAGGACGGGCTTATACACGTAGCGCGGTCAGGGCTCGGCAATCGGTTATCAGGGTAGAGTGACTCGATTAAGGTTTGAAAAATAACAGCTTGCAGCAGAAGCCACCGTTATGCCGAACAATATTTGGATTGAACCCCATCCCGCAATCGAGGCCCCTCATGCACTTTCCCTACGGCATCGCCGACTTCGAGAAGATTCGCCGACAAGGCTATTTCTACCAGGACCGCACCGACCGGATTCGCGCGCTGGAAAGCGTGGGCGAGCAACTCCTGCTGCTGCGCCCGCGCCGCTTCGGCAAAAGCCTGTGGCTGTCCACCCTGGAAAACTACTACGCCATCGACCGGGCGGGGCAGTTCGAGGCGCTGTTCGGCGACCTGGCCATCGGGCGCGCGCCCACCGAACGGCGCAACCGGTATTTCGTCCTGCGCTGGAACTTTTCCGAGGTGGCGGCCACCGGGACCGCCGACCAGATCGGCCAGGCGCTCCACCGCCATCTCAACGCCTGCGCCGACGGCTTCAGCCGGCGCTACGCCGCCTGGTTGCCCGAACCGATCGCGCCGATTCCCGGCGACGGCGTGGCCACCCTGCGCCACTTGACCGCCGCCGTGGCCGCCACCGGCCACAAGCTCTACCTGCTGATCGACGAATACGACAACTTCGCCAACGAACTGATGCCGCGCGGCCAGCGCGCCTTCGACGAGGATCACTACCGCGCCCTGATCCACGGCGAGGGGCTGCTGAAAACCGTGTTCAAGGCGGTCAAGAGCGCGGCGGAAGAAGGGGGGCTGGACCGGGTGTTCATCACCGGCGTCTCGCCGGTGGTGCTGGCCGACCTGTCCAGCGGCTACAACGTCGCCAAGGACATCAGCCGTTGGCCGCAGTGTCTGGATTTGTGCGGCTTTACCGGCGATGAAGTGCGCCAGGCGCTCGATGCGGTGGCCGACGCCCGGTCGCTCCCCAGCGCGACGCGCGAGGAGGCGCTCGACACGATCCAGCGTTTCTACGACGGATACCGCTTCGACGAAGCCCAGCCGGCGCCGGTTTACAACCCGACCCTCGTGCTGTACTTCCTCGACCATCTATACCAGAACGGCCGTTTTCCCGAAAACCTGCTGGACGCCAACCTGGCGATGGATCGCAACCGGATCGAGTACGTCGCCAGCCTGCCGCACGGCGACAGCGTGATCGCCGCCGCCCTCGACGCCGCCGCGCCGCTGACCGTCCCGCAACTGGCCGACCGCTTCGGCGTCAGGGACATGCTGGAGGCGGCCAAGGATCAGGCGTTCATGGCCTCGCTGCTGTACTACCTCGGGGCCTTGACTCAGGCCGGGCGGAACGCGTTCGGCGAACTGCAGCTGGTGATCCCCAACCTGGTGATCCGCAAACTCTACGTCGAACAAATCCGCGACGCGCTGCTCGGCGCCTACGACGCCCAGCAAACCCGACGGCAAGCCGCCCAGCATTTTTATCGCACCGGCGACCTGGAGCCGCTCGCGCAGTTCGTCGAAACCCGCTACTTCCCGGTGTTCGACAACCGCGACTTGCGCTGGAGCAACGAGTTGGTGGTCAAGACGGCGTTTCTGGTGACGCTGTTCGCGGACGCCTTCTACATCATGGATTCGGAAGCGGCGGTCGGGCGCGGCTACGCCGATTTGTCCATGATCCTGCGCCCGGACCGACGACAATACCAACTGCTGGATCATGTGCTGGAATTCAAGACGTTGGCCGCCAAGGATTTGGGTCTGAACGCCGGGCAACTGGCCGCCGCCGCCCGCGAGACCCTGGCCGCCCACCCCAGGGTGCGCGACACGCTGGCGGAGGCCGGCGCCCAGTTGGCCCGCTATCGGGCGGCGCTCGACGCGAAATACGGCGCCCGGCTCAAGCTCCGGACTCACGCCGTGGTCTGCATCGACCTGGCCCGGCTGGTGTGGGAGTGATCATTCAGTCCCCTCCGCCGATCAGGAGAGAGGGTTGGGAAACAAGTCCGGATCAAAAGCCATCGGAAATCGGCATTACTACTTCTTCGGCCTGGGCAACCGGCCCATCAAATAGAACTCTTCGTTGGCCCGCATCGCGGTCAATCCGGCCAGGCGGTTGGACATGGCAAAGAAGGCGGTGATGGCGCCGATGTCCCAGATCTCCTCCCGGCTGAATCCGGCCGCAAGCAACGGCTCGAGATCGGCTTCCTCGACATGGGTGGAACCGGCGGCCAGCTCGAGCGCGAAATCCAGCATCACGCGCTGGCGCGGGGTGATTTCGGCCATGCGGTGATTGATCGCCACCTGATCGGCCAGCCGGGGATTCCTGGAATAGACCCGCAGGATGGCGCCATGCGCGATCACGCAGTACTGACAGTCGTTGGCGCCGCTGGTGGCCACCACGATCATCTCGCGCTCGGCCTTGGTGAGTCCGCCCTCCTTTTCCATCAGGGCATCGTGATAGGCGAAAAAGGCCCGGAATTCATCGGGGCGATGGGCCAGAACCAGGAACACGTTCGGAATGAAACCCGCCTTCTCCTGCACCGCCAGGATACGATTGCGGATATCCTCGGGCAGTTCGGCGAGATCGGGAACGGGATAGCGGCTGATCGGTTGTTCTGACATGGGATATTCCTCTCGATCGAAATGCGATGGGTCTGGTCAATATCCTACACGATGCGGCTGGAGAACGCCTTCGAGGGGGTAACCCGGGTGCCGGCGCAGCCCGTCAGCTTTTCCAGGGCCGTTCGCATTCCACGAACCCCCGCCACATCTCGGCGAACAGCCGCTCGTGCGCGTCCAGCCGGCAGCCGTACCAGCCCTCGATCACCTGACGGGCGGCGGAAACCGGTGTCAGCCGCGCCTCGTCCAGCAGCCGCCGCGCCACCGTGATGTCGTTCATCACCCCCAACCCGTCTTGCAGCCTGGCCAGCACGCCCAGATAGGCCTTGACCGCCGGCACGGGGTACAGGCTGGCGAAAAAATCCTGGGCGTAGCGCAGTTCCTTGATGCGAATCCGCAGCGCGTGCCGCTCCTGGACGGTCGATTCGGCGAAGGTCTCTCCCTGTTTCACCACCCGCCGGTGGTCGCGTTCCAGCAGAGGAGTGGAGAAGTCGAGAACCGGCTCGGCCATTCCCTCCCGCTGCTCGTCGCCCAGGCCATTCCGCCAAGCCCGATACTCCAGCCAGGCGGCGAATTGTTGCATCATCGCCGGATAACGGGGTTCGCCCAGCGCTTCCCGCAAGGTTCGATGATGGGTCTGGCGGATGGGTTCGGCCTTGCCCCGGAACAGGAGCAGACCGCGCTTGCGGGGAAAATGGCCGAACACCGGCGGCAGGCCCTCATCCAGAAACACGTCCCAGTCGCGGGCCGGCCCGAGAAACTGGTTCAGCCAGCGGATGTCCTCGACCAGCCGGGCGCTGGCCTCGCGGGGAACCAGCGGCCGGAAGATCTTGAGGCCGGAGCGCAGCCGCCGGAACGCCACCCGCATCTGATGGATGCCCTCGATCTGCCCGTCAAGCACCGCCGGGCGGTTGGCCTCGGCATGGCGCAGGCAGCCGCCGATGATGGCGATAAAGGCATCCTCGCTGCTGGTGTCAGCGTCCAGGTGAACGGGACTGGCCTTGACGTGACTAAGGAGTGTGGAATTCATAGGTCGCACGCTGGTAGGTGATGACGACTAAGATACCGCATTCTCAATTATCCGTTCGAGGAGACCACCCATCATGATCAAAACCCTCGGCTACGCGGCCCACGGCGCCACTGCCCCGCTGGATCTGTTTCGCTTCGAGCGGCGCGAGCCGGGCCCACGCGACGTGCAGATTGAAATCCTCTACTGTGGCGTGTGCCATTCCGACCTGCATACCGCCCGCAACGAGTGGCAAAACGCCGTCTATCCGGTCGTGCCAGGCCACGAAATCGTCGGCCGGGTCACCCAGGTCGGCGGCGAGGTCGCGACCTTCAAGCCCGGCGATCTGGCCGGCGTAGGGTGCATGGTCGATTCCTGCGGAACCTGTCCCGACTGCCGGGAGGGTCTGGAACAGTACTGCCCGACCTTCACCCTGACCTACAACAGCCCCGACCCGCATACCGGGAAAATGACCTACGGCGGGTATTCCAACCGGATCGTGGTCGACGAGCGCTTCGTGCTGCGCGTGTCGGAGAAACTCGATCTGGCCGCCGTCGCGCCGCTGCTGTGCGCGGGTATCACCACCTACTCACCGCTGCGTCACTGGAAGGTGGGCCAGGGCCATAAGGTCGGCATCGTCGGTCTCGGCGGCCTGGGCCACATGGCGGTGAAGTTCGCCCGTGCCTTCGGCGCTCGCGTGGTGCTGTTCACCACCTCGCCGGGCAAGACGGCGGACGCCCGGCGGCTGGGCGCCGATGAGGTCGTGGTCTCAAAGAACCCCGACGAGATGCAGCGGCACTTGGCCAGTTTCGACTTCATCCTCAACACGGTGGCCGCGCCGCACGATCTGGATGTTTATCTGGAATTGCTCGAGCGCGACGGGACCATGTGCCTGGTCGGAGCGCCGGACCATCCGCACCCCGCGCCAACCGTCTTCAATCTGATCTTCAAGCGCCGGCGGCTGGCCGGCTCGCTGATCGGCGGCATCCGGGAAACTCAGGAGATGCTCGATTTCTGCGCCGAACACGGCATCGTCTCGGACATCGAAATCATCCCGATCCAGAACATCAACGAAGCCTACGAGCGGATGCTGCGCAGCGACGTGAAATACCGGTTCGTCATCGACATGGCCTCGCTGAAGTAGGAAGCATTCCCCAACCCCTCTCCAACCGGGAGAGGGGTTTTTCCAATCACCCCACCACCCGCCGGGCGATGCCCTTGGGCTTGCGCTTCTTGAGCCGCTGGGCCTCCTTCTGTCGCCGCTCCGCCAGTTCGATCAGCATCTGCTGGGAACCGCGCGGATCGTCGCCCTCGCCCGGCACGCGCTGCACGTAGCTCCCGTCGGGCCGCATGTCCCAGGCGCGGCGCCGGTCGTTCAATTGCACGTCCAGCATCTGCCGCAAATCCCGCCGCAACTCCGGCGCCTCCACCGGCGCCACCACCTCCACCCGGCTCTCCAGATTCCGCTTCATGCAATCGGCCGAACCGATGAAATACTCCTCGGCGCCACCGTTGAGGAAATAGAAAATCCGGGTGTGTTCCAGAAACCGGCCGACGATGCTGACCACCCGCGCGTTCTCGGAAATGCCGGGAATTCCGGGCCGCAACCGGCAGGTGTCGCGCACGATCAGGTCCACCTTGACGCCGGCCTGGGCGGCGCGGTACAGCGCGGCGGTTACCTCCCTGTCATCCAGGGCGTTCATCTTGAACTGGATCAGCGCCGGCTTGCCCGCCCTGGCATGGCCGATCTCCCGTTCGATTTTCGCCAGCAGCGCCGGCTTGAGCACCTTGGGCGCCGGCAGCAGCTTGCGGTAATTGCGCTTGGGCACGTAGCCGGTGGTCAGATAGTTGAACAGTTCGGTCAAATCCGAGCCGATGACCGGATCGCAGGTCAGCAGGCCCAGATCGCTGTACAGCCGGGCGGTGCCGGCGTGGTAGTTGCCGGTACCGATGTGGGCGTAGCAGCGCAGGCCGCTGAAATCGCGCCGCACCACCAGGATCACCTTGCTGTGGGTCTTCAGCCCGACCACTCCGTAGGTGACGTGGATGCCCGCTTCCTCCAGCCGGTTGGCCCAGCGGATGTTGGCCGCCTCGTCGAAACGGGCCTTCAGTTCCACCACCACCGTCACCTGCTTGCCGTTGAGGGCGGCGTCGATCAGGTATTCGATGATCTTGGAATCCGACGAGGTGCGGTACAGGGTCATCTTGATCGCCAGCACCTTGGGGTCCTGGCTGGCCTCCCGCACGAAGCGCTCCACCGAGGTGGCGAAGGATTCGTAGGGATGCTGGAGCAGGAACGGACCGTTCTCGCGGATGATGTGAAAGATGTTGCGCTGCTCGCTCAACTTGGGATGATCGAGGGGATGGTGCGGCGGATCGTGCAGGTCGGGCCGGTTGATGGCGACGATCTGGAACAGGTCGCGCAAGGCCATCATCCCATCCACCTCGAACACCTCGTTCGCCTCGTCCAGCCCGAGTTCGGCGGCCAGCATGCCCCGATGCACCGGATCCATGTGCTTTTCCACCTCCAGGCGGACGATGGGCGCGAACCGGCGCTCGCGCAGTTCCGATTCGATCAGGTGCAACAGGTCGTCGGCCTGATCCTCGTCGCGCTCGGCGATGGCGTTGCGGGTGACCCGGAACAGTTCGCTCGCTTCCACCACCATGCCGGGGAACAGCAGGTCCAGATTGTTGGCGATCACGTCCTCCAGCGGCACGTACAGATCCTCGTCGCCGACCCGGAGAAACCGGGGAATGCCGGCGCCGACCGGGACCTTGATCCGCGCCAGGCCACTGTAGTCGTCGTCGGGATAGCGCACCGTCACCAGCAGGTTGAGCGACAGGTTGGAAATGAACGGGAAGGGATGGGCCGGATCCATGGTCTGCGGCGTCACCAGGGGGAAAACGTTCCGCAGGTAATAGTCCCGCATCTGCTTGCGCTGGACATCGGTCAGGCGCCTGTAGCTGCGCAACCGGATGCCCTGGACCTTCAGCAATTCGTGCAACTGGGACGCCAGCACCCGCTGCTGGTCGACGATGTCGCGGACCACCGCCAGGCATTCGCTCAACTGCTGCTCCGGGCTGCGGCCGTCCACCGTCAACTCCCGGACCCCCGCCCCGATCTGCTGCTTGAGGCCGCCGATGCGCTTCATGAAGAACTCGTCGAGATTGGAACCGACGATGGCCAGGAACTTGACCCGCTCCAGCAGCGGCGTGCGCTCGTCCTGGGCCTCGTGCAGCACCCGCCGGTTGAAGGCCAGCCAGGTCAGCTCGCGGTTCAGATACCATTCGGGAGCGTCGAGATCGAACGCTGGTGGAGTCGCCGGGGCGACGGCTTCCACGACCGGGCGGTCGTCGCCCCGGTCGCGACCGGGGCTGGGTTCGGATTCGGCGGGTTCGGCGTCTTTCACGGCTATCACGGCTTGATCGGTCATCATCATCACACCTTATGTGAGCATCTTTTCATTGATTCATTTCTGCTTTTGCTTCGGTCCGTCGGCGAGCGCGGCTTCCAGTCGCTCGCAGAGCGTCCGCAGTACTTCGATGCGCGCGTGGCGCTTATCGTTCGCCGCGACCAGGGTCCACGGTGCCTGGCGGGTGCTGGTCCGCTCCACCATGTCGTTGACCGCCAGTTCGTAGTCGGCCCAGCGCTCCCGGTTGCGCCAGTCCTCCTCGGTCAGCTTCCAGGCCTTGTAGGCGATCTGCTCGCGTTCCTTGAACCGCCGCAACTGCTCGTCCTGGGTGATGTGCAGCCAGAATTTCAGCAGTACGATGCCCCGTTCCACCAGTTGGGCCTCGAAGTCGTTGATCTCGGCATAGGCGCGCTGCCATTCGCGGGTGCGGGCGAAGCCCTCGATCCGTTCCACCAGCACCCGCCCGTACCAGCTTCGATCGTAGATCGTGACCCGGCCGGCGCGCGGCAGGTGTCGCCAGAACCGCCACAGGTAGTTGTGAGCGGCTTCCTCGTCGGTGGGCGCGGCGATCTGGATGACCTGATAATCGCGGGCATCCAGCGCGGCGGTGACCCGGCGGATGCCGCCGCCCTTGCCGGCGGCGTCCCAGCCCTCGAATACCAGAATGGTCGAAATCCTGCGCTCGCGCGCCGCGCGCTGTAACTGATTGAGCTTACCCTGATAGTGTTTCAATCCTGCGTCATAGTCATCCTTGGCCAGGGTCTTGCTCGCGTCCATCCGCGACAGGATGGTAACTGCCGGCAAGCCGTTCGGGTCCGTCGGCCCCACCGGCTTCGGCAAGCGGGCGTCGCCGTTACCGGCGGACTGGGCCTTCGATTCTTCCAGCCGGAAACGGATGGCATCGCGAATGATGGTCGCCACGGCGACGCCGCGGTAGCGCTCGTCGTAGCCCTCGACGATCTTCCATGGCGCCAGGCCGGTGCTGGTCTTCATGATCGTCCGCTCGGCGGCGGCGATGAACTGGTCGTACAGCTCCCAGTGTCGCCAGTCGCGCTTGGAAATGCGCCAGTGCAGCAGCGGGTGCTTTTCCAGCTTCCGCAGCCGCTCCTTCTGGGCCTCCTTGGACAGATGCATCCAGAATTTCAGGATCAGCGCGCCGTCGTCGGCCAGGGTCTTCTCGAAGGTCTTGATGCGTTCCAGCCGCTCGTCGAATTCGGCCAGACCGATATGGCCGTAGACGTGATCGAGAATCGGCATCGAATACCAGGAACTCAGGAACAGGCCCATCCGTCCCCTGGGCGGCAACTCCCGCCAGAACCGCCAATACTCGGGTCGGTCGCGCTCCTCGTCGGACGGCTCGCCGAAGGCGCGGGCGATCAGCCAGCGCGAATCCATCCACTCGTGCAACGTGTTGACCGTTTCGCTCTTGCCGGCGCCGTCCACGCCGGCAAACACCACGATGACCGGAAAATCGGCGTTGCGCAGCTCCATCTGCATCATCAGCAGTTCCTCCCGCAGCTGCGGGACCTGTTGATGGTAGTCTTCCTTCGGCAACTTGCGTTGCAATTCGGCGGTTCTGAACATCATGATGCCCCCGCGTACGCTGATGGCGATAACAGAACAATCGGATCGCCCGGAATTTCCAGGCGGCGCCAATGAAAAACATTTGATTTATGATTCATTATGTTAACCGAAAGAACAAAGATATTCGGAATGCGACGGCCTTTCCCGCCGGTTGCGGGCGCGCGGTTTGTGCTAATCTTAATTCCATTGACCGACACACGCTCGACTCTCCCGCTTGAGTCAGGACGACCGCCTGGCCGTCACCCAAATGACCAAGAGCTTATAGAAACAAGGAGAAATCAATGAAGCGGCGGCTATTGGCCGGTCTGGTTCCGGCGGCGTTGGCGCTTTCCGGACCGGTCCAGGCGGACATTTACGCCTTCGTGGACAGCAACGGGGTACGGCACCTGAGCAACGTACCCAACGATCCCCGCTACAAACTGGTGATGCGCACCCCGGCCTACAGCAAGGCGGCGGCCCAAACCTCCAGTTTCGCCCCGCTCAATTTGTACGGTCCCAGCGCTCGAACCCTGATCACTCCCCGCAACTATACCCAGAAAGCGACGGGAACCCGGCCGCTCCGGGTCAACGAACAGAACCGCCAGCGCTTCAGCCCCGACGTCAACCGCATCGCGGCGACGTATCGCCTCGATCCGGCGCTGATGCACGCCGTGATCAGCGCCGAGTCGTCCTACAATCCCTGGGCGGTTTCCAACAAGGGCGCCATGGGTCTGATGCAGTTGATGCCCGGCACGGCCGAACGGTTCGGCGTCGCCAATCCCTACGACCCCATCGCCAACATGCACGGCGGCGCCCGCTATCTGCGCTGGCTGCTCGACCAGTTCAACGACACCCGGCTGGCGGTGGCCGCCTACAACGCCGGCGAGGGCGCTGTGCAGAAATACGGCAATCAGATCCCGCCCTACCCGGAAACCCAGACCTACGTGGTGCGGGTACTGAACTTCTACCAGCAATACCGGCTGAACGGTCCGTACAACGCCGGTTCGTACGATACCGTCGCGTATAACACCGGCTCGGGCGGCGGCTATTCGGGTGGCTCCGCCAATTACCGGAGCGGGTCCGGCGTGACCATCATCACCCCGCGCGCGCGCAACCTCCCCGCCGGCACCGTCGCGACTTCGGGCTCCGGTTCGGCCACCATCCCGCGCACCTATCTGACGCCCACCGGCACCCGAATCATCATCGGCAGCAGCGGCGCCGGAAACAGTGGCGCAAGCCGCTCCATCGTCAGGAACTACTCACCCGCCTCCCCCACGACCACGACCGTCACGCCTCTGTTCGCGGGCAACGACAAGTGAGTGGCGCATGGCACAACGCCGTTCCCGGCGCGGCGTAACCGTTCGGCCCTCCCAGTCCGGTACTCCTCCACAAGCGAGGAGGGAGCCTCCCCGGAACGAACGGTTGCCCGCTTCCCATCCCCGCCGTGAAAAGGGGGCGAAAAATGGGGACCGACCCCGGGCCGCCGGCTCCCGCCGGCATCCGGCGCGACGCTGGGGAACATGGTTGTTGGCCGGCGCCCTCGCCGTCGGCGTCGGTGGCGACGTCGGCGCCTCGGAAACCCTGCAAAGCCAGCGGGAAGCGTTTCAGACCGCCGATCGGTCGCTGCGCGACGGAACCCCGGTCGACTACGACTCGCTCCGCAACTATCCGCTCTATCCCTACCTGCGCTACCGCGACCTCTCCCGCCGGTTGCCGGAATGGCCGGTCGCGGAGGTTCGGGACTTCCTGCAAGCCCACGGCGATTCGCCGCTGGCCGGCCAATTGCGCAATGCCTGGTTGCGCCAACTCGCCGAAGCCCGGCGCTGGGACGATTATCTGCTCGATTCCAGATCCAGCCGCGATCCGGCGTTCGAGTGCTGGCGGCGGCAAGCTCTGCTGAACGCCGGCCAAAGCGCGGAGGCGCTGCGCGATTTTGCCCCGATCTGGCTACGCGGCGCCTCGCTGCCGGCCGCCTGCGATCCGGTGATCGCCGCATGGCGGGTCCAGGGCAATCCTGCACCCGACCAGATCTGGCAGCGGTTCGCCCTGGCGATGGCCAACCGCAATCCGGGACTGGCCAAAGCCCTGCGCGCGGATCTGCCCGCCGCGGATCAGAAACTGGCCGACGCCTGGCTGGCGGTCGCCGACAATCCGCAACGGGTTCTGGACGCGGTCCGTTTCGACGCCCGCGATCCGCGCATCGCGGCGATCCTGAGCGACGGCCTGAAGCAGTGGGGCAAGCGCGACCCGCTCGCCGCCGCCGCCGCGCTCGACACCCTCAAGGAACGCTATCGGTCGCTCGCGCCGCAACTGGCGGAGACCGAACGGTCGCTGGCGCTGTGGATCGCCAGCGACTATCACCCGAGCGCGCCGGCGCGGCTGAACGCGCTGCCGGAGGCGGCGGTCGATGGCGCGGTGCGGGAATGGCGGGTGCGAGTCTGCCTGCGCCAGGGCGACTGGACGGCGGCCCTGCGCTGGCTGGACCAGTTGTCACCCGCGGAACGGGACAGCCCGCGCTGGCGGTACTGGCGGGGTCGAACGCTGGAGGCGCTGAACCGCGCCGAGGAAGCCCGGCAGGTTTATCGAAGCCTCGCCGGCCAGCGGGATTATCACGGCTTCCTGGCCGCCGACCGGCTCGGCCTCCCCTACGCCATCTCCAGCACTCCACTGGAAATCGCACCGACCGAACTCGACGGGCTGCTGACCGGCTACCCCGGTTTGCAGCGCGCGCGGGAACTGTACATTCTGGGCCGCGAGCCGGAAGCCGACGCCGAATGGCGACAGGCCACCCAGGCCTTCGACCGGCAAGCGCTCAAACAGGCCGCGCTGCTGGCCCACCGCTGGGAGTGGTACCATCAAGCCATCGTCACCATCTCCCGAGCCGAGCATTGGGACGATCTGGAACTGCGGTTCCCTCTGGCCTACCGGGACGGGGTAGTGAACAACGCCCGGGCCGGGGCGCTGGATCCGGCCTGGGTCTACGCCGTCATCCGCCAGGAAAGCGGTTTCCGTTCAGACGCCCGCTCGCCGGTGGGAGCGCTGGGGCTGATGCAACTCATGCCCGCCACCGGCCTGCAGATCGCCCGGGAACTGCAAGACGGGAACGCCGATGCCTCCGTCCTGCTGAGCGCCGATACCAACATCCGTTACGGCGTCCGTTACTTGCAACAGATTCTGGACCGCTTGCAGGATAACCCGGTGCTGGCCACCGCCGCCTACAACGCCGGTCCCAACCGGGTGGCCCAATGGCTGCCGGCCCGAGACCCCGTACCGGCCGATGTCTGGGCCGAAACCATTCCCTACCAGGAAACCCGGAGCTACGTGCAGCGGGTCATGGAGTACGCCGCCATCTATCGCCAGCGGCTCGGCGCGGAAGGGCCGGAAACCCGGCTCGGCGAGCGGATGAAGCCGGTGCTGCCGGCGGAGCTTTCCAAACGCGAGGGTTAGCGACTCGCCAAGCTCAGCGAACGAGCAGCGCGATGGATTCGACATGCGCGGTGTGTGGAAACATGTCCAACACACCCGCGCTTTCCAGCCGGCAGCCGAAGCGGTGAACCAGTTCGCCGACATCACGCGCCAGGGTGGCAGGATGACAGGAGACGTACACCACCCGCCGAGCCCCCAGCGCCGCGATCCGGGGCATCATTTCCAGCGCCCCGGATCGGGGCGGATCGAGCAGCACTTTGTCATAACCGCCCTCCAGCCATGGTTCGATAGCCGGATCGGCGGCCAGATCGGCGACATGGAAGGCGGCGTTGGTAATGCCGTTGCGCGAGGCATTGCATCGCGCCCAGTCCACCAGGCTGGCGTCGCCTTCCACGCCCACCACCTCCCGCGCCCGCCGGGCCAGCGCCAGGGTAAAATTCCCCAGCCCGCAGAACAAATCCAACACCCGATCCCGCGGCCCGATATCCAACAGTTCGCAGGCTCGCTCGACCAGTTGCCGGTTGATGGCGGCGTTGACCTGAACGAAATGCCAGGGCTGGAATTCGATATCCAGATCGAAAGCCGGCAACCGGTAGCTCAGCACTCCTCTCTCCCCTTGTGGGAGAGGAACCAGGGGCGAGGGCTCGGGCGCCAGCCGCCGCACGCTATCCGGCCCGCCCGATTGCAGGTAGAGCGCGAAGCCATGCCGCGCGCCGAAAGCCCGCAGCGTCGCCAGATCCGCCGCGCTGGGCGGCGCCAACACCCGGAAATTCAGACCCATGACCGCATCGCCGCCGGCGACCTCGATCTGCGGCAGCCGGTCGCGGATGGACAGGGTTTCGATCAGTCGCGCCAGTTCCTCCAGCAAACCGCCGACCCGTTCGTCCAGCACCTCGCAGCGACGCAGGTCGGCGATGAAGGAACCTCGCCGCTCGCGAAATCCCACCAGCACCCGACCCTTTTTAGCCACCCACTTGACCCCCAGCCGCGCCCGCCGCCGGTAGCTCCACAGCGGCCCGGTCATCGGTTCCAGCACTTGCTCCGGCCGGACCTTGCCGATGTGGGTCAGACTGTCCAGCAGCCAGCGTTGCTTGAGGGCGAGTTGACGGTCCGGCGCCCAGTGCTGCAGGGCGCAGCCGCCGCAGATGTCGAAATGGGCGCAGCGCGGCTGGACCCGTTCCGGCGCCGGCGTCAGCACATCCAGCACTCGTGCTTCGTCGTGACGCCCCCGGCGCGCGACATAGACGCAACGAACCTCCTCGCCCGGCAAAGCGCCCTCGACGAAAACGGCCTTGCCGTCCCGCCGGGCCACGCCGTGTCCCGCGTGGGTCAGATCCTCGACGCGGACGGTAAAGGGCTCCGCGGGTACTGGGGATTTTTTACCCATTCGATCTCTCAATCCCCGAACAGCCCGGTGGACAGATAGCGGTCGCCCCGGTCGCAGATGATGGTGACGATCACCGCGTTCTGGACCTCGCCCGACAACCGCAGCGCCGCCGCCGCGGCCCCACCCGCCGACACCCCGCAGCAAATGCCCTCCTCGCGAGCCAGCCGGCGGGCGATCTCCTCGGCTTCCGCCTGGCTGATGTCGATGATCCGGTCCACCCGCGCCGGATCGTAGATCTTCGGCAGATACTCCGCCGGCCAGCGGCGGATGCCGGCGATGCAGGAGCCCTCGGTCGGCTGCACGCCGACGATCTCGACGGCGGGATTCCGCTCCTTGAGATAGCGCGACACACCCATGATGGTGCCGGTGGTGCCCATGGCGCTGACGAAGTGCGTGATCCGGCCGCCCGTGTCGCGCCAGATCTCCGGACCGGTGGTCTCGTAGTGCGCCAGCGGATTGTCGGGATTGCCGAACTGGTCGAGCACCCGCCCCCGCCCCTCCCGTTCCAGTCGCGCGGCCAGATCGCGAGCGCCTTCCATGCCCTCCTCCCGGCTGACCAGGATCAACTCGGCGCCGTAGGCCCGCATCGCCGCCCGGCGCTCGGCGCTCTGGTTTTCCGGCATCACCAGTACCATCCGGTAACCCTTCATGGCCGCGATCATCGCCAGGGCGATGCCGGTATTGCCGCTGGTCGCTTCGATCAGCACGTCGCCGGGCCGGATATCGCCGCGCCCCTCCGCGTGCCGGATCATGCTCAGCGCCGGCCGATCCTTCACCGAACCGGCGGGATTGTCGCCCTCCAGCTTGCCGAGAATGACGTTGGTGGTCTCGCCGGGCAGGCGTTGCAGGCTCACCAGCGGCGTGTTGCCGACGCAGGCCTCCAGCGTGGGATAATCGAATTTGGGCATGTTCGGATGTCGGATGTCGGATGTCGGATGTCGGATGTCGGGTCGATTATAAACGTCCGGGCAGCTTTAACGGTGCCGGCTGCTCGCCCTCGTTCTAATATATGATGGTTTGGAAATCCTTCGATTGTTCCATCGGCCATCCTGGCGCGGAGTTGACCACTGTGAGCATGCCCCGATCGATGTCTTGCCGGATTCAAGCCATTGGAAGCGACGCGACAGGGAAGGCGCGGGCATGACAGTCCGGACGGCGACCGCTTCGTTCGAGACGTTCGACCTCGCGCGTTTCGCGCGCGTTCGCTGGTCCATTTACGCCATCCTCGCCGCATCGTACATCCTGGTGTTTTTCCACCGCATCGCCCCGGCCGTGGTATCGGCCGACCTGATGCGGGACTTCGGGGCCACGGGAACCGCGCTGGGATCGCTGGCGGCCATGTATTACTACATCTACACCGTCATGCAGATTCCGGCGGGGGTACTGGCGGATACGCTGGGCGCGCGGATCGCGGTGACGCTGGGCAATGGCGTGTCCGGCATCGGCTCCATCCTGTTCGGCATGGCGGCCACCTTCGGGGAGGCATCGGCAGGGCGCGCCCTGGTCGGACTGGGGGTGTCGGTGGTGTTCGTGGGGCTGATGAAAAGCAATACCCTCTGGTTCCGGGATCGGGATTATGGCTTCATCAGCGGTTTGACTCTGTTGCTGGGCAACGTCGGCGCCATTCTGGCGGCCGGTCCCCTGGCCGAGGTGCTGACGATCTGGTCGTGGCGGACGGTATTCGTGGCTCTTGGAGTCATGGCCCTGGTGCTGGCGGCGCTATCCTGGCTCGGGGTGCGCAACACGCCGGAGGACACCGGGTTCCCCTCGATCCGGGAGATGGAGGGTCAGGACCGGCACGCGGGGCGCGAGCAGCACTGGTGGCACGATCTGCGGGGGGTGCTGGCCACCCGCCTGGTCTGGCCGGGGTTCTGGGTCAATCTGGGGATGCCCGCCAGCATGCTGGCGTTTCTTGGTCTGTGGGCGATTCCCTTCCTGCGCGACCTGCACGGCCTGGAGCGGTCGGCGGCTTCCCTGTACACCACCATCGCGCTGGCCAGCTTTGCCTGTGGCACCCTGTTCTGCGGCTGGTTTTCCGACCGGCTGGGCCGCCGCAAGCCTCTGCTGGTCATCGGCGCCCTGCTGTACGGGCTGGCCTGGCTGGGAATCGTTTATGGGCGCTGGACGCCGGGCGCGGGGGGGATGGCCTGGTTCGCGCTGATGGGTTTCGGTTGCGGTTCCTTCGTCCTGACCTACGCCGGGGCGAAAGAGGTGGTCGTTCCCGCCCTGTCGGGCATGGCCATCGCTCTGGTCAATACCGGGATCTTCCTGGGGGCGGCCATTCTCCAGCCGTTGTTCGGCTGGATCATGGATTCGAGCTGGAGCGGCACTGTGGCGAACGGGGTGCGGGTATACGGTTCCGCCGATTATCGGGCGGGCTTTTTCCTGATGCTGGGTTGCGTGGTGCTGGCCATCGTCGCCTCGACCTTTTTGCACGAAACCCGCTGCCGCAATATCACCCTCGGGTGATCCATCCCCATCAATTCCAGTCCTTCCAGAAGCCTCACAATGGGAGCCCGCCGCGATCGGTTCAGCTACCTGGGTTGGTGTAATATCCAAATCAGAAACGCCACCCACCCGCCGTCCATCATGACCCGACCCCGATCGCGCCTGCTCCGCGCCTGGCTGTTGCTCTGCGTCCTGGTCTGCTGCGCCGGGTCGCCGCAAGCGCGGGAGACGGCCGCACCGATCGTCGCCACGGAAACCAGCGAGCACGGCACGCTCGCCGTAACGGTCGAGGGCGTGGACGGACCGTTGCGCGACAACGTGCTGGCCCATCTGGAACTCAACCGCTTCGCCGGCCAGGCCGCTCCGGACGAGGCCCGATTGCGCTGGCTGCACGGCAACGCGGAGCGTGAAATCCGGGACGCGCTGCAACCCTTCGGCTACTACGAACCCACCATCGAGTCTTCGCTGGATCGCACCTCCAGTGGATGGGAAGCACGCTACCAGATTCAGCCGGGCCGACCGTTGCGCATCGCCACGCTGGACGTGCAAATCCTCGGCGAGGGCCAACAGGATCCGGCCTTCCAGCAGGCATTGGCCAACATGCCGCTCGCCCAGGGTCAAGTCCTCGATCAGCCCAGGTACGAACAGTTCAAGCAGGCGCTGGAAACGCTGGCCACCGAACGCGGCTATTTCAACGCCCGCTTCACCGAGCACGTCATCCAGGTGAACCTGCAAGACTACGAAGCAGCCATCCACCTGCATTACGACACCGGCCAGCGCTACCGCTTCGGCGACATCACCTTCAAGCAGGACATCCTGTCGCCCGAGCTGCTGAACCGCTATCCGCGCTTCAAGCCCGGCGATCCCTACAACGCCAGCGACCTGCTCAAGCTGCAAGGCGACCTCAGCGGCGCTCCCTACTTCAGTCAGGTTCAGGTCAACGCCCCGCCCGACGCCGCCACCAATACCGCGCCGGTCGACGTGGAACTGGAACCCAACATGCAGCGCAAGTACAGCGCCGGCCTGGGCTACGGCACCGATACCGGCGCGCGCGGCAGGCTGCGCGTCGAACAGCGCTGGGTCAACCGCCAGGGCCATCATTACGAAGCCGAAATCCAGCTTTCCCAGATCAAATCGCTCGTCGGCTTCAAGTACATGATCCCCGGCCAGGATCCGACCACCGACGAGTACGCCCTGACCGCCGGCTACGTCGACCAGAACTACAACGACCAGGACTACCAACTCACCACGCTCGGCGCCAGTTGGCAGCGGCAGGATGGCAAATGGCTGAAGAATTACAACTTGAGCCTGCAATACGAAGAATCCAGCACCGGCGGCGACCCGCCCGGCTTTTCCCTGCTGCTGATTCCCGGCCTGAACTGGACCTGGGTCGACGCCGACGACCGTCTGTTTCCCACCCGCGGCCTGCTGTTCGGCTTCGAGTTGCGCGGCGCTTCGACGGCGCTGCTTTCCGACCTCGATTTCGTGCAAGGCGTGTTGCATCTGAGAGGCGTGTATGCCCTGAACGATACCAGCCGGTTCATCGCGCGCGGCGATGTCGGCGCCACCGCGATCGGGCAGGATTTCCAGCAACTCCCGACGTCCCTGCGTTTTTTCACCGGCGGCGACACCAGCGTGCGCGGCTATGCCTTCAACAGCATCGGCCCCACCGATGCCGAAGGCAAGGTGATCGGTGGCCAGAACCTGCTGGTGGCCAGCATCGAATACGAACACCGGGTCTGGGACGGGTGGAGCGTCGCCGCCTTCGTCGACAGCGGTGACGCCTTCGACGGCGCGACTCCTTCGATGAAAACCGGCGTCGGGCTCGGCCTGCGCTGGCGTTCGCCGGTCGGACCGGTACGGATCGACTTCGCATCGGGACTGGATCGCCCGCCGGGCGATACCTTCCGCTTCTCCTTCAGCATCGGACCCGATCTGTGAGCATTCCACGCGCCCTGCGCCGCCTGCTGTTCTGGCTGCTCTCGCCGCCCCTGGTCCTGCTGCTGATCCTGCTGCTGGCGGCAGGATTCGCCATCTCCACCGAAACCGGCCTCCGCGGACTGCTCGCCCTGGCCGAACGGGTGCTGCCGGGCCGCTTGAGCTACGACCAGGCCGCCGGCCGGCTGCTGGGCCCGCTGCGGATCGACGGGCTCCGATATGAGGACGGACCGTTGAAGCTGACCCTCGCCCGGGGCGATCTGGAGTGGGAGCCCGTCGATCTGCTCGACGGGACACTGAACATCGTCAGCCTGCGCCTCGATCATTTCGAATTGCAACTGCCGCCCGGCCAGGAAGCCACCCCTTCCACCGAACCGCGGACCCTGCCGGATATCCAACTGCCGCTGGGAGTCGACGTCGCCGATCTGCAAGCCCATGCCATCCGCATCCTGCCGGCCGGGGCCGAACCCATCCAGGTCGATGCCGTCGCGCTCAAGGCCCGTACCGAAGCCGGCGCCCTGACCCTCGAAACGCTGGAAGCCTGGGCGCCCCAGGGCGAAGTCCGGCTGAGCGGCCGGATCAATCCCACCGGCGGCTACCCGTTACAGGCCCGTCTCGGCTGGCAGCTGCTGACCCCCGACTACGGAACCTTCAACGGCGAGGGCGAGATCCAGGGCGAACTGCGCGACCGCTTGCAATTGACCCAGCGCATCACCGGCCCGGCCACGCTGGAACTGAGCGGCGAGGTCCGCCAGCCGCTGGCCGAGCCCGCCTGGTCAGTCCAGGCCAAGCTCGACGCAGCCGACCTCAAACCCTTCGTCCCGGATCTGGCCGGCAACCCGCTGGCCGCCCGAATCGAGGCGCGGGGCGTGCTGGCCCGGTTCGAGGGGCGGGGTGAAATCAGTGCCACCCTGCCGGAACTCGGCCCCGCGACCCTGAAATTCGCCGCCGCCGGCGACGAAAGCTCGCTGAAGCTGGATGAGTTGCGGCTGACCGCCGCCAACCAGCCGCTGGCCCTGAACGTCAGGGGCGATCTGGCATTCGCCGAATGGCGCTTCAACGCCACCGGACAGTGGCAATCCCTGGTCTGGCCGCCGACCGGCCCGCCTCAGGTGGAAAGCGCCAAAGGCGACTTCAGCGTTCAGGGCCAGATCCAGGACTACCGGTTCCAGCTCACCGCGGAGTTGCAGGGGCCGGCGATCCCCAAGGGTCGCTGGACCTTGAGCGGCCAGGGTTCGGACCAGGCCGTGCGCGAGGTGAAGTTGAAAGGCGAGACTCTCGAAGGCGTCATCGAGGGCGCCGCCGAAGTCGCCTGGGCGCCGGCGGTGAAATGGCAGGCGACGCTGAGCGGTCAAGGTCTGAATCCCGGCAGCCAGTGGAAGGACGTGCCGGGCAAGCTGAACCTGCGGCTCAAGAGCGATGGCCAACTGGACGGCACGGCATTGCGCGCCGACGTCCTCCTGGAAGAACTGGCGGGCACCCTGAGCGGCCAGGCGGTGCGCGGCAACGCCGATGTCGCCATTCAGGATCGGAATCTGACGATCAAGACCCTGAAACTCAATGCCGGCGATGCCCGGCTGGAAGCGGATGGCTCTCTGGCGCAACGCTGGGATCTGCGCTGGAAACTGGACGCGCCGCAACTCCAATCGCTGCTGCCCGGCCTGAGCGGCGCCATCGCCAGCAGCGGCACCTTGAGCGGTCCCCGCGACCGTCCCGCGGTCGCGGCCAACTTCACGCTGCAAAAGTTGCGGCACGGCGATACTCAGATCCAGCAATTGCGCGGCGAAGCCAATATCGATGTAGGCGGCGCCCGTCGTTCCCAGTTGAAAGTCAGCGGCGAAGGGCTGGCGCTCGGCGGCCAGAATTGGAAATCGCTCGCCCTCGACGGCAGTGGCACGCCCGCCGCGCACGAACTCAAGGTGGAACTGGCCGGCGAGCCGGGCCGCTTCCTGCTGGCGCTCGCGGGTGGTTTGCAAACGTCGTCCCTGCTCTGGCAGGGCCGCATCACTCAGCTCGGCGCCCGGGATACTCTCGCCGGTGCCTGGAACCTGGACCAACCGGCGGCGCTGCGCGCCTCGGCCAAGGCGGCCAGGCTCGAGGTCGCCTGCCTGAGCAGCGCCCCTGCCCGGCTATGCCTGCAAGGCCAATGGGACCAGTCCGGCGACTTCAATGGGCGGGTGCAACTCAGCAATCTCACCCCCGACCGGTTCAAGCATTTCCTGCCCCAAGGCATGACGCTGGCGACCAGCGTCGGTGGCGAAGCGACCGTCAGTGGCAAAGTCGGCGGCGCGCCGCGAGGGAAGCTGAACCTGACCATCGCCCCCGGCAATTTCAGCATGACGGCCAACGGCCAGCCCATCCGTTTCGCCCTCAACGGCGGCAGTCTGCAAAGCGATCTCAACGGGCGCAACCTCGACACCCAAATCAAGCTCGATCTGGCTCAAACCGGGCAATTGCAGGCCAAGCTGCAAGTCCAGGATCCGTTCGCCGCCGCCCAGATCAACGGCAAAGTCAATGCCGCGCTGACCGATCTCGGCATCGTGTCGCTGTTCGTGCCGCGGTTGCAAAAGGTCTCCGGACAATTAAAGGCCGATGTCGGCGTCGCTGGCCCTCTTGCCAAGCTGGCGTTGCGCGGTGAAATTCGCCTGGAGAATGCCGGGGCGGCCATTCCCGAAGCGGGGATCACGCTCCAGAATCTGCAACTCACCGCGGCCAGTAATGGCCAAGGATCGATGCAACTATCCGGTTCGGTGCGTTCCGGTCCCGGCCAATTGCAACTCTCCGGCGAGGCGGATCCATTCAAACCGCAATTGAGCCTGAGTATCAAGGGACAGAATTTTCAGGCGCTCGATACCAGCGATTTACGGATTCAACTCAGTCCCGATCTCAAGCTGGATATCGTCCAGCAGCAGGTGCGGATCGAGGGTGAATTGACCATTCCACAGGCCTTTCTGCGACCCGGCGGCAATCGGTCCGGTGCGATCAGAGCCTCCAACGATGTGGTGATCGTGAACGGTCGCAACGGTGAAGAAGCGCCATCCCGACCCAGAGGTCTAGCGCTCTACGCCAGAGTGCGGGTCGTTCTGGGTGACAACGTGCAAGTCGAAACGCCCGTTTTCAAGGGCAGGCTCGCGGGGAGTTTGCTGATCGAGGAAACACCACAACTGGCGCCGCGAGGCAGCGGCAGCATCGAAGTGGTCGCGGGCAACTATCGGATTTTCGGCGAGGAAGTTCAGATTCAGCGCGGGCAATTACTGTTCAGCAGCAGCCCACTCGACAACCCGGGGCTGAATTTTCGGGTAGTGCGGCAAAGCCAGAACAACCGCAATCAGATAACCGCGGGCGCACAAATCCAGGGGACGCTGAAACAGCCACGGATGACGCTGTTCTCCGAACCCAAGATGCCCGATGCCGACATTCTGTCCTATTTGGTGCTGGGCCGATCCCCGCAAGGCGGCGGTTCCGAATCCGCACTGCTGTTCAAGGCCGCCACCGCTCTAGGTTTGGGCAGTGACACCCTGACCAAGGGTTTGGGCGAAACCTTGGGGTTGGACTCTCTGCAATTGGAGTCTGGCGGCGGTGGCAAGGAAAACACCTCACTGATGCTGGGCAGGTATTTGTCACCGGATTTGTATGTCGGCTATGGAGTGGGCCTGTTCAACGCCGTCAATACCTTCAACATCAGATTCCGGCTGAGCCAACGACTTACGCTGGAGTCCAATAGCAGCGCGGTGGGGACGGGCGCCGATCTGATTTACACCATCGAACGCTGAGCGGAGTCATCACTCTCCAACCGCTCCAAGATCAAGATCCACTCGCCGCTTCAACGGTAATACTCCGGTTCGTTACCGGCCTTCCACTTGATATTGCAGCCGATGCTCGGCTTTTGATCGGGCGCGATCGGCTGGCCGGCCAGCATCGCGTCCGCGGCTACCCGCAGATCGGCGCCGGTCACCGGGATATTGTTGCCTGGCCGGCTGCCGTCGAACTGGCCGCGATAGACCAGTCTGCGACCGGCATCGAACAGGAAGAAATCGGGGGTGCAGGCGGCCCGGTAGGCTTTGGCGACGGACTGGGATTCGTCGTAGAGGTAGGGAAAGGGATAGCCGAACGCTCTGGCTTCCTGGGCCATCTTCGCCGGACTGTCGTCGGGGAAGTTCGCCACGTCGTTGGCGCTGATCGCCACGATCGCCAACCCCTTGGCCTGATAGTCGCGGGCGAACTGGATCAGACCCTGACGGACGTGCTTGACGAATGGGCAATGATTGCACATGAAGATGACCAGCAAAGCCGGAGCATCCCTGAAATCGTCCAGGGACACGGTGTTGCCGGTGGCGGGTTCGGGGAGGCCGAACGCTGGCGCGGGCGTGCCGAGGGGAAGCATGGTGGAGGGAGTTTGAGCCATGAGGGTCGATCTCCTGCGCGCTTGTCGGGTCGAGGATGGACGCAGGCACCAAGCCCGCGCCCGTGCGCTAGATGAGACCATCCGCCAGGGCGTTCAGTTGCGCCACGGCCTGTTCGAGGTCGCCGCCATATTCGAACCGATAACAATCACAGGAATCGATGAGACCGGTCAGCGCCTTGAAGCCCCGTAAGCCAATCAAATCGTAGTTGAATGAATGACCGCTCAGCGTCACGAAGGCTTCGGTGCGTTCCATGGGCTGCAGACTGAGGGAAGCGCCTTTTCTAAATCGGGGGAAGACGATCCAACGCGGCTTGGCGGGTTCCTGATCGCGAGCGACGCTTTCCGCCGGGGGACGCAGATGACAAACCGTACCCTTACGGGTTTTGGGATACTCTGGTCCCAAGACGGCATCGGGCGCGAAATCGCGAATCACAGCGATAGATTCGTTTTTGAGGGCAATCAATCGGGGGAATGGCGCCAGCAGACCGTCCTTAGGCCGAACCAAGCCGAACTCGTCAGACAACAATCGCCACCCTCGCTGGCACAACGCAGCGGAAAGCGTGCTTTTTCCAGAACCGGGCCATGCAGGTAGCAGCAGAGCCTGATCGTCTCGGGCAATTACTCCAGCGTGTAGCATCAGATATTGATGAGCACGCATTGCTACACACCAGTTGAGACCCCATTCCAGAAACGGCAACACGGTATCTTGAGGAAAAGGTTCAAAGGGAGCAGTATTGTCAATCAAGAATTGTATTTGGGGTCGCCAATACCTTCGCCAAAATGTGGTTGGCAATAGGTCAACATGAAAATCCGTTAAATCATATTTCGAAACTACATAGTCCGGGTAGACTTGTAAAAGCAGGGAAGCTAGTCCCGACAATCTACTTTTAAGCTGAAACTTAAAGGGACCGCAACGGAAACGTAGTCCATGTGACAAGTCATGCTGAAGTTGTGCGGGAATAAGTTCTGAAAATATCACAAATTACAGGGCTCGATAAGACCCAGAAAATCAAGCTCGTTTATCATCGCATCTAAGTAATTTCTAGAAGCAATCTCCTCAGAAATAATATCTTCTGGGTAAACGTTGGATAAATAATGGATGAGAACTTCCATAGAGAGGGGGCGAAGCGATAACTCATTTAAAGAATCGTAAGCGATCAAGTTAAGAATATGAGTTTGGCCTGAAGCCTCATTAAAAATAGCCCAACTACCATCTCCCCACCATTCGTGAAGAACATTGACTGGATTATTTCGCCATTCCACTAAATATCATCCGCTTAAGTAAAAGATATCGCACAAGAACTGATTCCCTTCTGGTTATGGTAATAATTGTAAAGATCATTTGCCTGACTAACAATAGATTGATTATTTGGGTCATTAATATCTATATCATTATTTTGATTATCTTTAATCGAGCTAACAGACCCATTGCTATCATAACTAAATTTATATTCTCCAGTCACAATTTTTAAAATCCTGCCACTAGTATCAAGAATCACTCGCGTAGAACCATCAACATATTGTAAATTACCATTAGTTTTGATCGTTAACCCTATTCTTGCCCCACACGAGGAACTGTTGGCCACATTAGCCATAAGGCGGCCACTCGCTAAAGTCATCACTGCCGGCGTAGCCAACAGTGCCCCCTTCACCAACCGCCGCCGTCCCTGCGAAAGCGCGACCACTTGTTCGGAACTCGCAGTTGCCTCCACACCAGAAAAAATCTTGTCATGTTCAGTCATGGTTCTGACTCCTAACAATTTGATGCCGTTCCAAAGCTACATGCTGAAGGGGATGGCGCACAATGCAAACAGCCTCACCCCGAGAGATATCAGCATTTAAGGCAAATAGCATTCCAATAACCAATAATTATCATTAACTAATTGTTATTCAAATGATTTTCATCAAAATCCAACACAAACCCATCACACCAAGTGTAAAATTTGGCAAAATCCATCCGGGTTTTCCACCGGACCGCTCCCGACATGCCTTACCGCACTCTGCCTGACGTTCTTGCTAAACCTCAATTATTACAAGAATGTAGCTTGCGAGACTGGGATCGCCTGCTGCCTTGGGCACGCCGCGTCGGGGTAGTCGCAAAATTTTACACCTATCTCGAAGCGCAGGGCCAACTCGACCGCATCCCAACCCAAGTGCAACCCCATCTCGAAGCCGCCGCCATCATCGCCGGCGAGCACGAGCGCCGCACCCGGTGGGAATGCAACCGTATCCAGCGCGCCCTGTTCGACCTGCCCGACCGCGATTTCCCCGTTATTCTGCTGAAAGGCGCCGCCTACGCCATGTCGAACCTGCCCTGCGCCCATGGCCGTTTGGTCTCCGACGTGGACATCCTGGTTCCCAAACCGCATCTGGCCACCATCGAACAGGTGCTCCACCAACACGGCTGGGATACTGTAAAAAAATCTGACTACGATGAAACCTACTACCGCCAGTGGATGCACGAACTGCCCCCCATGCGCCACCGGTTGCGCGGCGCCATCGTGGACGTGCATCACACCATTCTGCCGGAAACCAGCCGGCTGAAACCCGATCCAGCCAAGCTGTTCGCCGCCTCGCGCCCCCTGCCCGGCACCCCCTTCGGAACGCTCTGCCCGACCGACATGGTCCTGCACAGCGCCACCCATGCCTTTCAGGAAGAACTCGCCAATCCCCTGCGCGACCTGCTGGACCTGCACGAACTGTTCGCGCACTTCGGCGAACGCGAACCGGACTTCTGGGCAACGCTGCCGCAACGCGCCCGTCAGCTCGAACTGACCCGCCCTTTGTTCTATGCCCTGCGCTACACCCGGCGTTTTCTGGACACCCCCGTGCCCGATTCCGTCACCCAGGCCCTCGACCACGCCGCTCCGCCCAAGCCGGTCCTCGCCCTCATGGACCGCCTCGTCGACCAGGTGACCCAAGCCGAATACCCCCGCCGCGCCGCGCCGGCCACGGCCCGCTGGCTGCTCTATATCCGCTCCCACTGGCTGCGGATGCCACCTCTCCTACTCGCCCGCCACCTGAGCCGCAAGGCTCTCATCCGCTGGCAGGCGCGCCGCCGGAATTCGAACCAAGCCGGCGCATAATGGTCAATCCCCGCTAGCCGCGTGGTTTTTTCACAAATCCATCCTTCCGCCCGCGAAATTCCCTGGGAGAACCTTACAATGCAACGACTGACACAGCCGTTCTGGCCGATCGCCGTCCTCGGCCTGTTCTGGGGCGCTATCGCCCAGGCGGCCGATTATCCCGACTTCGTCACCCTGGTCGAACAGTACAGTCCGGCAGTGGTCAGCATCCAGACCAAGTCCGAACCCAAGGAACGGCCGGGGCGCGGCCATCCGCCCATCCCCGAGAACAGCCCCTTCCACGACTACTTCAAGAAGTTCTTCGAACAAATGCCCGACCTGCCGTCCCGCCCGCAAAGCTCGGTCGGCTCCGGCTTCATCCTCTCGCCGGACGGCTACATCGTCACCAACGCCCACGTGGTCGAGGACATGGACAGCATCGTGGTCGGCCTGCACGACCGCACCGAACTCCCCGCGCAAGTCATCGGCAAAGATAGTCGCAGCGACATCGCCCTGCTGAAGGTCAAGGCCGATGCCAGCCTGCCTACCGTCAAGCTGGGCGACGCCCGCAAGCTCAAGGTCGGCCAATGGGTGCTGGCCATCGGCTCGCCGTTCGGTTTCGAACGGAGCGCCACTCAAGGTATCGTCAGCGCCCTCGGCCGCAGCCTGCCCAGCGACAACTACGTGCCCTTCATCCAGACCGACGCCGCCGTCAATCCGGGCAATTCCGGCGGGCCGCTGTTCAATCTCGACGGCGAGGTGATCGGAGTCAACTCGCAGATTTACAGCCGCTCCGGCGGCTACCAGGGCGTCTCCTTCGCCATTCCGATCGACGTGGCGATGGATGTGGTGGACCAAATCAAGACCGGCGGCAAGGTGTCGCGCGGCTGGCTGGGCGTGCTGATCCAGGAAGTCACCCCCGAACTGGCCCAGTCCTTCAATCTCGACAAGCCGCGCGGCGCCCTGGTCGGCCAGGTGATGGCCGACAGTCCGGCGCAAAAGGCCGGAGTCAAGACCGGCGACATCATCGTCGCCTTCAACGGCCAGCCGGTGCGCCATTCCAGCGACCTGCCCCTGATGGTCGGCCGCACCCGGCCCGGCACCAGCGCGCCGCTCGCCGTGATCCGCGACGGCAAGGAGCAGACCCTGACCATCCGGCTGGAGGAACTGCCCGAGGACACCAGGCTGCAACAGGCCATCGCCGAACCCCCCAGCCGCAACCGGCTCGGCCTGATCGTGACCGAAGTGCCGCACGACAAGCGGAAAAAGGGCGATCAGGGCGTGCTGGTCAAGGACGTGGCCGACGGTCCGGCCGACAGCGCCGGCATCCGCCCGGGCGACATCATCGTCCGTCTCAATAACGTCGAGATAACCGACGCCAGCCAGTTCGCGGATGTGGTCAAGCAGTTGCCGACCGGCCGGCCGATCCCGGTGCTGGTCAAGCGCGAGAACGGCTCGCTGTTCCTGGCGCTGACGGTTCCCGACAAGGATTGAGCGAACGGCGGCGACGACCATTCAGTCCCCACCCCAACAACCCTCCCCTGCAAGAGGGGGAGGGAATCCTCGGCAAGGCCGGCGTTCACAGACACCTCGCTTCAACGCTACAATAGCGCCGCTTTTTGACCGGAACCCGCCCGTCCCATCCGATGCGGGCGGGCGCCGGCCATCACCACACAAATCCACCACGCCGGCCACCCGCATCCTTGGGAGCCGCAACACAAAGGGGGTTTTCCGTGCTCGAGAACTATCGCCAACAAGCCGCCGAACGCGCCACATTGGGTATTCCGGCTCTGCCGCTCAGCCCGCAACAGACCGCCGACCTGGTGGAACTGCTCAAGAACCCGCCCCAGGGCGAGGAAAGCTTTCTGGTGGACCTGATCACCCACCGGGTGCCGGCGGGCGTGGATCAGGCCGCCTACGTCAAGGCCGCCTTCCTGGCGGCCGTCGCCAAGGGTGAAGCCCGGTCGCCGCTGATTTCCCGGGTACGCGCCACCGAACTGCTGGGCACCATGCTGGGCGGCTACAACATCCAGCCGCTGATCGACCTGCTGGACGACGCCGAGTGCGCCCCCGCCGCCGCCAAGGCGCTGTCGCTCACCCTGCTGATGTTCGACTACAAGCACGGCGTCAAGGAAAAGGCCGACCAGGGCAACACCCACGCCCAGCAGATCATGAAATCCTGGGCCGAGGCCGAATGGTTCACCAGCCGGCCCAAGGTGCCGGAAAAAGCCACCGTCACCGTGTTCAAGGTCACCGGCGAAACCAACACCGACGACCTCTCCCCCGCTCCCGACGCCTGGAGTCGTCCCGACATCCCCTTGCACGGCCTGGCAATGCTGAAGATGGAACGTCCGGGCATCCAGCCCGACGAACCCGGCAAGATCGGCCCGCTGAAGCAGATCGAAGCCCTGAAAAAGAAAGGTTATCCGGTCGCCTACGTCGGCGATGTGGTCGGCACCGGCTCCAGCCGCAAGTCCGCCACCAACTCGGTGCTGTGGTGGACCGGCGAGGACATCCCCTACGTGCCCAACAAGCGCTACGGCGGTTACTGTCTCGGCGGCAAGATCGCCCCGATCTTCTTCAACACCCAGGAAGACGCCGGCGCGCTGCCGATCACCGACTGCGACGTGACCAAGATGAACATGGGCGATGTCATCGACATCTATCCCTACGAAGGCGTTGTAAAGAATCATGACACCGGCGCCCAACTGAGCCGGTTCAGTTTCAAATCCGACGTGCTGCTGGACGAAGTCCAGGCCGGCGGGCGCATCAACCTGATCATCGGTCGCGGTCTGACCGACTGGGCGCGGGAAGTGCAGGGCCTTGGTCCCAGTCCGATCTTCCGCCGCCCGGTGGCGCCGAAGGATTCCGGCAAAGGCTTCACCCTGGCGCAGAAAATGGTCGGCAAGGCCTGCGGCGTCGCCGGCATTCGCCCCGGCACGTATTGCGAGCCGAAGATGACCACCGTCGGTTCCCAGGACACCACCGGCCCGATGACCCGCGACGAACTGAAGGATCTGGCCTGCCTGGGCTTTTCCGCCGATCTGGTCATGCAGTCGTTCTGCCACACCGCCGCCTACCCCAAACCGGTGGACGTGCAGACCCATCACACCCTGCCCGACTTCATCTCCAGCCGCGGCGGCGTGGCGCTGCGACCCGGCGATGGCATCATCCACTCCTGGCTGAACCGGATGCTGCTGCCCGACACCGTCGGCACCGGCGGCGACTCCCACACCCGCTTCCCCATCGGCATCAGCTTCCCGGCCGGTTCCGGGCTGGTGGCGTTCGCAGCGGCGACCGGCTCCATGCCGCTCGACATGCCGGAATCGGTGCTGGTGCGGTTCAAGGGCAAGATGCAGCCCGGCATCACCCTGCGCGATCTGGTCAACGCCATCCCCTACGCCGCGATTCAGGCGGGCACGCTGACCGTCGCCAAGGAAGGCAAGAAGAACGTGTTCAACGGACGGATTCTGGAAATCGAAGGGCTGCCGGATCTGAAGGTGGAACAGGCGTTCGAACTGTCCGACGCCTCCGCCGAGCGGTCCGCCGCCGGCTGCACGGTGCGGCTGAACAAGGAACCGATCATCGAATACCTGAACAGCAACATCACCCTGCTCAAGTGGATGATCGCCAACGGCTACCAGGACCCCAAGACCCTGGAGCGGCGCATCAAGGGTATGGAAGCATGGCTGGCCAATCCGACCCTTATGGAGCCGGACGCCGACGCCGAGTATGCCGACATCATCGAGATCGACATGGACCAGATCAAGGAACCGCTGCTGGCCTGCCCCAACGACCCGGACGACGTCAAGACCCTGGCCGACGTGGCCGGCGACAAGATCGACGAGGTGTTCATCGGCTCCTGCATGACCAACATCGGCCACTATCGGGCCGCCGGCAAGGTGCTGAGCGGTCAGGCCAACATTCCAACCCGGCTGTGGATTTCCCCGCCGACCAAGATGGACGCCCACCAGTTGAGCGAGGAAGGCTACTACGCCATCTACGGCACCGCCGGAGCGCGGATGGAAATGCCGGGCTGCTCGCTGTGCATGGGCAACCAGGCGCGGGTGGCCGACGGCGCGACGGTGGTATCCACTTCCACCCGCAACTTCCCCAACCGGCTGGGCAAGGGCGCCAACGTGTACCTGAGTTCGGCGGAACTGGCGGCGGTCTGCGCGCTGCTGGGGAAGATCCCGACCTTCGAAGAGTACATGAAGTACATGGGCGAGATCGGGACCAAGGACGCCGAAATTTATCGTTATCTGAACTTCGACCAGGTGGCGGAGTATCGCGAAGTGGCGGACAGGGTAAAACTGGCCGCTTGAGTTCGGGCATTACCCGGCTCGCCAGTCAGTCCAGCCCCGGCCCCGGCCGGGGTTTTTTGTCGGCGAGTTTCGAGCAAGAAACCTACACCTCCTCAATTTGACAAAGTTGATGGCTCGAACCCCCTCCATCGAGTCCCAGTCCATCGTCCCGGTGGCAACCGAGACCGCTTGATGATAACCTTATGCCCCATGGTGAAACGGACCCGGCAAGGACCGCTTCCGGCCAATATCCAGCGCGGACGGCGGCACATCAACCCCGTTCGGCGGCTTCTCAACCCCACAGCATTCAATAACCAGAGGAGAGTCTATCGATGGCAATCGCTCATGATGGTAAGAACCGGACCAACAACGCCAAGCTGTTGAAATGGGTGGATGAGATCGCCGCCCTGACCCAACCGGATCGCATCGTCTGGTGCGACGGCTCGCAGGAGGAATATGACCGCCTGTGTGCCGAAATGGTTGCTTCTGGAACCTTCACCAAGCTGAACCCGGAAAAACGGCCGAATTCCTATCTCGCCCGATCCCATCCGTCCGACGTGGCGCGGGTCGAGGATCGCACCTTCATTTGCTCGGCGTCGAAGGACGATGCCGGCCCGACCAACAACTGGGCGCCGCCGGATGAAATGCGGGCGCAGTTGAAAGGTCTCATGACGGGCTGCATGCGCGGCCGCACCATGTACGTCATTCCCTTCAGCATGGGTCCGATCGGCAGTCCGATCGCCCAAATCGGCATCGAGATCACCGATTCGGCCTACGTCGTGGTCAACATGCGGATCATGACCCGCATGGGTCAGAAGGTACTCGACGCGCTGGGCAGCGACGGCTTCTACGTGCCGTGCGTGCATTCGGTCGGCGCGCCGCTGGCTCCCGGTCAGAAGGACGTGCCCTGGCCGTGCGAGCCGGACATCGGCCGCAAGGCGATCGTGCACTTCCCCGAAACCCGTGAAATCTGGTCCTACGGTTCGGGTTACGGCGGCAACGCCCTGCTCGGCAAGAAGTGCCTGGCGTTACGCATCGCCTCGGCGATGGCGCGCGACGAAGGTTGGCTGGCCGAACACATGCTCATCCTGGGTCTCGAATCGCCCAAGGGCGAGAAGACCTACGTCGCGGCGGCCTTCCCCAGCGCCTGCGGCAAAACCAACCTGGCCATGATCGTCCCGCCCAAGGGTTTCGGTAACTGGAAGGCGCTGACCGTCGGCGACGACATCGCCTGGATCAAACCGACGGCCGACGGCACGCTGCGCGCCATCAACCCCGAGGCTGGATTTTTCGGCGTCGCTCCCGGTACCTCCTACGATTCCAACCCCATGGCCATGGAGTCGATCAAGGCCAACGCGATCTTCACCAACGTCGTGCTGACCGACGATGGCGACGTGTGGTGGGAAGGCATGGGCGTGGAGCCCCCGGCCCACGGTATCGACTGGCAGGGCAACGACTGGACGCCGGATTGCGGTCGGGTAGGCGCGCACGCCAACTCCCGCTTTACCGCGCCCGCGGCGCAATGCCCGACCATCGACCCGGCCTGGGAAGATCCCGCCGGCGTTCCAATTTCGGCCTTCATCTTCGGCGGTCGCCTGTCCAAGACCTTCCCGTTGGTCTACCAGGCCTTCGATTGGAACCACGGCGTGTTCATGGCGGCTACCATGGGTTCGGAAGCCACCGCGGCGGCCATCGGCGTGACCGGCATCCGCCGCGATCCCTTCGCCATGCTGCCGTTCTGCGGCTACAACATGGCGGCCTATTGGGGTCACTGGATCAACATGGGCAAGAAAGCCGGCCTCAAGCTGCCCAAGATTTTCCGGACCAACTGGTTCCGCAAAGACGCAAACGGCAAATTCGCCTGGCCGGGCTACGGTCAGAACATGCGGGTCCTCAAGTGGATCGTGGAGCGCGTCAACGGCCAGGTTGGCGCCGTGGAAAGCTCGTTCGGGTTGATGCCGCGCTACGAGGATCTGGACTTGGAAGGCCTGGATTTCTCCAAGGCGCAATTCGAGACGATTACCAGCATCAACCGCGCGGAAGCGCTCAGCGAGATCGAGGAGATCAAGGGCTTCTTCGACAAGTTTGGCGCCAAGCTGCCGCCGGAACTCGAAAAGCAGCGCCAGGAGTTCGGGAAACGGGCCGAGAAAGCCCCCGAGGTGTGGCGTGCCGTCGATGTGGCCTGAACTCCGGGTCAAGCGCCGATCATCGAGATCACGCTAGGGGTTAACCGAAAAAGCCGGCGCAAGCCGGCTTTTTTTATGCGTCCGCTCGACGCGGCGGTTCGAACGACTGGCAAAAACCCGCCGTGCGTTCTCCTAATTCCAAAAAAATTCGTAGAGTTCCCTCACGCTCATCCGGATTTTCCTCTGGCGGAAACCGAAACTGGATGATTCCCGACCTCTATCACGCCATAGTCACCACCCCGATATCGACGACCAACCGGGGCTTGTTTCCACTTATTCCGGCTGCGATTGCTGGTTCGGTGTCTCCACCGGCGGGACGCTGCTCTTGTCCAACTTCCGTTGTCGTTTCTCTTCCTGTTTTTTTTTCTTGGCGAGATCTTTTTGACGCTTTTCGTACTGATAGTTGGGCTTGGCCAAGGTGGCTCCTTTGGATAGGCAGTGAAGTGAAAGGAAAATGGTTAATTTTGATCGAACTTCGGTTTTAGTTGGCTGATTTTTCGATATCTACCCGCGGACGATACACTGTGTCCGAATCCACAGATTCCGTCCTGGTCAACAATCAAGCTGTCGTCCTTCGTGAATATCATCGTGATCCTGCATTCATCATCGGTTTCATCTGGCTTGAATATGGCCGTATCTCCTTCGATAACGGCGATGCCGGCCCCATCACCGATGTTCGCCATCGGTCCATACGGTGTTTTGTACTCGTAGGTTCCAGAAAACTCAACGCGGAGTCGTTGCTTGCCCAGCGCCCAGACTTTGAATTCACCATGCCTGCCGCGCCAGGTTCCATTGACCTGATCCGCGGTTACAATATTTTGCCCCGCCGCATAAACATTTACCGGCCCTAAAATCTGCTCGATCACCATACTGACGATACCCAGGAGGAAGATCGCTATTTTCATGCCGTTTTGCAACTCAAGCATTCTTCCGGAATGATGGGAAAAGTCGCGCCCCAAGGTATCCAACCGCCCTTATTTTCCAATTAACTCAATCGGATAGCCGTCGGGATCCTCGATAAAGGAGATAATGGTGGTACCTGCGTTCATCGGTCCCGCTTCGCGAAGAATTTTGCCGCCACGGTTTTTCACTTCCGCTGTCGCCTCATACACATCGTCGACCCCAATGGCAATATGACCGTAACCGGTTCCCACGTCATAACGATCCACACCCCAATTGTAGGTCAGCTCGATGACGGTATGATCGGATTCGTCGCCATACCCCAGGAAAGCCAAAGTAAATTTGCCAGCGGGATAATCCTGCTGGCGCAGCAATTTCATTCCCAGAATTTCAGTATAAAACTGGATCGAACGATCGAGATCGCCCGTTCTGAGCATGGTATGGAGAATACGCATGATTTTCCTCCCGAGGCAGGATGACGGGTTAAAACCGGCGAGTCCTTCTCAAGACTCGCCGGTTTCCCGCTATCGCCGTCCCTTCAACGCCGCGATACGCATCCGCAAGGCGTTGAGCTTGATGAAACCTTCGGCGTCCTTCTGATTATAGGCGCCGGCGTCGTCCTCGAAGGTGGCGATGTTCGTGTCGAACAGGCTGTCGGCGGACTTGCGGCCGGCCACGATCACATTGCCCTTGTACAGCTTCACCCGTACCGTGCCGTTCACGTGGGTCTGCGAGGCGTCGATCATGGTTTGCAGCAGCTTGCGCTCCGGACTCCACCAGTAGCCGTTGTAGACCAGGCTGGCGTAACGCGGCATCAACTCATCCTTGATATGGGCGACTTCCCGGTCCAGGGTCAACGATTCCATGGCCCGATGCGCCTTGAGCATGATGGTGCCGCCGGGTGTTTCGTAGCAACCGCGCGACTTCATGCCCACGTAGCGGTTTTCCACCAGATCCAGCCGGCCGATGCCGTGTTCGCCGCCCAATTGATTCAGCCTGGTCAACACGGCGGCGGGCGTCAACGCCTCGCCGTCGATGGCCACGATGTCGCCGTGACGAAAATCCAGTTCGACATGGCGCGGCTGGTCGGGGGCTTTCTCCGGCGACACCGTCCAGCGCCACATGGCCTCCTCGGGCTCGTTCCAAGGGTTTTCCAGTATGTCACCTTCATAGGAAATGTGCAGCAGGTTGGCATCCATCGAGTACGGCGACTTGGCGCCGCGCTTCATCTCGACCGGAATACCGTGTTTTTCGGCATAGGCCAGCAACTTTTCGCGCGACAGCAGATCCCATTCCCGCCACGGAGCGATGACCTTGATATTCGGTTTCAGGGCGTAGGCACCCAGTTCGAAGCGGACCTGATCGTTGCCCTTGCCGGTGGCGCCGTGCGCGACGGTGTCGGCACCGGTGAGTTCGGCGATTTCGATCTGGCGCTTGGCGATCAACGGGCGCGCGATGGAGGTGCCAAGCAGGTATTCACCTTCGTAGATGGCGTTGGCCCGAAACATGGGGAACACAAAGTCGCGGACGAACTCCTCGCGCAGATCGTCGATAAAGATATTTTCCGGCTTGATGCCGAACATCAGTGCCTTCTGTCGCGCCGGTTCCAGTTCCTCGCCTTGGCCCAGGTCGGCGGTGAAGGTCACGATCTCGCACTGATACACATCCCGCAGCCACTTCAGGATCACCGAGGTATCCAGGCCACCCGAATAGGCCAGGACGACTTTCTTAATGTCGGACATAACGTTCCCCATCAATTCCATCAATTCAATTCATGCGCTGAAATCAAGAACGGCCCGAACCTCCTCCGGCCCGGACCGCCGCGAATCGGTAGCTTAAAACTTTACCCCAGCGCGTCAAGGCATGCCCATCGCATCATCCATCACCAACTCCTGGCCACCGGATTGAAAACCCCATGGACGGGGTATTCCGCTGGCAACCTTTCCGAGCCGCCGGTGGCAACATGGATACCGCGATTCGTCGCTCCACATTCGCCCAGTTGAGTTTTCGCATGCCGGCTCTCAACCTTCCAGCACGCCCCTGGCCTGCAAGTCGGCGTGGTAGGACGAGCGCACCAGCGGCGCGGAGGCGACATGGGTGAAGCCCAGCGCCTCGCCGAATTCGCGCAACCGATCGAACTCTTCCGGCGGCGCGTAGCGCTCGACCGGCAGATGATGCGCGCTGGGTTGCAGGTATTGGCCGAGCGTCAGCATGTTCGCGCCATGGGCGCGCAGATCGCGCATCACCTCCCTGATTTCCGCCAGCGTCTCGCCCAGACCCAGCATCAGTCCGGACTTGGTCGGAATCGCCGGATGCCGCGCCTTGAAACGCTGGAGCAGGGTCAGCGAGCACGCATAATCGGCGCCGGGCCGGACCTGCCGGTACAGGCGCGGCACGGTCTCCAGATTGTGGTTGAACACGTCCGGCGGTTCCCGCTCCAGAATGTCCAGCGCCACGTCCATTCGTCCCCGGAAATCCGGAGTCAGGATCTCGACGACGATCCCCGGCCGCGCGGCCCGCGTCGCGCGGATGCAGTCGGCGAAATGCGCCGCGCCGCCATCGCGCAGGTCGTCCCGATCCACCGAGGTGATGACCACGTATCGCAAGCCCATCGCCGCCACGGTACGAGCCAGATTTTCCGGTTCGTCCGGATCGAGCGGGTTGGGTCGGCCGTGCCCCACATCGCAAAACGGACAGCGACGGGTACAGATATCGCCCATGATCATGAACGTCGCGGTGCCATGGCCGAAACATTCGCCGAGATTCGGGCAACTGGCTTCCTCGCAAACCGTGTGCAGATGATTGTCCCGCAAGATCTGCTTCAACCGCCGCACTTCCGGAGTACCCGGGAAAGGGGCGCGAATCCAGGCGGGCTTGCGCGGTCGTTGCCTGGGATCGGTCGGGGCGATCTTGACCGGAATGCGGGCGACCTTCTCCGCGCCGCGCAGCTTCTCGCCCTGATGGGGAGGGGACTTGGCCACCGGACTGGCGGAAGCGGATTCGGTCGGCGTCACGACGGAATCGCCGGAAGGGGTAAGTTCGGACATGAGCGGTTCCTGCTGGGATGAGTGGCGGATCGCCAGGATTTTGACTCGGGATCGTGTCGCCGGTTGCCTGGCAAATTCCGCGCGGACGCCGGCCTCTCAGGGCAAGCCCTCCACCAGACCGAAGCTGGCATAACCGAGCTGGCGGCCCAGGCCAGGCAGCAACTCCTCAGCGGCGGCATCAGGGGTGAGATCGACCCCGAGATCGCCCAATTGAGTCACCCGCAGACCGGGATGGCCGCAGGGGTTGATGCGCGTAAACGGCTCCAAATCCATGGCTACGTTGAGGCTCAAGCCGTGATAGGAACGGCCTTGGCGGATGCGCAGCCCGAGCGAGGCGACCTTGGCGCCCTCCACGTAGACGCCGGGCGCATCGGGCCGGGCGGCGGCGGCGACGCCATGGACGGCGAGCAGTTCGATCACCGACCGTTCCAGCGCCGTCACGAGTGCCCGCACGCCCAATCCCAGCCGCCGCACGTCCAGCAGGCAGTACACCACCACCTGCCCTGGCCCATGATAGGTCACCTGGCCGCCGCGATCCACCCGAACCACGGGAATATCGCCGACCGCCAGCAGATGCTCCGCCTTGCCGGCCAGTCCCTGGGTGAACACCGGCGGATGCTCGACCCACCAAAGTTCGTCCAGGGTATCCGCGGCGCGGGCATCGGTGAACGCCCGCATGGCATCGAACACCGGCTGGTACCCGCAACGCCCCAGGCGGCGGAACAGCAGCGGTTCGGAACCTGGATTCACCAAGGTCCCGGGGTAGGTGGATCTTGCTTCCATTCCTCCTCGGACAAGGAGATGTGGCGCGTGTCGAACGCCAATGGCTTACAGCGCCATCGCGACTTGCGGATGGTCGCAGAGATCCCGATAAATGGCGTCCAGTTGGGCGCGGTCGCGGGCCGACACGACCACCGTCACCGACTGATAGCGGCCGGTACGGCTGTCCTGTATCCGCACCCGCCCTTCATCCAGATCGGGCGCATGTCGGCGCACCAAATCCACGACCAGTCGCCGAAAATCGGCACCGCCGGCGCCCATGACCTTGATGGGAAAGTCGCAGGGAAACCGCAACAGGGACTGATCGCTCGTACCGGTCATCTTACGACTGCCTTAATGGAACAGGGAATAGAAAAACAGCAAAATCGAGTCGATCATCCGCCCGAACCAGCCGCTCTCCGGCACTTCCTTCAGCGCGACCAGGGGCGTCTTGCCTACCTCCTGATCGCCGAGCCGGACCGTGATTTCACCGAATGTCTGATCCTTGCGGGCCGGCGCGACGATCGTCGGCTGGACGGCGGTCGTGGTGTTCACCTGCGGCGCCTGCCCCTTGGGCACGGTTACATACAGCGCCTGAGCTAACCCCAGCGGCAACTGGTTTTCCTGACCCTTCCAGATGCGGGTCGTAACGATCGGCGTGTTGGCGTCGTACAGCTTGCGGCTTTCGAAGAAGCTGAAACCGTAGTTCAACAGCGCCTGGCTGGCCTGAAAGCGATCCTTCTCCTTATCTGCTCCCAACACCACCCCGATCAGGCGGGTATCGTTGCGCTTGGCCGAGGACACCAGGCAGTAGCCCGCCGTATCGGTATGTCCGGTCTTGACGCCATCGACCGACGAATCGGTCAGCAACAGACGATTGCGGTTCTGTTGCTCGATGTTGTTGTACTTGAAGCTGCGCACCGAGTAGCGGGCGTACTGGTCGGGGAAGTCCTGGATCAGCGCCCGGGTTAGAATGGCGATGTCGCGGGCAGACATGTAATGGTTGGCGTCGGGCAATCCCGGCGCGTTGGTGAAATGGCTGTTCTTCATGCCCAGCCGCTCCGCCTCCTGATTCATCAGTTTGGCGAAGGTCTCCTCGGAACCGGCCACATGCTCGGCCAGCGCCACGGTGGCGTCGTTGCCGGACTGCACCACCATGCCCATCAGCAGGTCTTCCACCGGCACCTGGGTACCGACCTTGACGAACATTTTCGAGCCTGGCGTCTTCCAGGCCTTTTCGGTGATCGTGACCTTGTCGTCCAGGTGAATCTTGCCGGATTTCAGCGCCTTGTAGACGACATACGCCGTCATCAGCTTGGTGATGCTGGCCGGTTCCATCCGCTCGTCGCCTTTTGCGTTCGCCAGCAGATTACCACTTTGATGGTCCATCAGCACATAAGCGCGTACCGGCACCTGCGGCGGCGGCGGGATCGTTTCCGCCGCCCGGGCAGCGGTCCAACCGAGATTCAGCCAGGCGAAAATCAATAGCAGCGGCAACAGCAACAGAGGGCGAAACGCGGTCGAGTGCGACATTCGTGGAGGGTTCCCGTGGTTGAAAATCATCGACCGGCGATTCTAGCCAGAAGCCCGACTCGAAAACAAACCGCCTGGCCGCCGCGGGGCGGCGAGGCGATTGCCGCGACCACAAAAGCCATCGTCGAACGTGGCTCAATCGGCGACGATGCGCGAGCGGCTGACGCCCAAACCCGCCAGACGCACCGCCACTTGCCGGGCCTCGCCCGGATTGCGCAACGGTACCCGCACCTCGTAACGGCTGCCCGCGCCGGATTCCACCTGCACGGCGCGCTGCAACTGGCTGGTCAGCCGGGTTTGCAACTGCCGGGCGCCATTGCGCTCGGTGGCCGTGCCGACCAGATAGATCGCGCCGTTCTTGCTCGCGGATGGGGTGGAACGTTCCGACGGCTTCTCCCTGCCCTTCGCGGTTGAGGCGAGGCGATCCGACGGCCTCTCCCTGCCCTTCGCGGTTGAGGCGAGGCGATCCGACGGCCTCTCCCTGCCCTTCGCAGCCGGCGTGGCGGATGCCAGCCGCGCGCTCGGCACCGGCTTGACCGGTTTATCCCGTTCGCGTTCCGAAGCCACCGATCGCGCGTCCTTCGCCGAGCGGGACGGCTCCTGAATTTGGGTCGCCGCGGCCAATCGCCCGGTCGGACGGTTCGGCGCCTCGCGGGCGAAATTGAGGGTATCGGCTTTCTCTTCCTTCTCCTGTTCCCGCCGGGCCGCCTGGATGGCCAGCCGTTCCCGCAACTCGGCGCGCCGGGCCGCCAAATCCGGCAAATACTGGTAGGGCTCCAGCGCGGCCACCTCCACCCGAGTGGTCCCCTGGTCCAGCATCTCGAGCCGGGCGGCGGCGGCGTAGGACAGATCGATGAGCCGCTCGCCGATGAAAGGACCCCGATCGTTGACCTTGACCACGATACTGCGGCCGTTCTCCAGATTGGTCACCCGCGCGTAGGTCGGAATCGGCAGGCTCTTGTGCGCGGCGGTCAGGTCGAACATGTTGAAAGGCGGGCCGCTGGAGGTCTTGCGACCGTGAAAATCCCAGCCGTACCAGGAGGCAATGCCGGTCTCGCGATAACCCTCGCTGGTTTCCTTGACCCGGTAGCGCCGGCCGAAAACCACGTACGTGTCGGGATTGCCGCTGCGGCTGGGGGATTCGACCCGGGGGACGGGTTCGTCGCCGTCCAGACCAGCGTCGAGGGTGGAATTACCCGATCGCGGGTTTGCCAGCCGGCTGCCGTCGGGGACGGTACCGCAACCGGCCAGCGCGCCCGCCAACGACGCGCAGAGCAAAGCATGGCTCCAGGATTTCGCCATAATAACGCCTCCCTTGCACCAGCAAGAGGCATCCCTGCCTCGGGCCGGCGCGGATTATTGAAGTTGTCAGGATTGAGTCAATCAGCTTGCGCCACGCGCTCCGGCATGGTCGCTCCAGCATCGGCGGAACGGGCGTATTGTCCGCCGATGGCCTGGCTGAGCTGGTACGCCGCCATGGCGTACAGTTGGCTGCGGTTATAGCGGGTGATGACGTAAAAATTATCAAAACCCAGCCAGTATTCCGGACCGTCGCGGTCCTCGAATTCCAACAACATCGCGGACTGCGCGCCGCTGACCGGCTCCAGGGGCACGACGCCCTGCGCCCTCAGGCTGGCGACGCTGTCCTTGGGCTGGCCCAACTGGCGACTGACCAGCGCGGGGTAGCGGGAACCTTCGACCCGGGCGGGCGTGGCGACCGGTTCTCCGCCGCGCCAGCCGTTCTTCTTGAAATAATTGGCGACGCTGCCGATGGCGTCGCGGGGATTCCGCCAGAGATCGCGATGGCCGTCGCCGTCGAAATCCACCGCAAAGGACTGGAAACTGCCCGGCATGAACTGGCCATAACCCATGGCCCCGGCGTAGGAACCGCGCGGCGCCAGAGGATCGATGCCCTCGGCGCGGGCCAGCAGCAAAAAATTTTCCAGTTCCTTGCGAAAATAGGCCGCGCGCCGGGGATAGTCGAACGCCAGCGTGGCCAGGGCCTCCAGCACCCGGTACTTGCCCATGTTGCCGCCGTACTGGGTTTCCACTCCGATGATGGCGACCACGATCTCCGGCGGCACGCCGTAGATCCGTTCGGCCTCGGTCAGGGCGGCGGCGTTGGCCCGCCAGAATTCCACCCCGCCCTGAATCCGCTTGGGATTGACGAAAATCGCCCGGTAAGCGTACCAGGGCTTGGCCTCGGCCGGCTTGGACATGGCGGCGATGATGCTGGGCTGGGCGTGGGCGCGACCGAAGGTGGCCCGCAACTGGGCGGCGTCGAAGCCGTGCCGGGCCACCATCTCGCGGATGAAAGCCTGCACGTCGGGGCGGTCGGCCAGCGGCTTGCCCGCGTTCGCGGCAGTCGAACCCGCCGCCGCCATTTCCGACGCGGGCGGTGACGCGGTATCCGGCAGGGACGGAATTTCCGCCGGTTGGCGAACCGCCGCCGGCGCGCAGGCGTTCAGCAACAGAACGGCGCCGAGCAACAAATACGGGCTCTTCACGCGTGGATCTCGTCTTGGCGATATTGGCGATTACCGCGTCAGGGTCCGGCGGTGCGAATGGATGCTTATCAGGATACCGAAGCCCGCCATGATCGTCACTAGGGATGTTCCCCCGTAGCTGAACAGCGGCAGCGGCAACCCCACCACCGGCAACAGTCCGGAGACCATCCCGGAATTTACGAAAGCATAGATGAAAAAGATTAGCGTAAGACTGCCGGCAAGCAACCTGGTGTAGGTATCCGGGGCACGGGTGGCCATGTACAGGCTGCGGGCGACGATAAAAAAGTACAGCACCAGCAACAGGCAACCGCCCACCAGACCGAATTCTTCCAAAAATGCGGCGAAGATGAAATCCGTCGAGCCTTCGGGCAGAAAATCCAGATGCGACTGGGTACCGTTCAGCCAGCCCTTGCCGTAAATGCCGCCCGAACCAATGGCGATCTTCGACTGGATGATGTGATAGCCGGCGCCCAGCGGATCGCTTTCCGGATCCAGAAAGGTGAGCACCCGCTGGCGCTGGTAGTCGTGCATGACGAACATCCAGAACAGGGGAACCGCCGCGCCCAGCAACCCGGCCAGCCCGATCATGATGATCCAGCTCAGACCGGCCAGAAACAGCGCGAAGGCGCCGGCGCAGCCGACCACCAGCGCCGTGCCCAAATCCGGCTGTTCGGCGATCAGCACGAACGGAATCGTGGTGACCAGCGTCCCACCGAGCAGATGCAACAGGCGCGGCGGCAACGGTTTTTCGGCGAAAAACCAGGCCATCATCATCGGCACGGCAAGCTTCATGATCTCCGAAGGCTGGAACCGCACCACGCCCAGATCCAGCCAGCGCCGCGCGCCCTTCGAGATGTCGCCGGCCACCATGACCGCCAGCAACAACAGCACGCCGACCAGATAAATCCACGGCGACCAGAACCGGAAGTAATGCGGCGGGATCTGAGCCAGCGCCAGCATGATGACGAATCCGAGCCCCAGCCGCATGCCTTGCCCCAGCACCAAATTCAGATCGCGCTGCCCGGCGCTGTACAGCACGACCAGTCCCATCCCGGACACCGCCAGCAACCCCAACAGCAGCGGCAGATCCAGATGGATCAGCTTCAGGAACCGGCCGTCGTCATTCTCCATGCGCTTGGGTATCCCGAACGGGCCGGACGTCCGCGGGGGAGAAATCGACATCGTACTTTTCGAGCAGCCAGGCATCCATGATCTTGCGCGCCATCGGCGCGGCCGTGGCGCTGCCGCCGCCGCCGTGCTCGGCGATCACCGCCACGGCGATGCGGGGATCCTCGACCGGCGCGAAGGCGATGAACAGGGCGTGATCCTGGAGATGCTTGGCCAATCGCTTGGCGTCGTACTTTTCACCCTGGCCCAGGGTAAAGACCTGGGCGGTGCCGGTCTTGCCGGCAATCCGGTACTTGGCGCCGATGCCGATTCGGTGGGCGGTGCCACCCTCGACCACATGGATCATGCCCGCGATCACCGCGTCCCAGAAGCGGGGGTTCTTGACATCGACCGACGGCAGCGGCCGCGGCGCCGCCGGAGTCTTGACCCGCGTGCCGGGATCTTCGGTGGCGTGCAACAGCCGCGGCTGAAAATTCACTCCACGCTGGGACACGACGCCGACCGCATGGGCCAGTTGCAGCGGCGTCGCCAGAAAATACCCCTGACCGATACCGGCGCTCAGCGTATCGCCGGCAAACCAGGCATGCCGATGCACCTTGCGCTTCCACTCCTGGGACGGCAGCAGCCCTTTCCTTTCACCCGGCAAATCGACGCCGGTCAGCCGGCCCATGCTGAATTTGTCCAGAAAGTCGTGAATGCGATCGATCCCCAGATTCAGCGCCAGATTGTAGAAGTACACATCGCAGGATAGGGCAATCGCCCGGTCCATGCTCACGCTGCCGTGACCGCCGCGCTTCCAGTCGTGGAATTTGTGGCTCACGCCGGGCAGGCGGTAGAACCCCGGACAGAATACTCCGCTGTAGGGAGTGACCGCTCCGTACTCCAGACCGGCCAGCGCCATGAGCGGCTTGATGGTGGAACCGGGGGGATAAACGCCGTTCAGGGCACGGTTGAGCAACGGTCGGTCCTTGGAGGTGTTGAGCTGGCGATAGGAGGCGAAATCGATTCCGTTGACGAAGGGATTGGGATCGTAGACCGGCTGGCTCGCCAGCGCCAGCACCTCGCCGTTGCGGGGATCGATGGCGACGATGGCGCCGTTGTAACCTTCCAGAATCTTTTCGGCGACCGCCTGCAAGCGAATATCGATGGTGAGATGGATATTCTGGCCCGGCGTCGGCGGGGTACGGCTGAGGATGCGAAGAGGCCGGCCCTCGGCATTGGTTTCGACCTGTTGCCAGCCGGCGCGCCCGCGCACCACGTCCTCGTAGGAGCGTTCCACGCCGGTCTTGCCGATATGGGTGCTACCGCTGTACTGGCCGGGATCGAGCTTGCGCAATTCGCTCTCGTCGATCCGGCCGACGTAGCCGATCGCGTGGACGGCAAGCGGGCCCAGCGGATAGCGGCGGGTCAGGTCGGCCTTGATGTCGACGCCCGGCAAGCGGTACAGGTCGATCGCCAGCCGGGCGATTTCCTCGTCGGTCAACTGGAAGCGCAGCGGCACGCCGGCATAGGGCGGGCTGCGCCGAGCCAGCTTGCGGAAACGTTCGATGTCGGCGTCGGTGAGTTCGATGCGCTGCCGCAATTCCGCCAGGGTGGCGTCCAGATCCTTGGTCTGCTCGCGGGTGATCTCCAGGTGGTAGGAGGCCAGATTGTCGGCCAGCAGCACGCCGTTGCGATCGTAAATGAAGCCGCGAGTCGGCGGCAACGGCAGCAGGCGAACCCGGTTGCTGTCGGACAGGGTGGTAAAGCGTTCGTGGTTGAGCACCTGCAAATAGACCAGCCGCCCCGCCACCGCCAGAAGACCCAGAAAAACCGCCAGCAGCACCAGGAGGACGCGCCGGAAAAACAACTCGCTTTCGGCGGCATTGTCCTTCTCCCGGGTTTTCAGTTCATCCACGAGCGGTTTGGCGAACGGCCGCCACTGGTTCATCGTCGGCTTGCCGAAATCTCAGGTTACTTGGAAGTGCCGGCGCACGTCGCGCAGGATCACGAACAGCAGGGGCCACAGCAGCATGCCGCCGACCGCCGGCGCCAGATACCACCAGTCTCGCGGCGGATAGCCGATGACCCCGCTGATCCAGAATATCAGGATTTGTTCGATCAGCAGGAACACCAGAACGCTGATCGCCTGCTGCCAGGGAGGCGCCACCCGAACGCGCCGGTAGGTCTGGAGGATCAGATACGCCACGACCGCCAGCGCCAGGGCATGTTGGCCCAGCAACCCGCCCCGCCCCACGTCCAGCAACAATCCGACCAGCCAGCCCACGCCGATCCCGACCCGGCGCGGCAGCGCCATGCACCAGTAGATCAGCACCATCGCCACCCAGTCCGGGCGAAAATGACCCAGCCCGCCCGGCAGGGGTATCCCGGCCAGCAGGAATGCGACCAGAAAACTGAGGGCGATGACCCACCCCCCGCTGGAATGTACCACGGTCATGGCGGTCGCGTGACCGCCGCGCCCGCGGTGGCGGCCGGTTCGCTCTCCAACAGCATCACCTCCCGGATCCGATCCAGTTGCGCGATCGGTCTGGCGACGATGTGGGCGAAGGGGCTGCCGGGATCGAACTCCACCTTGGTCACCATGCCGACCGGATAACCGCGGGGAAACCGCCCGCCCAGTCCGGACGTCACCAGCAAATCTCCGATTACCACATCCTCGTTGTTGGGAATGTGCGGCAGTTCCAGTTCCTGAAATTTGCCGGTGCCGAGCGCCAGCGTGCGCACCCCCGTGCGATTGATCTGAATCGGCAGGGCGTGGTTGGGATCGGTAATCAAAATGGCCGTGGAGGAAAAAGGATCGGCGCGGATGATCTGGCCGATGACGCCATGCTGGTCGAGGACCGGCTGGCCGACGTAAACACCGTGCTGACGACCACGATTGAGCAGGATGTGATGCCGGTACGGATCGAAATCCACCGCCAGCAGTTCGGCGATCAGCATCCGTTCCGGCGTGTTGACCGCCGATTCCAACAGGGAGCGCAAGCGGCGATTTTCCGCGTCCAGGGTCGTCAATTTCTGTAACTGGGCGTTCAGAAAGATTTGTTTCTCGCGCAGCCTGGCGTTTTCTTGCAGCAGGGTGGCGCGACCGGCCAGATTCTCGGTCAGCCAGTTCCGGGTATCGGTCGGCAACCGCATCAGATAGTGTAACGGATAGACCGCCGTGGCCAGTACGTCACGCATGCCATCGAGCATGTGATAACGATGATCCACCGTCATCATGGCGATGGACAGCGCCACCCACAGTCCGAGTCGGAGTACCGCCGCCGGGTTGACCGCGAACAGGTGGCTGATGCGGCTGCTACTGGGTTCGAGAGCGGCCAACGGCTATTCGATGGCGAACGCATCGATCGCGCGTTCGTCCTTGGCGATCAGTTCCAGAACCCGGCCACCGCCGCGGGCCACGCAGGTGAGGGGATCCTCGGCGAGGACCACGTTCAGGCCGGTCTCCTCCATGATCAGCTTGTCGATGTCGCGCATCAGCGCGCCGCCGCCGGTGAGGACGATGCCGCGTTCGGCCACATCGGCGGCCAATTCCGGCGGGGTGGTCTCCAGCGCCATCTTCACCGCGCTGACGATGCCGGACAGCGGCTCCTGCAGGGCTTCGAGGATTTCGTTGCTGTTGAGGGTGAAGCTGCGCGGCACGCCCTCGGCCAGGTTGCGCCCCTTGATCTCGATCTCCCGCATCTCGCTGGTCGGATAGGCGCTGCCGATCTCGTGCTTGATCCGCTCGGCGGTCGGCTCGCCGATCAGGACGCCGAAATTGCGGCGAACGTAATTGATGATGGCCTCATCGAAGCGGTCGCCGCCGATGCGCACCGCGCCGGCGTAGACGATGCCGTTGAGCGAGATCACCGCCACCTCCGAGGTGCCACCGCCGATGTCCAACACCATGGCCCCGCGCGCTTCCTCCACCGGGATGCCGGCGCCGATGGCCGCCGCCATCGGTTCGGGGATCAGATACACCACCCGCGCACCGGCCCCCATCGCCGATTCGCGAATCGCCCGCCGCTCCACCTGGGTCGAACCGCAGGGCACGCTGATCAGGACGCGCGGGCTGGGGTTGAAAAACTTGCGGGCGTGGACCTTGCGGATGAAGTGCTGCAACATCTTCTCGGTGACGGTGAAGTCGGCGATCACGCCGTCCTTCATCGGCCGGATGGTCGAGAGGTTGTTGGGCGTGCGGCCCAGCATCCGCTTGGCGTCCGTGCCCACCGCCGCGATGGTGCGAACTCCCCGGATCGGATCCTGATTGATGGCGACCACCGAGGGTTCGTTGAGAACGATGCCGGCTCCCCGAACGTAAATCAAGGTGTTAGCCGTCCCTAGATCGATCGAGAGATCGTTCGAAAATTTGCCGCGCAACCATTTGAACATGTTGTCGAAAGCACCTGGTTATCAAAAGCGGCTAATGCTAGCAAGCAGGGGGGTTGGGAGCAAGCTGGCAAATATGATAAAATCATTTGTTTAATTTCATTTGATTCCGCCGCAAGGAGAACTCGCACGATGTCCCTCGGACCCGCCGAAGTCGCCAAAATCGCCCATCTGGCCCGACTGGCCATCCGCGAAGAGGACGTGCCGGCTTACGCCCGCAGCCTGTCGGCCATCCTGGAACTGGTGGAGCAGATGAACGCCGCCGACACCGTCGGCGTCGCGCCGATGGCCCATCCGCTGGACATGGCACAGCGCCTGCGCGCCGACGAAGTCACCGAACCCGATCGGCGCGAGCATTTCCAGGCCATCGCTCCACGAGTTGAAGCCGGCCTGTATCTGGTGCCCAAGGTCATCGAGTGAGGCGCTTCGATCCCCTGACCCCCACCCTCCTTCCCACCAAGGGGAGAGGGGAGCGAATATCGAACGAACAGTCCTGATTCCACCGCCATGCACGACAAAACCATTTCACAGCTCAGCGCCGGTCTCGCCGCCGGCGAATTCAGCAGCGAAGAACTGACCGACGCGTTCCTGGACCGTATCGAACGCTTCAATCCGTCGTTAAACGCCTTCATCACCGTCGCCGCCACCCGGGCGCGAGCCCAAGCCCGCGCCGCCGACCAGCATCGCCGCCAAGGCGCGGCGGGACCGCTGACCGGGGTTCCCATCGCCCACAAGGATATTTTCTGCACCAGCGGCCTGCGTACCTCCTGCGGTTCGCGGATACTGGACCGCTTCATCGCCCCCTACGACGCGACGGTGGTCGAGCGGCTGGCGGCGGCGGGCGCGGTGATGCTGGGCAAAACCAACATGGACGAATTTGCCATGGGTTCGTCCAACGAAACCAGCTTCTACGGTCCGGCGCGCAATCCCTGGGATTTGGCGGCGGTTCCCGGCGGTTCCTCGGGCGGTTCGGCCGCCGCCGTGGCCGCGCGCCTGGCGCCCGGCGCCACCGGGACCGATACCGGCGGTTCGATCCGCCAGCCGGCCGCGTTGTGCGGCATCACCGGCGTCAAACCGACCTACGGCCGGGTGTCGCGCTGGGGCATGATCGCCTACGCGTCCAGCCTCGATCAGGGCGGGCCGATGGCGCGTACCGCCGAGGACTGCGCGCTGCTGCTGGAAGCGATGGCCGGCTTCGATCCGCGCGATTCCACCAGCGTCGACCGGCCGGTGCCCGATTATGCCGCCCTGCTCGACCGGCCGCTCGACGGATTGAAGATCGGTCTGCCCAGGGAGTATTTCGACGAGGGGCTGGACGGCGCGGTCGCCCGGGTGGTGGAGGACGCCATTGCCGAATACCGGAAACTGGGAGCGGAAACGATCGACATCAGCCTGCCCAACAGCCGGCTGGCGATTCCCGCCTATTACGTGGTCGCCCCGGCGGAGTGCTCCTCCAATCTGGCCCGCTTCGACGGAGTGCGCTACGGTCACCGTTGCGAAAATCCGAAGGACCTGCTGGATCTCTACACCCGCTCGCGCGGCGAAGGTTTCGGCGCCGAGGTCAAACGCCGCATTCTGGTCGGCACCTTCGCGCTGTCGGCCGGCTACTACGATGCCTATTACCTGAAGGCGCAGCAGATCCGCCGCTCGATCAGCGACGACTTCCGGCGGGCCTTCGAACGGGTCGACGCGATCGCGGGACCGACTTCGCCGACCGTGGCCTTCAATCTCGGCGAGAAGGTGGACGACCCGATCACCATGTATCTGTCGGACATCTACACCATCGCGGTGAACCTGGCCGGCCTGCCGGGCCTGTCGCTGCCGGTGGGTTTCGTCGGCCAACGGCCGGTGGGTTTGCAGTTGATCGGCAACTACTTTGCCGAGGACCTGCTATTGAACGTGGCGCACCGCTACCAGCAGGTCACCGACTGGCACCAGCGTGCCCCCGCCGCGTTTGTCTGACAGGCTGCTCCCCTCGCCCTTCGGGAGAGGGGTCGGGGGTGAGGGTGCTTCGCTTTCAAAAATTCAGGGTAGTGCGACATGATGGAATGGGAAACGGTAATCGGGCTGGAAATCCACGCCCAGCTCGCCACCAAGAGCAAAATTTTCTCCGGCGCCGCGACGGCCTACGGCGCCGCGCCCAATACCCAGGCCTGCGCCATCGACCTGGGGATGCCGGGGGTATTGCCGGTGCTGAACCGCGACGCGGTGCGGATGGCGGTCATGTTCGGCTTGGCTATCGGCGCCGATGTGGCCCGCCGTTCGGTGTTCGCCCGCAAGAACTACTTCTACCCCGACCTGCCGAAGGGCTACCAGATCAGCCAGTACGAACTGCCCGTGGTCCAAAAGGGTCGGTTGACCATCGACCTGGAAGACGGCTCCAGCAAGGTGATCGGCATCACCCGCGCCCATCTGGAGGAGGATGCCGGCAAGTCGCTGCACGAGGATTTCCACGGCCTGTCCGGGATCGACCTCAACCGCGCCGGCACCCCACTGCTGGAAATCGTCTCCGAGCCGGATTTGCGTTCGGCCAAGGAGGCGGTGGCCTACATGAAGAAGCTGCATCAGATGGTGGTCTATCTCGGCATCTGCGACGGCAACATGCAGGAAGGTTCGTTCCGCTGCGACGCCAACGTATCGGTGCGGCGCGCGGGCGACCCGAAGTTCGGCACTCGGGCCGAGATCAAGAACCTCAATTCCTTCCGCTTCGTCGAGCGCGCCATCGAATTCGAGATCGAACGGCAGATCGACCTGATCGAATCCGGTGGCAAGGTGGTGCAGGAAACCCGGTTGTACGATCCGGACAAGGGCGAAACCCGCTCGATGCGCGGCAAGGAGGAAGCCAACGACTACCGCTACTTCCCCGATCCCGACCTGTTGCCGCTGGTGCTGGACGAGGCGTTCGTCGCCGCCGCCCGCGCTGGCCTCCCGGAACTGCCGGACGCCAAGAAACAGCGGTTCGTGGAACGGTACGGTCTGTCCGGCTACGATGCCGGGGTGTTGACCACCAGCCGCGAACTGGGCGATTACTACGAAGCGACGGTCGCCGCGCTGGGTGGCGAACCGAAGCTGTGCGCCAACTGGGTGATGGGCGATCTGGCGGCGTTTCTGAACAAGGCGAATCGGGACCTCGCGCAAAGTCCGGTCGATCCCGTCCGCCTGGCGGGACTGCTGCGGCGGATTCAGGACCGGACCATCTCCGGCAAGATCGCCAAGGAAGTCTTCGAGGCGCTGTGGGCCGGCGAAGGCGACGCCGACGCCATCATCGAGCGGCGCGGCCTCAGACAGATCACCGACAGCTCGGCGATCGAACAAGTGATCGACGACGTGATCGCGGCCAATCCCGAGCAGCTGGCGCAATATCGCGCCGGCAAGGACAAGCTGTTCGGCTTCTTCGTCGGTCAGGTGATGAAGCTGTCCAAAGGCAAGGCCAACCCCCAGCAGGTGAACGATCTGCTGACCCAGAAACTGAAGGGATAGACTGTTGCCCGGGAGCGGCGCGGAGCCAGGGATCCGCGCCGTTTCACCCAGGCTCTCGACCCGGGCGATCATCGGGGAAAAGCGGGAACCGGCCTGTAAGCCGGGTTCTGTCGAGGACGGTCATTCATCTGCGACGTCTGTCGCCAGACGACTGTAGCGACCTACCCGGGGGCCGTGCGGACCACACGTAGCGCCCCCCTATTTGGTCTTGCTCCGAGCGGGGTTTGCCCTGCCGTCCCTGTTGCCAGCGACGCGGTGCGCTCTTACCGCACCTTTTCACCCTTGCCGGTTCTCGCGAACGTGGGCGGTATGTTTTCTGTGGCACTTTCCGTCGGCTTGCGCCGCCCAGGCGTTACCTGGCGCTCTGTCCTGTGGAGCCCGGACTTTCCTCCATATCGCAATGCGATACGGCGACCGTCCAGCCGGTTCCCTTGAGTAGTGTCCACCTCCGGGCGATGGTTGGCAAGACCGAGCCAAATTGTCGTTGCCGCCATTGCGAGGGACACCCCAGACTCGGCGGGTTACGCTACGCCAACTCAGCCATCAGCCAAATCCAAACCTGCATCAGCACTCCTATAGCGCCCTTGCGCTATCTGGCTTCGCCTTCTGGCTTATGTCAATCTACCAGCCCTTTTAAGGTGTTCCAAGATATTGTAAAATAAGTATATTTTTTACATCCAGGGCTGAAGGTCATCATGTTTGGTGAAATCTTACAGAAGTTTGCGGAGAAGAGTCCGATCACGGTAATGGTTCGTGGATTGCTGGAACATCTTTTAAATCCCGAAAAGATTGATCGGTGGTTTGACTCGGTACGCCAAGTTCAATAGAGATGTTCCCAAATAATTTTTTGATTATTTTCAATTCATTAAAAAGTG
>JAVMKJ010000193.1:0-11598 GCA_031732855.1 Candidatus Competibacter sp.
TGGACTTCGCCGACCACATCGGCAAACCCATCCACCTGCTGTACTACCCACCTTACCACAGCAAATACAATCCGATCGAACGCTGCTGGGGTATCCTGGAGCAGCATTGGAATGGCACGAAGCTGGTGGATGTCGACACCATGCTGGAATGGGCGAAAAGTATGACTTGGAAAGGCATTCATCCCATCGTCAAGCTGAGCCGGGCGGTTTACCAAAAAGGCATTTCACTCTCCAAGAAGGCGATGCAGGAGGTTGAGGCCCGATTGGCGCGCAACCCCCTACTGCCCAAATGGGACATCTTGGTTCGGCCTGCATGATGGGTAAAATCTTTGTCGGAAATGGCCTTAAGGTTCTTCGAGGTTTCTTGTGGAAACCGGGGCTTAGTGCCTCATAAATGATGCTTCTTGTGGATCGCCCATGAATAACAGATTGATTTGCAAAGACATCAATCCAACCAAAATCTGGCGCGGTGGGCTACAACCCGTCTTGGGAGACCAGCTCCACAGAAACCCTCGAAGAACCAAATTTATGTTGGTTTATACATTAGGTAGACTACAGGTGGAGAATACGTCGTCTTGTGTCATTATTATGTTGCGAAATTATTGAAGTTCGTCACGGAAGTTAAGGGGCACTACCTTATAAATCATATACTTGATATTAAATAATGTACTGGACTGAATTGGACAGACTATTGAAGTGGACCCCATTGTCCAGACAACTTTTGGTCGAATTTAAGGTAGTATCTCTGCGTCTCTTGGTGACAGGATCACTGCCCTGTCGGCATACACCTCGGCTGGGGTTCGATAGTCCAGAGCCTGATGAGGGCGCTGGTGGTTGTAGAACTCGAAGTAGCGGTGCAGCCCGTGATAGGCCTCATCCAGCGTGTCATAGCCGTTGGGGTACACCTCCTCATACTTAACCGATCGCCATAGTCGTTCGACAAAGATATTGTCATGAGCCCGTCCCCGACCATCCATGCTGATCCGGATGCCCACCTCCGCCAGACGGCCGGTGAACGCCGTGCTGGTGAACTGCGCGCCCTGGTCCGAGTTGAAGATCGACGGCTGACCCCGCCGCAACGCCTCGTCCAGACAGTCCAGGCAGAACCGGGTCTCCAGGGTGTTGGAGAGTCGCCATGCCAGCACCTTGCGGCTGTACCAGTCCAGGATCGCCGCCAGGTAGACGAATCCCCGCAGGAGCCGGATGTACGTAATGTCGGTGCTCCACACCTGATCGGGTCCGGTCACCGTCACCCCCCGCAGCAAATACGGGTAGAGGCGATGATCCGGGTCGGGGTGCGACAGCGCCGGTTTGGGGTAGATCGCCGCCAACCCCATCTGGCGCATCAGCCGCAGCACCCGCTTGCGATTGACCGCATACCCGGCCCGGCGCAGCACCGCCGTCATCCGCCGGCTGCCGTAGAACGGATGGGCCGTGTATTCCTCGTCCAGCCGGCGCATCAGTTCCCCGTTCAGCGGACTCGGTTCGCTCGCCCGCTCGTACCACGTACTCCGGCTCAGCCCCAACAAGTCACACTGCGTCACCAGCGACAAAGCCGGATGGTCCGGTTCGATCCATCTCCACCTTACGGGGGCGGGTTCAGTCCGGACTTTTTTTTCAACCACGCCACCTGCACTTGCAGCCGCCCGATCTGGCCGTACAGCGCCTCGGCATCAGTCCCGTCCTCGACCCGGCGCCGGCCCCGCCGGCGCGCGAACAACACCTTGAGTCCGTCCTGGGCCTCGCGTTTCCACATGGCCACCTGATGCGGATGCACCTCGTAGGCGCCCGCAATCTCGTTGACCGTCTTGCGGCCGGCCAGCGCTTCCAGCGCCACTTTCGCCTTGAACTCCGCACCGAATACTTTTCTCTGCATCGCTCGTCTCCGCGTGGTCATGCAGTCTTACCCGTGCAGAGTACTACCTTATTTACCTGTCCGAAATTTGGGGACCATTATATATATTCTTCTAATGAAGAACAAGATGATGAGAATTATGAAATGATAAAATCTGAGATTTGGAGTTGCTATGAAACGCTTAATAAAATTACTGCGGATGAGCTAATTGGATTATTTGAAAATAATGGATTTAAAACATTACGGCAAATAAGAACAAATTGCGATATGGAACCGCCTATAAGGCTGAGACGAATTTTCTCTAAAGAGATCCTTAAAAATGAACAAATTGTCGTACTTTTTCAGAAGGCAACTCCTAATCCCCTCGATGGGAGAGGGTTAGGGGAGGGGGGCAACTTATGCCGCAAATTGGATTTGATCCACCGCTTCCGCAGGTGGCGGCTAGAAGGGCGGGCCTTCACCCGACGACTGTTCAGTGTGTTCCGATAGCATGGAGCTTGGTTGCCCACCACTGAATCGCTGGCCACGCCCGGACAACCCGCACGTTATCTGCCTGCCGGTCCGCGCTGGAACAATGGGACTGCTAGCCAGCAAGCTGTCAGTCCTGTTGCGTAATACTTCAACCGATATTGACATCGTGGCGTTACCGGTTGATGTTGATCGAGCGCAACTGGAACAGATGTTGCGCGAATCACCCGAAACATCGCGAGTATTGCTGGCGGATGCCACTGGTCACGACCATCCCTGGCAAGCCGTGCTGCGTGGATTGCCGTCAGGTTATTGCGATTACGATGTCTTGCTGGCTCAGCCTGGATTGGAGGTTCCTCCTGGCTGGGATACCCGGCTCGCTTTAGCGGCTTATGGCCAGGAATCGCGTATCGCGGCAGTTTCTCCCATGAGCGATAGCGTGCCTTTGTTCGCTCTGCTGGAGCGGAACGACAATCGGCGGATTGCATTGGATATTTTCGACTGCTGGCTGTTGACCCTGAGCCGGCGGCGCAATATTGAAATGCCCGCTCTGTTTGGCGATTGCTGCTACCTGCGGCGTGCGGCGTTACGGGACATCGAAGCTAGGCTGGATACCGCCGCGCGGGACTGGGGTTGGGATGAAGCTCCCATCTGGCTGGCGCAACTGTTCCGGGAGCACGGCTGGCACGCGGTCTGCTGCGACCATGTCTACGTGCGTGATCGCGATGCCGGCTGCCGAGCTGAGATGCGCGGCGTCGAGCAACTGGAGGAGGCGCGACAGATCGAGCGGTCGCACCCCCTGACTGGCTTGCGTTTCGCGGTTAACGACCTCTTGCGGCGGGGAGCGGCGATTCAAGATGCACCGCCGGCGCCTCGGCCGGTGCAATTGCACATCGCTCATAGCTGGGGTGGTGGGTTGAACCGCTGGGTGCAGCAGTATTGCGAGCATGATCGGGAGCGGGACAATCTGGTGTTGCGCTCCATCGGCACCTGGGGCGCTTTCGGCCAGCGGATTGCCCTGTATCGCTCCGCAACCATGGATCAGCCGTTGCGCTATTGGGATCTGGGTTATCCCATTCGCGCCACGGCGACCACTCATCTCCAATACCGGACGATCCTGGATGAGATCATTACCGAGTTCAGGGTCGAAGTCATTTTAATTTCCTCGTTGATTGGCCATTCGCTGGATGCATTGGCCAGCGGGCTGCCGACGATTTTCGTCGCTCACGACTATTACCCGTTTTGTCCGGCGGTAGTCATCCATTTCGGCGAAGTCTGCGAAGCATGCGAATTACCCCGATTGACGCGCTGTTTCGCCGAGAATGAACAAAACCGGTTTTTTCGTAATGTCACCGCGATGGAGTGGCTAAGCATCCGGCGGCGCTTTGCTGATTTGATTGGAGCCGATCAGGTGTTGTTGGTAGCGCCCTCGGAATCCGTGTCGCGACACTGGCAAACCTTGTTGCCCGCACTCGCCGACAAACCCTTCGCGATCATCCCTCATGGAGTGGATTTCGCACCGGCGTGGCTGCCAGCCCCGCCGGCTGGCGACAAACTGCGGGTCGTGGTCTTGGGCAGTCTCGCTCCGCAAAAGGGCCGTGGACTGTTGGAACAGCTCTGGCCACGAATCGCGGGCAAGGTGGAGCTGTATCTGATTGGTTGTGGCGAAGAGGGCGAAACGTTTCGCGATCGGCCCGGCGTCACCTTGACCCCGAGTTATCGGCACGATGAATTGGCCAAGGTCATGGCCGATATCAAACCGGAACTGGGTTTGTTGCTATCTATCTGGCCTGAGACGTTCAGCTACACCCTGAGCGAACTGTGGCTGCTGGGCATTCCGGTGGTGGCGACCGCCGTGGGCAGCTTCGCCGATCGGGTTCGGGAAGGAGTCAACGGTTTTCTCTGCCCGCCGCGGGCGGAGGCGATAGCCGACGAGTTGCTCCGGATCGCCGCCGACCGCGCCTGCCTGGAGCCGCCGCGTGCCTGGCTGGCGAGTTTTCGCCATCGCCGGGTCGATGAGATGGTGGCCGATTATCATGCGCTGACGCCGCTGCCTGCTTTCGCCGCGCCGCGTTATTTCGCCACGCCGGCGGCGCTGGGGCCGGCCGAGGACGCTCCAGTTCGGGCGGTGTACGTGGATGCCCAGGTCCCGTTCGCCCGGGTGCTGGAAGAATTTGGCGATTACGCCCGCCAGAAGCTCATCGCCAGTCCGCGCCTGCGCGCCTGGCAGAAGCGCTGGCTGGCGGCATGGCTCGGGTACGGGCTGCGCGGCGCCAAGGCGCTGGCTACCGCGCGGCGCAAGAGCGAAATGTCGCCCGCCGGCAACGTCGATGACCAGCGCTGATTTCGACGTCACGGTCGTCGTCGTCAATCACAATGGCGGGGCCTATCTCGAACGCTGCTTGCGGGCGCTCGCCCGGCAGACCCTGCCGCCGCGACAGGTCGTGCTGGTGGACAATGCCAGCAGCGACGGCAGCGCCGAGCAGGCCACCGCGTATTTTCCCGGATTGAGGGTGATTCGCTGTACCGAAAATCTCGGCTTTGCCGCCGCCAACAATCTGGCGGTCGCCCGAAGTTCCTCCACCGAGTGGCTGGCGCTGCTCAACCCCGATGCTTTTCCCGAGCCGGTTTGGCTCGAGGCGTTGTGGCAAGCAACGCGGGAATACTCCGATTATGCCGTGTTCGGTTGCCGGCTGCTGCTGGACGCCGATCCCACCCGGCTCGATGGCGCCGGGGATTGCTACCATGCCAGCGGGCTGGCCTGGCGGCGCTGGCACGGCCTGACGGCGGCGGAACGGGGATTGCGGGTCGAGGAAGTCTTCGCGCCCTGCGCGGCGGCGGCGCTGTACCGGCGGCAGGCGTTTGTCGAGGCAGGCGGCTTCGACGAGTCGTTCTTCTGCTATATGGAAGATGTGGATTTGGGCTTTCGGCTGCTCCTGCTGGGGCAGCACTGCCTCTATGTCCCCTCGGCGGTGGTGCGGCACGTCGGTTCCGGGTTGACCGGAGCGCGCGGGGATTTCGCCGTCTACCACGGCCACCGCAACCTGGTGTGGACCTATTTCAAGAACATGCCTTCGCCCTGGTTCTGGCTCTATTTGCCGGCGCATGTTCTGCTCAATCTGTTCGGCGTATTCTGGCTGTGGCGGCGCGGGCAGGGCGGGCTGGCGTTGCGGGCCAAGTGGGATGCCCTGTGCCAATTGCCGCGAGTCTGGCGGCGGCGGCAGGCCATCCAGCGGCGGCGGCGAGTCGGACTCATCGCAGTGCGCCGCGCGATGGTGGGGGGACTGGTTGGCCTGAAACGGTTCCTTGGGGGCGAGTCATGAGCGCTTCCCGCCCAGTCGCCGCGCGGCGCGCGACAGCCAGCGCAACGGCCCGGTCACCCGCCAGGATGTGGAGCGACGCAGTTCTTCCAGTTGTCGAGTACTCTCGGCGATTTGGGTTTGCAGGGTTTGCACCGCCACCGCCAGCCCGTCCGCTCGCCGGACCTGTTCGTCGAGGGCGGTGGTCTGTTGTCGCTGCTCTTCGAGACGCGCCAGAATCTGGTGGAGCAGAGCGGTCTGCTCCGCCAGGTTTCCGGCAAGGGTTTCCACCATCGGTTGTTCCGCGTCCGCCCGTCCTGATTGGCGGTGGATGACGCCGTCGCGCAGGGCGGCCAGCGTTTCGGCCCATTCCGTCCCGGACCAGCGCCGGCCCCACTTGGCGAACAGGGCCGCCCGGCCGGCGGCGATCCTGGCTTCATCCGGCCGCAGACCGAAACCGGAGTGGCCAAAGTTGCGGTAACAGGCGGTAATGCGGTCGACGTGCAGAAATTCGCCGTGTTCCGCCAGTTGCAGCCAGAAATCCCAATCCTCGTACAGGGCCAGATTTTCGTCGAAGCGGCAACCCAGATCGAGCAGGACGCGGTCGAACAGAACCGCATGCATCGGGATGTAGTTCTGCGCCCGCAGGCTGGGCAGGTGAAACGGCTGGTCGAGCAACGATTCCGAGCCGATTCGACCGTCGGGCAGATAGGCGATCATCCGGACGCCGGCGTAGGCGACTTTCGCCCGGTCCTGGTCGCGCAAGGCATCGATCAGGACCGCCACATGGTCCGGCAACAGCAGGTCGTCGTCATCGAGAAAACCGATATAGCGTCCCCGCGCCGCCGCCAGCCCGGCGTTGGCCGCCGCGCTGCGATCCAGCGGTTTTCCCCGGTCGACGAACCGGAGCGGAAACCGCCCGCACCACTCGCCGGGCGGCGGATGATCCGGGCCGCGGGCGTTCACCAGCACCGCCTCGATATTCGGGTAGGTTTGCAGGGCGATGCTGTCCAAAGCCTCGGCCAGCGTGGATCGCGCCATGCTGCGCACGACGATGCTGACCGGGGGACTGCGATCCGGCGCGGCATTCGATCCCGGACCGCGCGCTCGCCAATATTCCGGAACGCAAAGGCAATTCAGTCCTGCCGCCAGGTCGACGGTCGTGACCACCCGATAGGCTTCGGCGGCCCGTACCGACTTGGCCAGGGTAAAGGTACGGAATTCGTTGAGCGCCAGACTGTGGCGATGGTAGTCCTGCACGGCCAACTGCGAGGTAAAGCAGGCGATCGCGGCCTGTTTCCGCTCGACCAGCGCGCTGATGTCCAGCAGGCGGTTGGGATACAGGGGCGCGCCGACCTCGTACGGAGCCAGGACTAGCGGTGGGGAACAGCGGCGAACCGCTTCCGCCGCCGCCAGCGCCACCGCTTGGTGATCGGGATGGATTTCCAGCGGCGAGGGGGCGTAGACCACCGCCGGCTGGTGCATGGCGATGGCGTCGAGAATCCGCCGTACCAGCCGTTCGCCGTAAGCCAGTTGCCGGTCCGGCAAATCCCAGAACAGGGGTTGTCCGTAGCCCAGGATTTCGGCGGCCTGCTGGCTTTCCTGTTGCCGGTGCCGGACGTAGTCGGCCACCGGCTGGCTCCCGTCGCCGGCGGCGCCATCGGTGACGACGATGACCGTCACCGGCTCGCCGGCGGCGACATGCCGCATGATCGCGCCGCCGCAACCCAGCACCTCATCGTCGGGATGCGGCGCCAGCACCAGCGCGGCGCCCCGGACGAGGATGTTCACGGCTTCGTAGGGGATCAGGCAGGCTTCGGTGGTCATGGTTGGGGGGTAAGTGGTTATCGTAAGTCCGGTGGTTGCCGCCGTCATGTTAAGGAATTTTCATGATGGAAGCCCGGCGGTTTATAACGGAGCCGACCCGAGGGTTCAAGCTGGCCGTCAAGCGCCAAAGTGTTCGATTTGAATAAATTCAAATTTGACTTAATTCAATTTTGAATATATAGTTCGCCAACCTGTTGGATTGCTGGAGGGCGAAATATGGTCATGCGTTTGGGTAACAAGGCGGAAGGCGCCGACTTCTTCGACCGGGTCACGGAGCGGGACGATCTCTGGCGTTATCTGGAAGGCAACCACATCGTTTTGAGCGGCCCGCGCCGTCTGGGGAAAACCTCCCTGCTGCAGCGCCTTGCGGATGAGGCCGAGGAAAAGGGACTGATGGCCCGGCTGGTCGATGTGGAGGGCATCAACAGCGCTGGGGCATTCGTCGGCGCCCTGGAGCGTGCTTTCCCCGACGAGAGTATCACGGGTTATTTGAAAGCAGCGGGCAAGAAAGCCTCCGACTGGTTGGCGCGCTTCCGCAAGTTGGATGTGAAGCTGCCCGGCGGTATCGGCGGCGGGCTGGAAATGCAGGCCATGCCGGATCTTCCCTGGACGGTCGCCGCGCGGAAATTGCAACAACGCCTATCGGAAGCGCCCTTGCTGATCCTGATCGACGAATTCTCGGTTTTCCTGGAAAAGCTGATCGTGCGGGACCCCGCCGAAGCCGAAAGCCTGCTGGGCTGGCTGCGCGCTTGGCGTCTCTCTTCCGGGGTAGCGTGCCGCTTCGTCTTTACCGGATCCATCGGCCTGAATTACCTGCTCGAACAGCACAAGTTCAGCACTCGCTTCAACGACTGTCACGACTTCCGCCTTGGTCCGTTCAAGCCAAAAGCCGCGCTCGCTATGCTGGCCGAGGTTTCGCGCCGAGAAGGCTGGCAAGCCGACGATACGGCCCTCAATCATCTGTGCAAGCGCGCGGGCTGGCTGTCGCCCTTTTACCTCAACCTGCTGCTGGCTTCCAGCATGGAAGCGGCGTGCGACCGCCAAGAAGAATCGGGTTCGACGGTAAAGATGTTGATCCAAGCCGACGTGGACGACGGCTACGACCGCTTGCTGGCCAGCCGGTCGCGCTTCATCCACTGGTACCAGCGTCTGGAGAGAGACTTGGCCGAGCCCGATTTCTCCTTCGCCTTGGCCATCCTGAAAGCGCTGGCCAAATTGGACGAGGGATTGACGCGCAAGCAACTTCTCGCCCGCTTGCAGCGCCGCGAACCCGATCCAGACAAACGCACCTCCACAGCGAGTCGCCTGGTCCTCAAGCTGGAGGAAGACGGTTATGTGGACGGGACGGGCGAGCGCATCCAGTTTCTTTCCTTTCTGCTGCGCGATTACTGGAGGCGCAACCATGCCTGATCCGGATCGCGGCCCGCTGCAAGGCATCGTGAAATACAACCCGCACCTGTGGGGCGACGATGAGTTGCGCTCGATTTTTGTCGCGCGCAACCGCGAACTGGCCGCGCTGCTCGACCGATTGCGGCAAACCCCGGCGGGTACAACAGTACCCCAGCATGTGCTGGTCGTCGGCCAGCGGGGCATGGGCAAAACTACCTTGCTGCGCCGGCTGGCCCTGGGGGTGCGGGACGACCCTGAGCTTTTGCGCCAGTGGATCGCCCTCACCTTTCCCGAAGAACAATTTACCGTCTCCACCTTGGCCGAGTTGTGGAGCAATGTCCTTGATGCCCTGACCGACATGCTGGAAAACGAGGGTGCGCCACAAGCGGAACTCGACCGTCTGGACGGCGAAATCCACCGCATCGAGGCGTTGCCGCCCCTGGAACGGGAAGAGGCCGCTATCGGCCTGCTTAGCGATTGGATCGATGAACACCAGCGGCACATTCTGCTGCTCATCGACAGCACCGATCTGTTGTTCGACAGTCTGGGCGGGCCGGAGGAAGGCAAGCGCGGTCAGAAAGCCGGCGCGGCCTCGCTGTGGCGTCTGCGCAAGACCCTTACCCATCACAGTGGTTTTTTCTGGTTGGGCGCGAGTTACCAAGCCCTGGAATCTGGCCACCTGTACAGCGACGCTTTCCACGACTTTTTCGATCTGGTCGAGTTGCGCCCCTTGAGCGTGGACGACATGCGCCAAGCCATGCTGGCCCTCGCGCGCGTCTTTGGCGCCGGTCAGGAAAAGCCCGGCGAAGCCGCCGTCCAAGCCATGGCCCGCATCCTGGACGCCAAACCGGAGCGATTAAGAGCATTGCGCAACCTCACGGGCGGCAATCCGCGCACCACGGTCATGCTCTATGAGTTGTTCGCCGCCGACCGGCAAGACAACCTGCACGCTGACCTCAAGCTGCTACTGGATTTGATGACGCCACTGTACAAGGCGCGCATGGAAAATCTGGCCGACCAGCCGCGCAAGCTGCTGGCCCATGTGATGGAACGCTGGGCGCCGGTGGCCGCCGCCGAACTGGCGGAAGCTTCCGGCATTCCCGCCACCACTGTCAGCGGACAGCTCGCCCGCCTGGAAGCGGAAGGCTTGATTGAAAAAGCTAAGCTAACTGGACGCCGCCGCGCCGGTTATCAGGTTGCCGAGCGATTTTTCAACGTCTGGTATTTAATGCGCTACACGTCACGCCGCATCCGGCAGGGACTCACTTGGCTGGTCGAATTCATGCGGTTGTGGTATAGCGCCGACGATTTGCGCGCCCTCGCTGTGGAACGCACCCGCGCTCATGTCGAAGGCCGTTTCTACCACGCCGACCATCTTGAATATTCGCGTGCTCTTGCAGCCGCCTTGGGCGACGAGCGGCCGGAACACGATCATTTGGAATTAAGCGTTTTTTGGGCGGCCAAGTACAAAGCTCGCCGGTCGGGCCGTCCTATCCCAGAAATTTTTCCCGATCTTTTTGATCTGGACGGTGCCGATAATGATTTGATTAAAAAAGCAGATAGTTGCGAATATTCCGACATCTTGCTGCAAGCGTACCGGAGCCCCGAGGAGGCCGATGCCGCCTTCCGGCAGGCTATCGAGCGGGATCCCAAGGACGCTTGGCTTTGGTGCAACCTCGGTATCCTGCTCGCAGAGCATCTGGGCCGCCCCGAGGAAGCCGAGGCCGCCTACCGGCGGGCCATCGAGATCGACTCCAAGTACGCTGCGCCTTGGAACAACCTCGGCATCCTGCTGCAAGATCGCTTGGGCCGCCCCGATGAGGCCGAGGCCGCCTACCGCCGCGCCATCGGGATCGACCCCGAGGACGCTGCGCCTTGGCACTACCTCGGCATCCTGCTGCAAGATCGCTTCGGCCGCTCCAAAGAGGCCGAGGCCGCCTACCGGCGGGCCACCGAGATCGACCCGGAGGACGCTTGGCCTTGGCACAACCTCGGCGTTTTGCTAGATCGCTTGGGCCGCCCCGATGAGGCCGAGGCTGCCTACCGGCAGGCCATCGAACGAGATCCCAATGATCCTTACCCCGTTGCCAACCGCGCCTGGCTATTGGCGCGCATGGACAAACGGGCAGAAGCCAGCGCGGCATACCGCCATGCCGCCGACTTGGCCGCGCCTTTGGCCAAGCCGGAAGGAAGCGCCGACTATTGGGATATTCTCCTACAAGCCCATCTTTATCTCGGCAATCGTGATTCTGCCGCCCAAGCATTGGGGCAACTCGCCAACCCCGCCAGCGGTGGCGATACGCCGGCGCTTTTTAGGGTGCGCGAGCAGGCCCGCGAATGTCACGGCGTCGGCCTGGGGTCGGCCTTGGCCGAACTGATGGCACAATCCGCGCAAGCCAGTTTCCTCAAACCCCTGGCTCTCGCTCTGCGCGCCGCCGCGGGCGAAGCGGAAGCCTTGGACGGGATCCCGCCGGAACTGCGAACCATGGCCGAAGAGGTGATGCGCGACATCCTCGCGCAAGACCGGAAGGCGGTTGGCAACTGATTTCGGTAGAATGGTCGAATGCCGACTGCGGTGATTATTCTTCCGCACTCGCAGCAAAAAAGCGTGATTTTTTCCAAAAAATCGTCTTTAATGAAGATATTACGCATCGAATAACAGCCCGTTTATTCTGGTCTGCCTGGAGCGATCCGGCCTAAAATTTCAAGGCTCAATATGGATTCCAGTCAGTTCGGTGCGTTATGCGACCAGCAATGTTA
>JAVMKJ010000194.1:0-59056 GCA_031732855.1 Candidatus Competibacter sp.
TTGGGGTCGCCGGCGAGCGGCGGACGTGAGTCCGCTGTTTCCGCACCCGCCGAGAGCGCCTGTGCCTTGCCGCGTTCCGGGAAACAGGGGGCTAACGCCCCCCGCTCGCGGAACGACCGCGCCGCTCCCGCGGGGAGAAGGGAGTTTTTGTACAGTCTCTCATTACTATTAGCCGTAGGCGGGCAAAAGCGTGGCGCTGCCCACAATCGCCCCGGATGCTGGGTTTCACTTCATTCGGCCCGACCTGCCAAAGACTCGACAATCTCTGAGAAACGGCATCACAACATATTGATCATAAAACACTTGATGGAACTGGCCTCCACCGCGCTGCCCGGAAGTTAAGGCACCGCTCGATCGCTCAACGCCGCGAACGCGGCCAGGTCGAGGGTTTCCGGCCGGGCGCCGGGATCGACGCCGGCCGTTTCGATCTGGTTCGCGTCCAGCAGACCGCGCAGGGAGTTGCGCAGCGTTTTGCGGCGCTGACCGAACGCCAGCCGCACCACATCGGCGAACCGCCGCTCGTCGCGCACCGCGACGGGGAAGGTTTCACGTGGAACCAGCCGCACGACCGCCGACCACACCTTGGGCGGCGGCTGGAACGCCCCCGGCCCGACCACGAACAGCGGCTCGACCCGACAACGATATTGCAGCATTACCGACAGCCGGCCGTAGGCTTCCTCGCCCGGATTCGCCGCCATCCGGTCCACCACATCCTTTTGCAGCATGAAGTGCAGATCGCGGAGATGCTCGGACTGCGCCAGCAAATGAAAGAGCAGGGGAGTGGAGATATTGTAGGGCAGATTACCGGCCACCCGCAGCGGGAGACCGTCGGCGCGCAGCGCGGCGAAATCGAACGCCAGCGCATCGGCGTGATGGATCCGCAGCGTGCCGGGTCCGGCGCAACGCGCGCGCAACGGCTCCAGCAGGTCTCGATCCAGTTCCACCACGTCCAGATCGCCGGTCGCCTCAAGCAAGGGCTGGGTCAGCGCCCCCAGTCCCGGGCCGATTTCCACCAGCCGGTCGCCGGGCACCGGCCGGATTGCAGCCACAATGCGCTCGATGACACCGGGATCGTGGAGGAAGTGCTGGCCAAACCGCTTGCGGGGCCGATGCCCCGGAGCGGCGCTCATGGCGTCTTCGTGGCCGGCGCCTCCGCCGCCGGCATCGCCGATACCGGTGCCAGGCGAACCTCCACGTAGGCTTCATCGCGCAAGCGGCGCAGCAACAGCTCCCATTCTTCGTCGGAACGCCGCCGCATCAGCGCCTCGCGAATCCGGGCGCGCTCGGCCTCGGGCGGCGCCTGACCCTGCCGGCGTTCGAGGACCTGGACGATATGCCAGCCGAACTGGGTCTTGAACGGCGCGCTGATTTCGTTCGGCTGCAACCGACTCATCTCCCGATCGAACTCCGGCACCAGCATTCCCGGCGCCACCCAGCCCAGATCGCCACCCCGCGCCCCGGAACCCTTGTCGTCGGAATCGGCCCGAGCCAGCACCGCGAAATCTTCGCCATTCCGCACCTGCTGGCGCAGCTGCTCCAGTTTCTGGCGGGCCTGATCGTCGGACAGTTCCGGCGAGGTTCTGAGCAAAATATGGCGGGCGTGGGTCTGCGTCACCAGCGCCTGTTTGGCGGTCGGGGAAGTCGCTTCGCTGCCGCCGCCGCCGCCGCCCCGAACCTCCAACAGCTTGACGATGTGAAAGCCACTGGGACTGCGAATCAAGTCGCTGAACTGGCCGGGCCGCAGTTTCGGAACCGCATCGGCGAACAGGGTGGGTAACTGATCGGCGCGCCGCCAGCCGAGATCGCCGCCTTCCAGCGCCTGCTGGCCGGCGGAAACGCTCACCGCCAACTGCCGGAAATCCACGCCCTTGCGCAACTGGGCCAGCACATCTCCGGCCCGGCGCCGGGCCGCCTCGATCTGCTGCGGCGTGGCGCCATCCGGCACCGCGATCAGTATCTGGGCAATATGATATTCCCGCTCACCCCCGGAGGCGGCGCCCAAACCCTTTTCTCCGGCCAGTTGGGCCTGCAGGCTTTCCACATCCTGCTCGGATATCTGGATCTGGCTGTCGACCAGCTTCTGCCGCAACCGCGCCGCCATCAGTTCCCGGCGTACGTCATCGCGAAACTTGGCGAAGCTGACCCCGTCCTTCTCGATGGTTTGCCGCAACTGGGTCAGATTCATGTTGTTGCGCCGGGCCAGATTCTCGATCGCCGCGTTGAGGGTGGCATCGTCCACGGTGATGCCGTTGCGTTCGGCGGCGCGCAGTTGCAACTGCATCAGGATCAGCCGCTCCAGCACCTGACCCTCCAGCACCGGCCTGGGAGGAATCGGCACCTTCTTCTGCTGTAACTGGCGCTCGATCTGAGCGACGGCCGCGTCCAGTTCGCGGCGGGTGATGACGTCGTCGTTGACCACCGCCACGATCGCATCCAGCGCATTGCCCGGTCCTTCGGGGCCGGGCCCAAACACCAGCTGCGTCCGGCCGGGAACGGGCAGGGTAAACAGCAGCAGGCACAACAGCAGAAGAGGGAAGAGCGACTTGTTCATGCGGATCATCGGAAGTAGGGGTCGGTTAGTAGCGGATCGTTTGGTAGCCGAAGATGGAATTCCGGAGCACGCTCTCCAGACTGCTCCCCAGCCGGGACAATCCTTTCAGTTCCAGTTCCAGGTAAAAGGCGGTCTGCGCGTCGATTTCCACGGGAGTGTTGCGATACTGGCGCGCGACCGCGCGCACCGCCCAGCAGCAGTCCTCGTATTCCAAACCGGCCAGGGTTTCCAGATTGCGATCGACGTTCAGGGCCTGATTCCAGCGTGCCAGCACCCGCCATTGCGGGGCCAGCGGCCACAACAGCGACACGTCCACCGAGTGGATCTGATCGCCCAGGGTCAGATCGGGCTGGTAGCGATCCAGCAGATAGGACACGTTGATCAGTTGCCGGGGATTGGCGTTATAGCGCAGATCGAAGGCGGTGCGCTGGATATCGCTGCTGTCCGGCTGCAGATTCACGCCGGCCTGGACCGTCCAGCGGGAGGATAGATTCAACAGTCCCTGGGCGATCAGTCCGGAATTGTCCCCGGTCTCCGGTGGTCCATCCGGATACAGGGTAACCAGACGGTCCTCGAAATACTGAATCTGACCGACGCTGGCGCGCACCCGTTCGCCGCCGCTGGGTCCATCGATCAGGCGGGTGGTCAGCGCGGCGGTCAACTGATTGGCGTCGCCCATCCGGTCGGCGCCGGTAAAGCGATTGCGGCGGAACAGCCAGTCGAAATCGCGATCCATCTGCCAGCTGTCGAACAGCGGAATGTTATTCTGATTGCGGTAGGGCACGTACAGATAGAGCAGGCGCGGCTCCAGGGTCTGGGTTCCGGCGGTAACGCCCAGCCAGTCGGCCTGCAAGGGTCGGTCAAAAATCAGGCCACTGTCCAGGCTGAGAACCGGCAGGGATCGCGAGGGCGCATCGGTGGCCCCCGGCGCGGTGTTGTCGAGCTGATAACTGGTGTAGCGGAAACCGGCCTGAGGTTTGACGTAGCCCCAGGGCCGTTCCAGCGTCCAGCCGACGGTCGGCCACAGATCCAGCCGGAGGCCGGTCACCATGTCGGACTGCTGGAAATTCACCATCTCGCCGCGCATCTGGTAGCTGAATCTATCGGCGCCGGGGGGCCAGGCGCCGTTGAACAGCAGTTGCGGCAGGCGTTGGTAGGGGTTGCCGGTAATGGCGAACACCGCCGGATTGAGGATCTGAAACCCCTCCACCCGCATCAGTCCCTGCCACCAATCCCCGTAGTAGCGTGCATCCAGATGGCGCTCCAGATAGTTGGGAGTCAGAAAACTCAGATTGTTGCTTAAATCCCGGATGTAGCTGTCGTCGGAGACGTATTCGTAGCGCAGATCCGTGTAGAAATTCGGCAACGGCGAGGCCCGGTCGGTTGCGTTGAACGAACCCCGGGCACCTCCGTAGCGACGGTCGTCGGGGATGTACTCGAAACCAATTTGCCCCTGTTGCCAGGACTGGAGAAACCGGTATTCCACACCCAGCAGCACCCCACGTTCGGTCATCAGCCGGGGGGTGATGGTCATGTCCTGGTTCGGCGCGATATTCCAGTAGTAGGGGACGGCCAGGTCGAACCCGGATTCGCTACTGTAGCCCTGGCGCGGAACCAGGAAACCCGACTGCCGAGCATCGTTGATGGGAAACGACAAGTAGGGGAAATAGAACACCGGCGTGTCCCGGAACTCCAGCACGAGGTGGCGGGCCGTGCCGCGTCCGGTCGCCTCGTTCAGGTTGATCTCGCTGGCGCGCAGCTTCCACATCTCATTGTCGCGCGGGCAGGTCGAGTAGGTCGCGTCTTCCAGCCGGCTCCGACGTCGGTTCTGATCGACTTGCGCTTTCTCGGCGTGACCCTGAGCGTTGCGCTCCCGCAGATAGTAATCCACATCCCCGAACCAGCCGGTCTCGGCGTTCAGATCGACTTCCGCCTGCTGACCGCGCAGGGCCTGCTGGGGATCGCCATAGGTAAACTGACCCTCGGTCCGGGCGCGGTTGGCCACGCGATCCAGCGTGATTTGATCGGCGCGCAGGCGCTGGTCGCCGCGGGACAGGCTGGCGTTACCCTCCAGCCGGGATTGGGCGGGAGAGGATTCGAGCCGCTCGGCCTCGGCCTGGATCGGTCGTTCGTCCGGCGGCAGCGCGTTCGGAGTGGCCTGCACGATTTCCGGCGCGAGTTCGTCGGGCTCGCATCGCGCCCAGGCATCGGGAACCTTGGGGGATTTCGCCTGAATACCGGTCAACGGCAACAGCGTCAATGCAACGCCAATGGCTAATGTTCGGTAATGCGGTGCCACGGAACGGAATTTTACGTGTTGTTTGAAGTATCTTAACATCGCATAGATTGCCGATGCCTGCAATCGCGCAGGAATGGAGTGCTTTTCGTGAACGACCGCGAGCAATTGCTGCTGGAATGGCTGGGAACGGTGCTGCCCGCACCGCTGGCCCGCATCGCGCCCGCCTCCAGCGACGCCAGCTTCCGCCGCTACTTTCGAGTCTGGTACGACGGCCAGACCCGCATCGTCATGGACGCCCCGCCGGACAAGGAGGACTGCCGGCCGTTCGTCGCCATCGCCCGGGCCCTGCGCGGGCTGGGGCTGAACACGCCCGAGGTGCTGGCCGGCGATCTCGACCGGGGCCTGCTGTTGCTGACCGATCTCGGTTCCCGTCAGTATCTGGCGGAGTTGGACCCGCGCAGCGTTCCCGGCCTCTACGGCGATGCCCTGGCCGCGCTGGCGCGCCTGCAGGCCGGCGGCGACCCCGGCTTGCCATTGCTGCCGCCCTACGATTCGGCCCTGTTGCACCGGGAGATGGAACTGTTCCGCGAGTGGTTTCTAAGTCGGCTGCTCGGTCTGGACCTGCGCGAGGACGAGCATCATACGCTCGACCGGGCTTTTGCCCTGCTGGCCGACAACGCCCTGGAACAGCCGCGGGTCTGGGTCCACCGGGATTACCATTCCCGCAATCTCATGGTCACCGACCCGGACAATCCCGGCGTGCTGGATTTTCAGGACGCGGTGGTGGGCGCGATCACCTACGACCTGGTTTCGCTGCTGCGGGACTGCTATATCGCCTGGCCGCGCCGGCAGGTCGAGGCCTGGGCGCTGGATCATCGCGCGCGGCTGCGGGCGCTGGGCACGAGCGGGCTGGACGATGCCGATCAGTTTCTGCGCTGGTTCGATCTGATGGGCGCGCAGCGCCACCTCAAGGCGACCGGCATCTTCGCCCGCCTGAACCTGCGCGACGGCAAGCCGGGCTACCTGCGCGACATTCCCCGCACTCTCGGCTACCTGCTGGAGGTGGTGGGCCGCTATCCCGAACTCGCCGGTCTGGGCGATCTGTTGCGGGCACACGGCGTGGATCGCTGGGAACCCCGGACATGAAAGCGATGATCCTCGCCGCTGGCCGCGGCGAGCGGATGCGTCCGCTGACCGACCACACCCCCAAGCCGCTGCTGCCGGTGGCCGGCCGGCCGCTGATCGTCCACCATCTCGAAGCCCTGCGGGCGGCGGGCATCCGCGAACTGGTGATCAACACCGGCCATCTGGGCGAGCGATTGCCGGCGGCGCTGGGCGACGGTGGGACCTGGGGCATGCGCATCGCCTGGTCCCGGGAACCGCCGGACGCGCTGGAAACCGGCGGCGGCATCTTCCAGGCCCTGCCCCTGCTCGGTCCGGAACCCTTTCTGGTCGTCAACGGTGATGTCTGGACCGATTATCCTTTCGCCCGTCTTCCCGTGACGCCCGCCGGCCTGGCGCATCTGGTACTGGTCGGCAATCCGCCGCACCATCCCCAAGGCGATTTCGCCCTGGCCGCGGACGGCAGGCTGGCGGAAAGCGGCGGGGTACGGCTGACCTTCAGCGGGATCAGCGTGCTGCGGCCGGAGCTGTTCGCCGGCTGCGCGCCGGGCCGGTTCCCACTGGGTCCGCTGCTGCGCCGGGCGATCGCGGCGGGGCGGGCGAGCGGCGAGCGCCACGACGGGAGCTGGCGGGATATCGGCACCCCCCAGCGGCTGGCGGAACTGGATCGCGATCTGCGGGAAGCGGACGAGCGGCAGCGTCAGCGGACGTGCCGGACATCCCGACCCTCAACCACGTAGATCACGTATTCCGCCAGATTCTCGGCGTGGTCGGAGACCCGCTTCAGGGCCTTGAGCACCAGCACGACGTCGATCAGATTGGCTATCGCCGCCGGCCCACCATCCAGCGCGCGGGTGCTGAGCGAGCGCAGGCTGTCCTCGAATGCCGCGTCCACATCATCCTCGTGCCCGCTCAGGAGGCGCCAAGCTCGCTCGGTATTTAACTGGGCCAGCACTTCCCGAGCGGCTTGAAACCGTTGTAGCACGAGCTGCGCCAGATGGTTGATGTCGCAGGCGATACCTCCCCGCAACGCACTGCCCCGTCCCTGAATGTCGAGCGCCTTGCTTGCAATGTTCTTGGCCTCGTCGCCGATTCGTTCCAGATCCTGCACGGCTTTGTTCAGAGACATGATCAGCCGCAAGTCCGTGCTTACCGGCTGCCGGCGGGTCAGCAGCCGGATGCAGCCCTGATCGATGTCGATATCCCGGCGATTGATAATATCATCAGTGGCGATCACCTCCCGCGCTGTTTGAATGTCCCCGCTGTTGAACGCCTCCACGGCGCACGCGACCTGCTGAGCGGCGGTCCGACCCATCTCCAGAACCTGGCCGACCAGGCTGTCCAGTTCGGTGTCGAAGCGCTTGACGGTGTGCTGGCTGCTGGTGAAGGCCATCGTGGATCGCTCCTTATGGGGTTTGGTTTTCGGTGATCGGCGGTGCGGCCCTAACCGTGCCGATACGCGCCATGGTATTTTCGATCCATTCCTCCACCTGCCGACTTAGCTCCTGCGGCGGAACGTCGTCGCTCTCGAGCAGGGGACCGAACACCACGTGAATGGTGCCCGGGCGCTTGAGGAATCCCCGCCGCGGCCAAAATTCGCCAGCGTTGTGGGCTACGGGCAGAATGGAATAGCCGCTGTGGGCGGCCAGCACCGCTCCCCCCATGCCGTAACGCTTGCGAACCCCAGGCGAAGTCCGGGTACCCTCGGGGAAAATCACCACCCACTGCCCCTGCCGCAGATGCTCCATCCCTTGCCGGATGACCTGCTTGACCGCCGAGGTGCCGGCCCGGCGGTTGATGGCGATCGGCCGCAACAACGCCAGCGCCCAGCCGAAAAACGGCAGCCAGAGCAACTCGCGCTTGATCACCCAGGCCACCGGCGGCAGATACTGGCTCAGAAACATGGTTTCCCAAGTGGATTGGTGCTTGGCCATCACGATCACCGGCTGGTTTGGGATGTGCTCGACGCCGCTCAGGCGATAGTCGATCCGGCAGGTGACGCGCAGCCACCCGATATTGAAGCGGGCCCAGGCTTGAGCAATGCGGTATCGATTGACGAAGGGGAGGGGAAAACACAGCACCACGAGCGAAGCGCATACTCCGATCGAGGCGAGCATTCCGAGCGAAAACAGCAGCGAGCGCAGCGCGAGTTCGAGAACGGACGGCGTATCGGCACGAGCGGACATGAACCGGGCCCGGCGGGTCATTCGGCGAGGGGAATCAGATAGTCGACCACCGCGGCGAGATGATCGAATGCCTGCACGTTGACGCAGATTTCCGCCTCGCGCTCCAGGGTTGCGGCGCCCTTGCCGGATCGCACCAGCAGCGGCCAGGCGCTGGCCGCCCGGGCTGCCCGGATATCGCGCACGCTGTCGCCGACCACCGGCACCCCTTGCAGGCTGCATTTCAGGCGCCGGCCGATCTCCAGCAGCATGCCGGGATTGGGCTTGCGGAAGGGGTTGGCTTCGTCCACGTCCGGGCAAAAAAACACCGCCTCGATCACCCCGCCGGCCTCCTGCGCCATCCGGTGCATTTTCTTGTGGATCAGGTTGAGCGTTTCCAGATCGAACAACCCTCGACCGACCCCGGACTGGTTGGTGGCGACCACCACCCGATAGCCGGCATGCGTGAGACGGGCGATGGCCTCCAGGCTGCCGGGAATTGGGATCCATTCGTCCGGGGATTTGATGTAGGCGTCGGAGTCCTCGTTGATGACGCCGTCGCGGTCCAGAACGATCAGCTTCATGGCCGTCGTGCCCCACCGCGCCGGGATAGCCCTGTTTCACGTGAAACCATGAAAGGTTGCGGCGCGCCACCCAACCGGCGACAAACCACTCGCGGGGAAGCCGGAAGCCTGAGATCGGACACCTGGCACCCGTCATCAATCCTGCAGGCGCGAAAAATCCGCCACCCGCAGGAACAGGCTGCCGAGTTCGTTCAGCAGGGCGATGCGGTTGTCGCGGATCGCCGGATCCTCGGCCATCACCAGCACCCGGTCGAAGAAGGTATCCACCGGTTCGCGCAGGCTGGCCAGACGGCTCAGGGCTTCGCCGTACAGACCGGCTTCCATGAGCGGCGCCGCTTCCGAGGACAGTTCCACCAGGCGTCCGGCCAGCGCCTGTTCCGCGTCCTCGACCAGCAGATCGGGGCGAACATCGAAAGGCAGCACCGTTTCCACCTTTCTGAGAATGTTGCGAATGCGCTTGTTGGCGGCGGCGAGAGCGTCGGCTTCCGGCAGTTCCCGGAAAGCCCCGACCGCCCGCACGCGCCGGTCGAAATCCAGCGGCCGGGCCGGCCGGCATTCCAGCACCGCTTCAAAGGTATCGGGGCGGACGCCCTGATCCAGATAATAGCCGCGCAGGCGGTCCATAACGAACTCGAACACGGTCTCGACCACGTTTTCGGCACGGATCGCCGGTTCGAAGGCGTTCGCGGCGCGCTCCAGGAGAACCAGCAGATTCAGGTCCAATCCGCCTTCGATCAGAATGCGCAGCACGCCCAGCGCCGCTCGGCGCAGGGCGAACGGATCCTTGGCGCCCGACGGCCCCTGACCGATGGCGAAGATGCCGATCAGGGTGTCGATCCGGTCCGCCAGCGCCAGCGCGCGACCGGTGGGGGTTTCCGGCAGCCGGTCGCCGGCGAAGCGCGGTAGATATTGCTCCTCCTGCGCCTGGGCAACCTCGGGCGCCTCCCGGTCGTGCAGGGCGTAATGGCGGCCCATGATGCCTTGCAGTTCCGGAAATTCCTGCACCATCTGGGTCATCAGGTCGCACTTGGCCAACCGCGCCGCCCGCTCGGCCCAGTCCGCGTTGCCGGGACCGTGACCGGCGATGAAACGGGCCAGCGCCGCCACCCGCGCGCTCTTGTCGGCCATCGTCCCCAACCGCTGCTGAAACACCACGTGCTTCAGGCTTTCGAATCGCGCCGCCAGCGGTTGCTTGCGGTCCTGGTTCCAGAAGAATTCGGCGTCGCTGAAGCGCGGGCGGATCACCCGCTCGTTACCGGCGCGCACCTGGGTGGGATCGCGGCTTTCCAGATTGACGATGGTGATGAAGTGCGGCAGCAACCGGCCGTGGGCGTCCACCACCGGGAAGTAGCGCTGGTTGTCCTGCATGGTGCTGATCAGCGCCTCGGCCGGCACGTCCAGGAAGCGCCGCTCGAAGTTGCCGGCCAGAGCCACCGGCCATTCCACCAGCGCGCTCACCTCGTCCAGCAACTCCGGCTTGATGACCGCCACGCCGCGCAATTCGGCGGCGACGGCCTCGGCCTGGGCGCGGATCGCGGCGCGGCGCTCGCCGAAGTCGGCGATGACCCGGCCTTCACTGGCGAGTTGCCGGGCGTAATCAGCGGGGGAGGCGAGCAGGATCGGTTCCGGATGGTGGAAGCGATGACCTCGGGTGACCCGCCCGGTCGGGACTCCCATCATGGTCGCCGGAATGACCTCGTCGCCGAACAGCAGCACCGCCCAATGCACCGGGCGCACGAATTCGTCGTCCCGGTCGCCCCAGCGCATCCGCTTGGGGATCGGCAGACCGGCCAGGGCGCTCTCGACGATGCCCGGAATCAGCTCGGCGGTCGGCGCGCCCGGCTCGATGCTGACCTGCGCCAGCCAGATGCCTTTGTCGGTTTCCCGCCGTTGCAAGTCGGCGACACCGACGCCGCAGGAACGGGCAAAACCCTCGGCGGCCCGGGTCGGTCGTCCGTCCGGACCGAAGGCGGCGCTCAGGGCCGGACCGCGCCGTTCGATCCGACGGTCGGGCTGGCGCACCGGCAGGTTGTCGACCCGCACCGCCAGCCGGCGCGGGGTTGCGAACCGGCGGATTTCGCCGCCTGGCACGCCCGCCTTCTCCAACCCGGCGCCGATGCCGCGCTCGAAAGCCAGCGACAGGTCGAACAGCGCCTTGGGCGGCAGTTCCTCGGTGCCGATCTCGATCAGCAGGTCGCGGGCGTCAGCCATGGGTCACCTCCGCGCGCGGCGGAGTCGCCGCCTGTCGGGCGCACATCGGGAAACCCAGCGCGGCGCGGGCATCGTGGTAGACCTGCGCCACCGCCCGCGCCAGGGTGCGGACCCGCAGGATGTAGCGCTGGCGTTCGGTGACCGAGATGGCCTTGCGGGCGTCCAGCAGATTGAAGGTGTGGGAAGCTTTCAGAGTCATTTCGTAGGCGGGCAGGGGCAGGCCGAATTCGATCAACCGCTTGCTCTCGGCCTCGCAGGTATCGAACCAGACGAATAGCGAGGTGGTGTCGGCATGCTCGAAATTGTAGGTGGACATTTCGACTTCGTTCTGGTGAAACACGTCGCCGTAGCTGACGCGCCCCAGCGGACCATCGGTCCAGACCAGATCGAAGACGCTTTCCGCGCCTTGCAGATACATGGCGATGCGCTCCAGACCGTAGGTGATTTCACCGGTGACCGGCTTGCAGTCCAGCCCGCCGACCTGCTGGAAATAGGTGAACTGGGTAATCTCCATGCCGTTCAACCACACCTCCCAACCCAGCCCCCAGGCGCCCAGGGTGGGAGATTCCCAGTTGTCCTCGACGAAGCGGATATCGTGAACCAGGGGATCGAGGCCGAGGTATTGCAGCGAGCCGAGGTAGAGTTCCTGCAAATCCAGCGGCGAGGGCTTGATGACCACCTGATACTGGTAGTAATGCTGCAGGCGGTTGGGATTTTCGCCGTAGCGGCCATCGGTGGGACGGCGGGACGGCTGCACGTAGGCCGCGCTCCAGGGTTCGGGGCCGATGGCGCGCAGGAAGGTGGCGGGATGAAAAGTCCCGGCGCCCACTTCCATGTCGTAGGGTTGCAGCAACACGCAACCCTGCTCCGCCCAATAACTCTGCAAGGCCAGGATCAATCCCTGGAAAGTTGAAACATCGCGCACGGGCGCCTCCAAAATCCGAAGGGGACGGCAGGCCGCCCCCCAGTGATGTTCTCGTGATGATCGGTGTTCAAGTATAGCCCGGCATGGGGGGCGGATTCATCCCGCAATGGACGGCAATTTCACGGAAAATCGCGGACGGAAGGTTTCACGTGGAACCGGGAACTCAAGGTTTCACGTGAAACTGCGGTCGAGATTTCACATGAAACATGGCGCTGGTTAAAATTTCTCCAGGCGAGAAGCGGTCGTGGAACCGGGCAGCCGCCCGTTTGGTTTCGACCGTGTCCCATGATGGAGAACAAGCGATGCGTTGTCCGGAGTGCAAACATACTCAGAAGCACCGGGAGGGAACCCGGTGTCAAAAGTGCCGCTATCAATTCATCTTCCGAAAAAGCACGGACGGGATCAGCGACTTCGCTTTCCGTCAGATGATCCAGCGATTGTCGGACGGCGGCCGGCAGGCGTTCACCGCCACGCAACTCGCGCTGGCAATCTGCCGGAGCTGGCGCCAGAAAAAGGGCGCATTGATAGGCTGTGGCGCGGTGGCTGTGATTGTCGCGCTCCTGATCGGTTTTGGGCAACATGCCGTTCTCGGCGTTGCTGTGTTTCTGATCCTGTCAACTCCCATCATTGCCGGTTGGTGGAGAAGAGGCCGTCTTCCCTTCCACAAAGCACGCGGGTTGGTCGATCGCTACCATCAAGCCCATCCGATCACCACGCTGGCCGACGGTCGGGCGTTCCGACAGCAAACCGCGCCGGCCAATTTTGAAGATCCACAATACGCGCCCGAGCGGATTCTGGTGGTGGAGCGCGACGATCTGGTGGACATGCTGGTCCGCAATCACTTCCACCTGAGCCACAAAACCGTCGTAGTCAGCCGCGCGGGCTACCCGGAGCCGGTTTTCGCCGCCTGTCGGGAATTTCTGCGCAAACATCCCGATACGCCGGTGCAAGTCCTCCACGATGCCTCTACGTCGGGATTCGCCCTGACCGCGCAACTGGCCGCCGATCCGAACTGGCAATTCGCTCGCCAACGCCTGACCGACTTGGGGATTTCCCGAGCGGCCCTCGACGGTGGCTCCTCATTGCCCTGGTTGCCGCCGGACGCTTCCCGTCGCAGCGGCACACTCAGCGCCGATCCAGCTAAAATGCTGCGCGCCGGTCGCCGGGTTCCCGTGGACTACATCGGGCCGAAGCCGCTGCTCAATCTGCTGGGGGCGGCGGTGGTCGGCGGCGCCTTGTTGCTGACGCCGGAGATGCTGAATGCGGTCGAAGCGGGCGTGGAAATCGACTATGGCTGAAAACCCGGGAACTCCATAGCAATCATGTCTTGCCTGTTCGGTTATTGCGGCCCACCGGCCGACGAATTGCTATCGCGCATGGCGGCGCTGCTGGCGCATCGTTGCCCCATGGGCTGGGAGCGCGCCGGCGGCGCGACCGCAACCGGCGAAGCCGTGGAAATCGGCCACGGGATCGCCACCTGGAACCGGCAATCCCAGCTCGCCCGGCGCGGCCACGACCTGCTCGGTTATGGCGGCGTCCTGTTCGACACCGGCACGCTGACCGGACTGGGTGATCCCGAAGACCGGACCACCGACCGGCTGTTGGCCAGCCTGTGCCAGGAGAGCACCGTCGAGCCTTCGCTCGAACACCTGACCGGCGCGTTCGTGCTGGCCCTGAGCCGGGGTGGCTCCGTTTATCTGGTACGCGATCCCGCCGGCGTGAAAGTCCTGTACTGGACCGTGCGGCAGGGCCGACTGCTGTTCGCCAGCGAAATCAAGGCCCTGTTCGCCGATCCCACCGTGCCCCGCCGGATGCGGGCCGGGGCGCTGCCGGAATATCTGACGTTCAGTTTCGTGCCCGGCGCCGGCACGATGTTCGAAGGCATCGAGGAATTGCAGCCCGGTTCCATCCTGCGCTTTCGCCAGGGTCGGGCGTCGGTGCGCCGGCATTTTCGCTTTGAGGAACTGGAAGCGGAATCGCGCCCGCCCGAGGAATACCCCGCTCTGGTGCGCGCCGCCCTCGAACGATCGGTGGCCGAATGCCTGGCGCTCGGTCCCGAAAAACCGCCCGCCTTATTTCTGTCGGGCGGCATCGATTCCAGCGCGGTCCTGGCCGTCGCCGCCCGACAGCGACCACAGGCGCCCATTCCGACCTTCTCGGTGCATTTCGGGGCGGAATACGCCCGGGAAAACGATTTCGTGCAATTGATGGTGGATCGCTATCGCACCGAGCACCACTGGCTGGAAGTCCGTCCCGCCGGCTTCCTCGAACAGATGCGGGAGATCGTTTGGCGGCTGGACGATCCCATCGGCGATCCGGTGACCGTGCCCAACTACCTGCTGGCGCAAGCAGCGGCCCGGGTCGCCGATATGGTGTTGAACGGGGAAGGCGGCGATCCCTGCTTCGGCGGTCCGAAGAATCTGCCCATGCTGCTCGCCCGGCTGTACGGCCCGCTGCCGGGGGAACCCGCCGGCGGCTGGCTGGAACGCAACTATCTGCGGGCTTTTCAACGATGTTACCAGGACCTGGGCATCTTGCTGGACCCCGCGCTGCTGCGGGACGCCGGGGGCGACGCGGCGATGATTGGCCTGCTGGAACCGTTTTTCCAGGCTTCCCGGCCGCGCGACTTCGTCAACAAGCTGATGGCCATGAACATCCGCCTCAAGGGCGCCAACCTGATTCTGGTCAAGGTGGAAAAAATGACGGCGGCGAACGGCGTGCTGGCCCTGCCGCCGCTGTTTTCCCGGCGGATCATCGAAACCAGCATGATCTGCCCGCCGGGCGCCAAACTGGAAGGCGCGGTGGAAAAAAGCGTCCTCAAGAAAGCCGTGCGGGATGTGGTGCCGGACGCCATCGTGGTCCGACCCAAATCGGGGATGATGGTGCCCGTGCGGTTCTGGTTTCAGGGCGATCTGCGCCGCTACGGAGAGAAGCTGCTCGCCCGCCAGAACCTCCAGCGCTGCGGCTTTTTTAACCCCGACTACGTCAAACGGCTGGTGAATTACGAGGTGGAGGGCGTCCCCGGTTTGCGGCATGGCCTGAAACTCTGGATGCTCATCACGTTTCTACTCTGGCACGAGCAGATGGTCGAGGCACCGTTGCCGCCCCAGTCGGCGCCGCGGTTGCGGGAAGTAGGGTGGCGACGCGGCGCCGGCTAAGAACCGCCCTCACTCCCCATCTCCGTCTCAAAGGGCGAGGGGAGCGGGCATTAACGGCTACCGGGGAGGAATCAGGGTACGGTTGATCATGGGATGATCGTCGTCGCGCGGCCCGAAATCGCTGTCGGGATGCCAGGCGATCACATCGAGCGATTCATCCCGGGTATAAAAGGAATGCAGGCAGCCGGTCGGAATATACCAGCCCATGCCCGGCCGCAAAGCATGGATGCCGCCCGGCGTGCGGCATTCGCCGGTTCCCCGCAGGATGACTCCGATCCGGACCGAGGGATGGGTATGCGGCGTTTGGTCGGTTCCGGGTGGAATGTGCAGATGATTCAAGCAGGGGTCGCCCAGGCGGGGCGGACAAATCAGGAGCGTGTCGCTGCACCCGTCGATGTAGCGCAGGCGGCCGGTCGTTTCCAGGGGTCCGCCGATCTGGCGCAGACCCCGATAGCCGGTCAATATGATCGCCAGACCGCCGCCGCCGCGCGCCACGCCACCGTCGGGCAACACGAAAAACATCCCCGCGCTCAACTCGAAGGGGCCGGTTTCGGCGTCGCGCAGTTGGGTCTGGCCGGTCGTGACCATGCCAAAAGCAGTCGCGCCGCGCGGCAGCGTCACAGGCTCCTCCGTCCAACCCCAAACCCGAACGGCGCCCAAGTCCAGCAGCAGACCCGAATCGATCGTCAGCGGAGCAAACGCCATCATTTCCCTTTGCCTTGACTGGCACATCGCGAATAGCTGAATTTCGTTACGCCCGTTACATCGCACCATCCGGCGACAGTTCCTCGCGGCCGAACCGGACCAGCACCCCGATTCGCTGTTCCTCCAGCGAGGTCAACTCGACCAGGGCGATGGTTTCACCCGGTTCCGGCGAATCTGGGGCGAGCTTGATGCCGAGCCGGTTGATTCGCAGCGAGAGCGGACGGATCCGAAGGTAGGACTCCGGCTGGCCGAGCACCCGCCGCACCTGTTCCAGATAGTCGTCCAGCGTGCTCAACGGCTTGCGGGCGTCGGCCAGATCCTGCTCGGTCCGCTCCAGCCGCCGTTCCAATTCCGCCAGACGGCGTTCGTCGGGGTCCGCGCTCGACGGCAACGGTCGCGGGCCATGGGCGTTTCCCCGCAGCGCGCCCAACTGCGCCCGCAGCTGTCGGCGCTGTTCCTCCAGCGTTTCCCGCCGCGTCCGCAGTTCGACGATGCGATCCCGCGCACGGGTCGCCAGAAACACCAGCAACCGCTTCTGGAGTTCCTTGCGCAATTCTGATTCGCTGGCGGCCGGAGAGAACAGTCGGTGATCCGAGAAGCTGATCTGGATCTGGCGGACCTCGCGGACGAGCATCCCGCCTTCCAGCGCGGTGCGGAAGGTTTCGCTCTCGCGCTTGATCATCAGCATCCAGGCGAAGCACTCCGGCCGGCCGCTCTCCTTGAAGAAGGCCCGCACTTCCGGGTCGCCGCTCAGGATGGCCCGCAGGTCGTCCGCCGTCGCGAAAAAGGCGTTAACCCGCGGATCCCTGGCCCAGGCGCGGCCGCCGAGCGCCAGCGCCGGCGGCACTTGCCGCAGCACGCCCTCGCAATGGGCCGAAGCGGTTTCCACGGCATCCACCAGCTTTTCGGCGTAGTCGCCGACCAGCCGGATGCGCGGCTCGCTGGCGTCCACGATCCGCTCGATGGACTCCCGCATGACCACCAGCCGCTCCTGATTCAGGCGATGCTCGGCGAACTGATGCTCGGCGAACGCCGTGATGCCGCCGAGCACGTGTTGCAGGAAGCCGTGACCGTCGCTCATCGTCGCTGTCTCCACGCGATGGATGCCGCGCCTGGCCCTTACCACCCCTCGCGCGGACTCACGACAATCGGGCCAGGCGCTGGTGCAGCGGGCTGGACCGCGGAAAGTGCGCGCGCAGGAAATCCATCTGATCGGCCAGGACCCGCCTGCCCTGCAGGTAGACGTATTCCGCGTGATTGGGCGTGAACGGAATCGCCAGCAACTGCATCCCGGCCTGTTCCGGGGTCTTGCCGCCCTTTTGGTGATTGCAGGGCTTGCAGGCGGTCACCACGTTGTTCCAGTGATCGCCGCCGCCCTGCACGATGGGCCGGACATGATCGCGGGACAGGTCGCGAACCGGAAAGGTCTCGCCGCAATACAGGCAGGTATTGCAGTCGCGCCGGAACAGGGAAACGTTCGAGAGCGGTGGGGCGTAGTCGTCGCGGGCGCGCAGCCGGGCGTAGGTACCACCCTGGGTGGCGATGATGGAATTCACCGTGATGATGCTGCGCTGGCCGCTGCGGGCGTTGACGCCCCCACGAACCGCGTACAGCACCATGCCGCAGGTGTAGGCTACCTGTTCGGCATAATACAGCCGAACCGCCTGTTGATAGTCAATCCATTCCAGCGGCATTCCCGTCACGTCCGTATGCAAAACCTGTTGCTCCAGTCCGTACATTGCTTCACCTGTGCCTGTTCCCATCCCCGCGTCGTATTGTCGCCCGTCTACATGAACCGCCGTTGACACTCATCAGAGTGGACGCCCGGGAGACCAACGGGGTGCATAATCGCCCGGAAGATTCCGGGTATACTTCGAAGTTGTAGTTTTGTGATGGTAAAAGTCTAGGCTACTATTCTACAGTATCGCGCGTTTCCCGCCGATGACGCGCGCGACCACCTCGAGCCCCGATCCCCGGCAAGCTTCGCGCAGGCCTCTTTTCGTGTCAGTTTCCCGGCGGGCGGGCGCCGGGAAGAATAACAACCGTGAGGACAACAACATGCCAGTTCGTATGGCCGTCCCGAAGGAAATCGTTTCGGGCGAACGACGGGTCGCGCTGGACCCGACGATGGCCGAGCGTTTCAGCAAGCTCGGCGTCGAAATCCTGCTGGAAAAGGGCGCCGGTCTCAGCGCCTTTTTCCCCGATGAGGCTTATGGCAAGAGCAGCCGGCTGGTGGACGGCGCCCAAGCCCTGTACGCCGAGGCCGACGTGGTGTTCAAGGTGCAGGCGCCGACCCTGGAAGAGGTGGAACTGCTCCGGGACGGCTCGACCCTGCTGGCCGTTTTGCAACCGCATCGCAACGTCGGGATGGTCAAGCGACTCCGCGACAAGAAGATCACCAGTTTCGCCATGGAACTGATCCCGCGCATCTCCCGCGCCCAGTCCATGGACGTGTTGTCCTCGCAGGCGGCGGTCGCCGGTTACAAGGTGGCGTTGCTGGCGGCCAACCTGGCCAGCGGGTTCTTCCCGATGTTGACCACCGCCGCCGGCACCATTCGCCCGTCCAAGGTGGTCATCGTCGGCGCTGGCGTGGCCGGCCTGCAGGCGATCGCCACCTGTCGCCGGCTGGGCGCGATGGTGGAAGCCTACGACGTTCGTCCGGCGGCCCGGCAGGAAATCGAGTCGCTGGGCGCCAAGATGATCGATACCGGAGTCAGCGCCGCCAGCGAGGGCGGCTACGCCCGCGAGCTGACCGCCGAAGAGAAGCAGAAACAGGCCGACGTGCTGGCCAAGCACATCGCCGCGGCCAACGCGGTCATCACCACCGCCGCCGTCCCCGGCCGCGCGGCGCCGAAGATCGTCACCGCCGCGATGGTCGCGGGCATGAAGCGCGGCGCGGTTGTCGTCGACATGGCAGCCGAATCCGGCGGCAACTGCGAGCTGACCCAACCGGGCGAAACCGTCGAGCACAACGGAGTGATCATCGCCGGCCCGCTCAACATCCCCAGCAGCTTCCCGGTCCCGGCCAGCGAGATGTACGCCAAGAACCTGTTCAACTTCCTGTCGCCGATGATCAAGGATGGCAGCCTGAATCTGGACTGGAACGACGAGGTGATCGCCAAGAGCGCGCTGACCCGCGACGGGCAAATCGTCCACGAACCCACCAGCAAGCTGGTATAACCATAAAATCCGGAGAAGCGTTATGGAAGTCATGAAGCAAGTCGTCGAGTTCTTCTCCCCCATTTACATCCTGATGCTGGCCGGTTTTCTCGGCTACGAAATCATCAGTCGGGTCCCCGTCATCCTGCACACGCCGCTGATGTCGGGCACCAACTTCGTCCACGGCATCGTGCTGGTCGGCGCGATGGTGGCCCTGGGCCAGGCGACGACGCCACTCGAGCAGGCCATCGGTTTCCTCGGTGTGCTGCTGGGCGCCGGCAACGCGGTCGGCGGTTATTTCGTCACCGAGCGGATGCTGGAAATGTTCAAGAGCAGCAAGGGCCAGGAGAAGTAAGTCATGGGTTATCTGATTGAAACGGTCTATTTCGTGACGGCCGCGCTGTTCATCATCGGCCTCAAGCGGATGTCGCACCCGACCACCGCCCGCAGCGGCATCATCTGGGCGGGCTATGGCATGGTGCTGGCTACCGTGATCAGCTTCATCCATCCGCAGATTCAAGCCGGTCCCGGCAATTACCTGTTGATGATCGTCGCCATTGCCATCGGCGGCGCGATTGCCTGGTACGGCGCCAAGAAGGTGGCGATGACGGCCATGCCGCAAATGATCGCGATCTACAACGGCATGGGTGGCGGCGCGGCGGCGGCGATCGCGGCGGTGGAACTGCTGAAGGATCATGGCGACAAGGCGACGGCGCCTCCCACCTTTATCCTGGTGATGGCCGTGGCCGGCGCCCTGATCGGCGCGGTGTCGTTCTCCGGCTCGGTGGTCGCGTTCGGCAAGTTGCAGGAGCTCAAGTTCTTCAAGGACGACGCCAAATTCCGCTTCACCGGCCAGCAAAAACTCAACTTGGCGATCTTCGCCGCCGCGGTGATCCTGGGCTTGATCGTCGCCTTGAACCACAGCACCAGCGGCCCGCTGATCACGCTGTTCTTCCTGCTGGCGCTGGCCTTCGGCGCGATGATGGCCCTGCCGATCGGCGGCGCCGACATGCCGGTGGTCATCTCGCTGTTCAACGCCTTCACCGGTTTGGCGGTGGCATTGGAAGGCTACGTGCTGGGCAACTCGGCGATGATCATCGCCGGCATCATCGTCGGCTCGTCGGGTACCTTGCTGACCCTGATGATGGCCAAGGCGATGAATCGCTCGGTGTCGAACGTGCTGTTCAGCAACTGGGCGGCGCTGGGCAGCGGCGAGGCGCAGGCCGTCACCGGCAGCCTCAAGCCGATGGAGCCGCCCGATGCGGCGATTCAGATGGCCTACGCGGCCAAGGTGATCATCGTGCCCGGTTACGGCATGGCGGTGGCTCAGGCGCAGCACAAGATCTGGGAAATGAGCAAGTTGCTCATCGACCGGGGAACCGAAGTCAAGTTCGCCATTCACCCGGTCGCCGGTCGCATGCCCGGCCACATGAACGTGCTGCTGGCCGAGGCCGGCGTGCCTTACGATCTGATCTTCGACATGGAGGAGATCAACGAAGAGTTTCCGACCGCCGACGTGGCGCTGGTGATCGGCGCCAACGACGTGGTCAATCCGGCGGCCCGCAACGACAAATCCAGCCCGATCTACGGCATGCCGATCCTGAACGTCGATCACGCCAAGAACGTGCAGGTGATCAAGCGCGGCAAGGGCGTCGGCTTCGCCGGCATCGAGAACGCGCTGTTCTTCGCCGACAACACCCGGATGGTGTACGGCGACGCCCAGAAGGTTGCGGCGGGCCTGATCCAGGGCATCAAGGATCTCGGCTAGAACTCGTCGCGGTTCGCGTCAAAATCGCAAGGCGGCCTCCGGGCCGCCTTGTTTTTTCCGAGCGTCGGCCGCGCGCCGCGCCCGCTTCAGCCATATCTCCAGATGGAACCCGGCGATACGATTGCAAGATGATTTGTCGCCGATTTCAGCTACCATGACGCAATACAGGCTCGATAGCTTCCTCCCGCCCGGAACCACCGCGATGCAAGAAACCCATGCTGGACCCGATGACTTGGTGGCCGATATCGGCGGCACCAACGCCCGTTTCGCGCGGGTGGGCGCCGATGGTCGGCCGTACGCCGAACGCAGCCTGCCCGGCGCCGCCTTTCCGGGCCTGACCGCCGCCGCCAGGGCCTATCTCGACGCCACCGGCGGGCCACGCCCGGCCCGGGCCGCCGTGGCGGTCGCCACGCCGGTGACCGGCGACTGGATCCAGTTCACCAACAGCGACTGGTCGTTCTCGACCGAGGCCGCGCGGCGGGAACTGGGGCTGGAACGGCTGACCATCCTCAACGATTTCACCGCGCTGGCGCTGGCGCTGCCGCTGCTCGGCCCGGACGAACGCCGGGCGGTCGGCGGCGGCGCGGCCGCGCCGGAAGCGCCCATCGGCCTGATCGGCGCGGGCACCGGCCTGGGCGTGTCGGGACTGGTCTGGTCGGGCGAGCGCTGGATTCCCCTCCAGACCGAAGGTGGGCATGTGACCTTTGCCGCCGCCGACGAGCGGGAATGGGCGGTCGGCCGCATCCTGCAGCGGAAATTCGGCCACGTCTCGCCGGAACGGCTGCTGTCCGGTCCCGGACTGGTGAATCTCCACGCCGCGCTGGCCGAACTGGAAGGCTGGCCGGCCGAACCGCTGGATCCGGCCGATATCACCGATCGGGGCCTGACTGGGGCCTGCCCGCATTGCCGGGACGTGCTGGACCTGTTCTGCGGCGCGCTGGGCGCGGCGGCCGGCAATCTGGCGCTCACGCTCGGCGCGCGGGGCGGGGTCTACATCGGCGGCGGCATCGTGCCCCGGCTCGGCGACTTTTTCGACCGCTCGGCGTTTCGCGCCCGCTTCGAGGCCAAGGGCCGGTTCAGCGGCTATCTGGCGGCCGTTCCGACCTGGGTCATCACCGCCGCCCATCCGGCGTTGCGCGGCGTGGCGGCGGCGCTGGACTGAACGAGCTACAGCGGCAGCGATTGGGCGAAGCACAGTGGTGGTTCCCGTATGGGAGTTGGCCGGCCCGTGACGCGGGCGGCGAATCCTCTCCCGCGAACCATGGAGCAGAACTGTCTCGAGCCCCGCTAACCCCCTCAAGGCTCAAATACGAAGCCCACGCCGTAAACCGAACGGATGATTTCGCGCTCGGGCAGTACCTGCGACAGCTTTTTGCGCAGGTTTTTCATGTGGCTATCCACCGCCCGCTCGCTGACATCGAGATTGTCCTCGTAGAGCAGATCGAGCAGGTGACCGCGGGAAAAAACCCGCCCGGGTTTGGCGGCCAGCGCCTGCAACAGTTTGAATTCCTTGGGCGTCAGATCCAGGCGTTGCCCCTTGATTTTCGCCTGCCAGATCTCCGCGTCGATCTGGATCAAAGGAGGGGTCGCACGGTCTCTCGCTTCAGCCTGCGTGCGGCCTGGCCAGCGGCGCAGCACGGCTTTTACGCGCGCCACCACCTCGCGCGGCGAGTAGGGCTTGCAGACGTAATCGTCGGCCCCCAGCTCCAGGCCGATCAGCCGGTCGATCTCTTCAACCCGGGCGGTGACCATGATGACCGGCAGGTCGGTGAACTTGCGTACCTCGCGCAGAATACTGAGGCCATCGAGACCCGGCAGCATCAGATCGAGGAGCAGCAAATCGGGCGGCGTCCGCTGGATACGCACCAGCGCCTCAGTGCCGTTGCCCTCAACCGAGGCATCAAATCCATCTCGCACCAGATAGTCGACCAGCACCTGTGCCAGATCCGGCTCATCCTCGACCAGCAGAATCCTGGTTTTCTCCATCCCGGCGTTCCCGTGGCAGGTTGATGCGGATGCAAAGGCCGCCCAGCGCCGACTTGCGGGCGATGATGGCTCCGCCATGGCCCCGAATGACGGTCTTGCAGATAGCCAGACCGAGGCCGGAACCGCCGTGCAGACGGCTGCGCGAAGGTTCGGCGCGGAAGAATCGTTCGAATAATCGTGACATGGCCTGCTCCGGCGGGGCCGGCGGCGTGTCGTCGAATTGCAGGCGCAAATTCCCGGCCTGAACGGTCGCCGAAATTTTTAGACGACCGCCGGAATGAGTGTAGCGCAGGGTATTTTCCAGCAGGTTGGCAAACACCTGTTGCAGGCGATCGGCGTCCCCCTGGATGCGCCAGCCCGGATCGGGCTGCGGCAAGGCAGCCGTGTCGAGCACGATGTCGGCCACGGCGAAGCGTGGACGGAATTCCTCCAGTGCTTCGCGTAATATCGCCAGCGGCTCCATCGATACAAGCTCCAAATCCGCTTGCCCGCTGTCTTTATCCAGCGTCTGGCGCAAGTCGTCGACCAGCTTGCTCATCCGCATCACGTGCTTGTGTAACCGTGCCAGCGTCTTTTCGTCGGCCGTTCGCACGCCGTCCTGCAGGGCTTCGATCTCCGCGCGCAGCACGGCAATCGGGGTACGCAACTCGTGCGAGCTATCGGATATCCACTGCCGCCGACATTCCTCGGTGCGCGCCAGCATCTCGGCCATGACGTTGAAATCAGTAGCCAGTTCGCCCAGTTCGTCGGATCGATGCACGGCTATGCGCTCGGAGAAACAGCCCTCGGTAATCTGCCGCGCGCCGGTCGCCAGCGCCTTGATCGGTCTTATCAAGTGGTGCGCCAATAGCCAGGCGGCGACCAGCGACAGCAGCAGTGCGGCGAGACCGGACAACCAGAGAGCACGTATTTGAGTAGCGAGAAAAGCGGCATTTCGCGCTTCTCCAGTCCCGGATGCCTGTAGCGTCAGCGAGCCGACAACCTGACCCTGGAAGTGGATGGGCCGGTTGGCCGCAATGCCCTCCGGCTGGGGATTGCCCGCCAGCACCCTGCCTGAAGCGTCGTGTATCGACAGCAGGGGATAGAGACCCCCCAAGTTGGCGGGCCAACCGCCTGGTTCCACCGGCGCATCGAGTTTCGACGGCGAGTTCTCCGCGAAAGGCGGTGGCGGGCGATCTCTGGAGTCAGGCGGTGGGTGGTCGCGATTACCCTGATCTGCCCCTCTCGGCGGGGGTGGTAGCCGCGCGCCCGCAGGGGTTGCACGAGCAGCCCGTTCAACGACACGATCCCAGGGTTCGCGGCTTCCCCGCAGAAAATCCCAGTTGCCATATTGCGCGTAGGCGTCTTCGATTTTTTTGACCAGCCAATCCAGCCGGTCAATTTCAGCTTCGACTACAAAGCGACTGAAACCCTGGCCCAGATTCCAGCGAGTCAGGCCAAGGAGTAGCATGGCCATGGCAACCACCAGCGCGAAGGTAGTGAAAAAGACTTTACGTTGGATGGTAAAACGGATCATGGGAAACAGGTCCGTCGAGCGCGATTGCGGGGTGTCGCGACCGCCTGGAGATTGCCTGCTCGATTGAGTACCGCGCCACCTTGTCGTGGGGCGGTGCACCCTACGGAAGAGGGGCTCGCGGCGGCTGGCCGTTTGGAGGAACGGCCGGTGGTTGATTGGGTCGCGCCACCAAACCTTGGGGTGAATTCTCGCAAGTGGCGGCAACCTTGCCTTCCGGCGTCGTATGCTGAACCGTATCGCCAGCCTTCTTGCCTTTGCAATCCTCATAAGCTTGAGGCGGCGGCCCGTGACCACTCCGATGCTCTGGTAGGGGTTGCATTGATTGCGTCCGATCCTGTGCCATTGCGCCCCACGCACACAAGCTTAGGGCCAATGGAAGGATCATTACTCCGGCTTTCATGATTTCATCTCCCAAAATTTCATGTTGGATTAGGGTGGCTGGTAACGCGCGACCAACAACACCGGCTTCATGGGTCGGGTTCGAAGAACAAATTGTCGGTGTCGGCCACGTATGGATCGATCAGGCTCAAGTCCGTAATCACTTGTGAATAAAGGAACGGTGCGGTAGCGACGGAATAGTCGAACGGGGTTCCGTCCGCATAGGTACCGGACAGGATGGAATGCCGCAACGCCTCAAGCTCGGCCAGCTGATCGATGGACAAGCTGGCGTAGACCCGACTGAAGATGGTGGCATAACGATAGTTGTTCTCGCCGTCCAGGTCGCCATAGATTTCCGATAGCGCAAGCACTTGGGCCTTGACAGCGTCACTGGAAGCCGTGGAGGTCAGGAGGCTGCGCAGCAGCGTGGCGATCTCGGTCCGCACCTGGACGATGTTCGAGGTGCCAGCGTAGAGATTGTTTCTCTGGCTATCGACGAGGCCCGATATCAATGCGGCCTGTTGCTGGGTCACATACCCCTTCGAACTGTCGCTGAGAGCTTCCCCTGCGGTGGCAGTGAGTTGCTCGTTGATGCTGTACCCTTCGTGGCCGACGGCGGGTGCATCTTTCATGTAGAAAGATCCATAGTAGGTTCCGTGGCGCTCGGGGCAGAAGTAGACGTCCGCTTCCACCGAGCCGGCGTACCAGCTAAACAGGTCGCTGGCATAGGTCATGACGGCTTGGCCGGTCCCTCGAGGTAACCCTTTCATCTTGGTGTCGATCCGAGCTCCCGTGACGTTGGGCCAGGAATTGAAGCCCTTGCCCTTCATGGCGTCCAGGTACGCCTTCTGGGTGGCGCTCATGGAATTGAGAATATTCACATAAAGCAGGGCGCGGTCGAAGCTGATCTGGCCGTCCAGGAGGTAAAGCTCCCGGGATGCCTGCTTCACGGTGTTGAGGTTCAAGCCGTCAGACCCGGGCGGAATGTCATTCTCCAGAAGACGACGGAAGGCTTTCATCAGGGAAAAGCGTTTCAAGCCATAGAGATTGATCTGCTCCTGCTGGGCGACCGCAAGCGTCTTCAACTGGCTGAACTGGTTGTCATTCAGGATGTAGATGACGTTGTTGGCGACCCGGGTCAGGAAGCTGGTGTTGTGACCCATGTTGTCGGGGTCGTTGTCACGCAGATACTGGAAGCCGGTATAGTCAGCCACCTTGCCCGGTGGGAAGAAGGACTGGGCTTCCAGATTCCCGGTCATCATGCCGAGGCCGGCAAAGGCCAAGGTCGTGCGCTGTGCCTGGTCGGACAGGGTCTGCGCCAGGTTGAAGCCAGACGGATTCGTGGGATCCCCTGGACGAGGGGGAGGTGGATTCGCTGGCCCCCCACGACCAGGAGGAGGCGGCGGCGGAACAGGGGAAGCCCCCCAGACCTGGAATGTGAGAATTCCAAACAGGATCAGTAACAGTAACCCAAATTTATTGCTTGCCATGACAGATCTCCTCGGAAACAGGATTTACCCAGACTTGCTCGTGTCAGCGCTGGTCATGCGCGCGGTCTCGTTCTCCCGCGTTATTGGGGATTTTTCGACCTTGATTATCAAGTAAAATCTTGTGGTTACGATGGAGAAAGTTGGGAGAAATCGGGGAGAAATGTTGCCCAAGCTGACGAGATCTTAGGTCGACTTCCGATCGATGGCACTCGAACCCCCAATCGTGAGGTGAATCATGCAACCAGGACAGCACCCCCGCGTCGCGCACCCGACGCTGAAGCAAGTGCTCGCGCAAAAGCCACGCGACCTGCATGTGGTCGACATCGACGCAACGGTGCTGGATGCCTTGCGAGTGATGGCCGAACGGGATGTCGGGGCCGTTCTGATACTGGACGGCGAACGCCCGGTCGGCCTGTTTACCGAACGTGACTTTGCCCGCCATACCGTTTCCGATGGCAGCCCGGTTCATCTGACACCGGTCCGCCAAGTGATGGCCGGGAATATCGTTTTTGCCACGCCCGAGCAGACGGTGTTGCAAGGCATGGCGCTGATGCGCGAACGGTGGCTTCGCTACCTCACGGTGCTCGAAAACGGCCAGCCGCTGGGGATGCTATCGATCGGCGATCTACTCGAGGAAATCATCGCCTACCAGGAACGCGTCCTGAAGGCCATCGAGTTAGACCGGCTCGTGCTGTTTGCCCGTGGAACGTACAGTTGCTGATCGGGCCTTCCCTCATTCCTCACCGTGGAGGAACAGCCGGCGATGCGCGTCGGCCAGCGAACGCAGGTAATCCCAGACCACCCGCACCCGCTTGAGCCGCAGCCGGTCGGCATGGGCGGCCAGCCAGAAGGTATGCTGGAAAAAAGCTTCTTCCGGCAGCACCTTGATCAGACGCGGGTCGCTGGCCCCGATGTAAGGCGCCAGCACCGCCAGCCCGATCCCGAGTAACGCCGCTTCCTTGTGCGCCAGCATGCTGGTGCTGCAAAAGCGCAAATTTGGTTTGTCGCAGAGTTTTTCGAGAAACCGCAGTTCCTGACTGAGCAAATAGTCGTCGATGTAGGCGATGAAGGGATGGGTCGCCAGATCGGCGCGGGTCCGAATCGGCGGATGCGCCGCCAGATAATCCCTGGCCCCATACAGAAAATAAGTGAAGTCGCTCCAGCGGGTCACTACATAAGGTCCCCGGCGCGGCGGTTCCAGGGTAATCGCTAAATCCGCCTCGCGGCTGGCCAGATTTGCCAGCCGGGGCAGAGCCAGCAACTCCAGGGTCAAGCGGGGATGTTCGTCGAGCAGTGGTTTGATCCGCGGCGTCAAAAAAGTTACCGCCAGTCCTTCGGGAATGCCCAGCCGCACTTCGCCGCCGATCGCTACATCCCGATCCGCCAGTTCCTCCGATACCACAGCCACCGTGGATTCGACCATCTCCGCCATGGGCAATAGCGCTTGGCCAGCCTCGGTCAGGATGAGCCCATCGGGGCGACGGTCGAACAGCCGGGTACCCATCGCCCGTTCGAGCGTATCGATCCGGCGAGCCACTGTGCTGTGTTCGACTCCCAGCCGCCGGGCAGCAGGACTCAATCTCCCCAATCGCGCCATCGCCAGAAAATAGCGCAGGTCGTTCCAATCCATTTCGCGTTTCATCGCATTCCTCTCCGCCATTCTTGCGTAACCGGCCCAATCAGATTTGAGACTTATTGTTTATTTTTGCACGGAATTTTCAATATTTTTGGGAATTTTCACCCATCCTGAGAGCGATTACAGTTATTTTGTCAGGTTTCATCCGTCGTTCGCGATTTGCCAATCCTGCCGCAACTAGAATTTATTTCGGATAGCGGGAGCGATCGGCCGTCATGGACCGGTTGCAACCGGACACTTCTCACAACGACATCCACCAAGAGGTTAAGCACGATGAGTTTCCTGATCGTCATTGGAGCGTTGATCCTGTTGATGTACGTGGCCTACAAGGGCCATAGCGTGGTGCTGTTCGCGCCTGTCGCCGCCCTGCTGGCGGTGCTGCTGACCGATCCGATTCTGGTCGCGCCGATGTATCTCGGCGTGTTCATGGACAAGATGGTCAGCTTCATCAAGCTGTACTTCCCGGTATTCATGCTGGGAGCGGTGTTCGGCAAGGTGGTCGAGTTGTCCGGCTACTCGAAATCCATCGTGTCGGCGGTGGTCGACGCCATCGGCCACGAGCGGGCAATGCTGTCCATCGTTGTGGTGTGCGCGATTCTGACCTACGGCGGGGTTTCCCTGTTTGTGGTGGTGTTCGCGGTCTATCCGTTCGCGGCGGAACTGTTCCGGCAGACCCACATCCCGAAACGGCTGATTCCCGGCACGATTGCACTAGGGGCGTTCACCTTCACCATGGATTCGCTGCCCGGCACTCCACAGATTCAAAATATCATTCCGACCTCCTTCTTTAACACCACCACCTGGGCTGCCCCCTGGCTGGGCGTAGTCGGCGGCGTGTTTATCTTCATTGTCGGGATGCTTTATCTCAACTGGCAACGCCGCCGAGCCGAAGTGGCCGGCGAAAGCTACGGGACCAACCTGATCAACGAGCCGGAACCGTTCACCCACGAAAAGCTGCCCAATCCCATCCTCGCCATCACCCCCCTGCTCCTGGTGGGCATCCTCAATTTCGCTTTCACCCAACTGGTGCCGATTTTGTACGGCCAAAAATTCGAGCTGACCATGACCGGGATCGGGGCCAAGCCGGTGCCGTTTGAAATCCCCAAGGTTGCGGCAATCTGGGCGGTGCAAGCGGCGCTGCTGGTGGGCATTCTGTTCGTGGTCATCACCGCCTGGAGGCCGATCAAGGAGAAATTCGCCGAAGGCGCCAAGTCGGCGGTAGCCGGGTCGCTGCTGGCGTCGATGAACACCGCCTCGGAATACGGCTTCGGTGGCGTCATCGCCTCGCTGCCAGGATTCCTGGTGGTGGCCGATGCGCTACGGGCGATTCCCAACCCGCTGGTCAACGAAGCGATCACCGTCACCACCCTGGCTGGCATCACCGGCTCGGCATCGGGCGGCATGAGCATCGCCCTCGCTACCATGTCCAACCATTTCATCGAAGTCGCCAAAGCCGCTGACATCCCGCTGGAAGTGCTGCACCGCGTCGCCTCAATGGCCAGCGGTGGCATGGACACGCTGCCGCACAACGGCGCGGTCATCACTTTGCTGGCGGTGACCGGTCTGACCCACAAACAGTCCTACAAGGACATCTTCGCGATTACCGTGATCAAGACCAGCGCGGTATTCGTGGTGATCGCCTTCTTCTATCTGACCGGCATCTACTGACCCGATCCGTGACGGGGCACGATCCACTTCATCGCGCCCCGTTCACCACCCAAAGGAGGAACAACGCCATGCAACATCCTCTGCTTGCCTCGCTGCGCATCCCCGAACGTGGCAAGGTCGTCAGTGCCCGCGAGGCCGTCAGCCTGATCCGTCCCGGCGACGCCGTCGCCACCAGCGGCTTCGTCGGCACCGGTTTCGCCGAAGACATCGCTCGCGCGCTGGAGGAACTCTATCTTGCCCCCGAGGGCGATCCGAACGCGCCCGGCTTGGAAAAACCGCGTGATTTGACCCTGGTCTACGCCGCCGGCCAGGGCGACGGCAAAGAGCGCGGGCTCAATCATTTGGGCCACGCGGGACTGGTCAAACGAGTCATTGGCGGCCACTGGGGCCTGGTGCCGAAGCTGCAAGCGCTGGCGGTGGCCGACCAAATCGAAGCTTACAACCTGCCGCAGGGCGTGATCACTCATCTGTACCGCGACATTGCCGCCGGCAAGCCGGGCACCCTGACCAAGGTCGGGCTGGGCACGTTCGTCGATCCGCGTTACGGCGGCGGCAAGCTCAACGCCATCACCCGGGACGATTTCGTCGAACTGATGGTGATCGGCGGTCACGAATATCTGCTTTACAAGGCGTTCCCGATCAATGTCGGCATCATCCGGGCCACCACCGCCGACATCGACGGCAACCTGACCATGGAAAAGGAGGCCCTGACCCTGGAGTCGCTGGCGATCGCTACCGCGGTCCGCAATTCGGGTGGCATCGTCATCGCCCAGGTGGAGCGGGTGGCCGAGCGCGGTTTCATGCGACCCAAGGACGTGCGGGTACCGGGCATTCTGGTGGATTGCATCGTGGTCGCGCCGCCGGAACACCATTGGCAGACTTTCGCCACCCCGTACAACCCGGCCTTTTCCGGCGAAATCAAGGTACCGCTAGCCTCGATTCCGCCGATCCCGATGAGCGAGCGCAAGATCATCGCTCGCCGGGCGGCGCTGGAACTGACGCCCAACGCCATCGTGAATCTGGGGATCGGCATGCCGGAGAGCGTGGCGAACGTCGCCGCCGAGGAAAAGATCATCGATCTGCTCACCCTCACCGCCGAACCGGGGGTGGTGGGCGGCATTCCGGCCGGCGGGCTGGACTTCGGCGCGTCCACCAACGTGCAGGCCATCATCGACCAGCCGAACCAGTTCGATTTCTACGACGGTGGCGGCCTGGACATCGCGGTACTGGGCATGGCCGAGGTGGATCGGTACGGCAATCTCAACGTCTCGAAATTCGGGCCCAGGATCGCCGGCGCCGGCGGATTCATCAATATCAGTCAGAATTCCCGGAAAGTGGTATTCGCCGGGACCTTCACCGCCGGCGGTCTGGACATCGCGGTGGAACAGAGCCAACTGTGCATCCGGCGCGAAGGGAAAACCGCCAAGTTCGTCGAGACGGTCGAGCAACGAACCTTCAGCGGCGAGGTCGCCAGTCGTCACAAGCAGCCGGTGCTTTATGTCACCGAGCGGGCGGTGTTCAGGCTGACGGTGGAGGGGCCGGAACTGATCGAGATCGCCCCGGGCATCGATCTGGAACGCGACGTACTGGCCCACATGAAGTTCCAGCCCCGCGTCAGCGCCCAACTGCGGCGGATGGATGCCCGCATCTTCGGCGAGGAACCCATGGGGCTGCGCGATATCCTGCTGGCGCAACCGCTGGAGCAACGGCTGTCCTACGATCCGGTCAAGAATCTGTTTTTCCTGAACTTCGAATGGTTGACGGTGCGCAGTCGCGAGGATATCGAAAACATCCGGGCCGCGGTCGGCAGCAAGCTGAAGCCGCTGGGCAAGAAGGTGTTCGCCATTGTCAATTACGACAATTTTTCGATCAGCCCGGAACTGTTGCGGGAATACATGGACATGGTGAGCGAAGTGGTGCAGCGTTATTACATCGGCGTGACCCGCTACACTACCAGCGCCTTCCTGCGGGCCCGGCTGGGCGACGCCCTCCGGGAACGCGACCTGGCGCCCCAGATTTACGAAACCGCCGCCGAAGCAGCGTCGCGGCTCAATCCCTCGCAAGACCTTAACAACCCCTGAAACTCCGCAACGGGCCGACGTCCCGACTCAGGATGCCGGCCCATGAAACTTCCCGTACTCCGTTAGAGGATATGCAACATGAACACCACCACCCCGAATCTCGATGCCGCCCTGGCCGAACTCGACCGCGCTCGCGAACTGTTGACCTTATTGCTGAAACTGGACAACGCGACCGAGCTGAGCGAGGAAGACACCGTGCTTCACACCCTGAGCGACCATATCAACGCCGCTTACGCCCTGTTGGCGGAAACGACCGGCCGGCCCGAATAAGCCCGGCATCCACGCCGCGCCATTCTCCCTGCTCTGCGGCCTGTCGGCCTGGGGGGCGGCTCTCCGGATTGGCGTGGGTTCTCCAGTTGAAGGGTCGAGGCCGGCGCAGCGCGCGGGCCGGCGTTACAACGGCAGCAGCAACGGTACCACCAGCAGGGTGATGGCCATCACCACCAGGATCAGCGGCAGCCCCACCCGCACGAAGTCGTTGAACCGGTAGCCGCCCGGGGCCAGCACCAGGGTGTTGACCGGCGAAGACACCGGGGTGGCGAAGGCCGCCGAGGCCGCCACCGCCACGGTCATGGCGAAGGGGTAGGGCGAGACGCCGATCTTCTGGGCGGCGGCGATGGCGACCGGCGCCATCAGCACCGCCGTGGCGGTGTTGGAGATGAACATGCCGACCAGCGCCGCCAGCAGGAAAATCCCGGCCAGCAGCGCCAGGGGGCCGAATCCGCCGAGCGCGGCCGCCAGCCCGTTGGCGATCAGGGTCACGCCGCCGGTTTGTTCCAGCGCCCTGGCCAAGGGCAACATCCCGGCGATCACCACCAGGCTGGGCCAGTTGATCGACCGGTAGGCGTCCTCCAGCCGCAGGCAGCGGAACAGGCCCATGGCCAGCGCCGCCAGCAGCGCCGCCACGGTGTTGGGCACCAAGCCGAAAGTCATCAAGACCACCATCGCCAGCAGGACCAGCAGCGCGAACGGTGCCCGCCGGTAGGCCGGGGCCACCTCGCCGAATTCCGCCGGCAGGCCCAGCACCAGGAAGTGTTTGCGGTCGCCTTGGAGCCGGCCGATCTGTTTCCAGGAACCGGCGACCAGCAGCACGTCGCCGAAGGCCAGCTTTTCCTCGATCAGGTTGCCCGGCAGCGAGCGACCGCGGCGGCGGATGCCCAGCACGCTCAGGCCGTGGCGGCTGCGGAACGCCGCCTGGCGCAGGGTCTGACCGACCAGCTCCGAATCCGGCGGCAGCAGCACCTCGACCATGCCCAGTTCCTTGACCAGATTGCGTTGCCGGCCTTCCTCGATCGGTAAGGGGGCCAGCCGTTCGGCCGCGCCGAGAGTCTCCACCGCCTGGGCCGAACCGACCAGGTAGACGACATCGGCGGGACGCAGATCGGTGGTGGCCAGCGCCGGAACCACCTTGTCGCCGAACGGCCGCTGGCGCTCGACCCCGGCGATGGTGACCCCGTAACGTCTGCGCAGTCCGGCTTCCGCCACGGTCCGGCCGGCCAGGGGCGAATCCGGCTCGACCCGCAGCCGGCGCAACTGGCCGATCAGGTCGTAGCTTTCGCCCAGTTCCCGCAGCGTCTGCCGGCGGCCCGCGGTTCCCGTCGGCGGCGGACTGGCCGGCAGCAGGCGAGAACCGACGGCCCACATGTAGGCAATTCCCAACCCCAGCGCCAGCAGGCCGATGGGGGTGATGCTCAAAAAGCCGAAGGGTTGCAGGCCGGCGGTGCGCAGGGCGTCGTTCACCATCAGGTTGGGCGGGGTGGCGATCAGAGTCAACATCCCGCTGAGCAGGGCGGCAAAAGCCAGCGGCATCATCAGCCGGCCCGGACCGATGCCGAGCCGGTGGGCGATGCCCAGCACCACCGGGATGAAGATCGCCACCACCCCGGTGGAACTCATGAACGCGCCCAGCCCGGCCACCGCCAGCATCAGCAGCACCAGCAGCCGGGTTTCGCTGGCGCCGGCCACCCGGGTCAGCCAGTTGCCGACCTGGTTGGCGACGCCGGTGCGCACCAGACCCTCGCCGACCACGAACAGCCCGGCGATCAGAACCACCACCGAATCGCCGAAGCCGGCCACCGCCTCGGCCACCGGCAGGATGCCGCCCAGGACCAGGGCCACGATCACCAGCAGGGCCACCACGTCCGGCCGCAGCCGGTCGGTGGCGAACAGCGCGACGGCGGTGGCCAGCACGCCGAAAACGAATAGAGCATCGGGAGTCACGAACGATTCACCTCGGTCGGCTAATAGCGGAAATGTCGTCGATCCCTGGAGTCGCCTTCAAACCCGTTGGCGAGTTGCCGGTTCGGGGCCAGCCGCCTCACATCCGCCCAGCCGCGCCCGACCCCGGTGCGCGCCGCCCCGTGCTCGAAGCAGTAGTTCTCCGGGTCGTCGGGCTTGGCGACCCCCAGAATCTCGCGGAGATCGAGAAAGAACGGCTGAGCGCCGGCCCGCTCGTTCAGCGGGTTGTCGCGCCAGACGGCGATGAATTCAGCGGGAGATCGCAAGGCGGTTCACCGATCGGGTCGGGGGTGGCGGCCATCGATGGCGATCATATCAAAATTGAGATTTTCGACGCGGTGAAGGTGGCTACAGGATGCGTTCGAGAAAACGGGGCCGGTCGTGCCGGTGGCGGAGCGGAAGAGGCCGGAGGAACCCGCTATGCTTTCCAGCATGTCCGAGTCGAATGTGCCGGCGCCGCCGGTGTCTGATGCTTATGAAATCGCCAAGGCGGGCGGCAAGCATTCTAATTGGTACAAACAGCAGCTTGGCTTGCCTTCTTCGATACTGGAGCGCGCCATCAAGTCGTTCCGGTTGCTCGTTGGGAGACATGAATCACGGATTCAAAACCCAACAGCGGAATATCCCGATTTCCATCAGTGGGATCCGCGGCGGCAACGAAATTTGATCGAACATCATTGGCCGGCGGACATAGCGCGTCATCGGGATTTCATTCGCATCCTCGAAGGAATTTTAAAGGAGCGCGGTTATGGCAACCAGTGATCGTTACGCGACTATTTTGATATCAGTATTGGAACTGGCCAAGCAAATCGGACAGGAACAGGCCGATGCCGATGCGGCGGAAGCGTGTTATCGACTTTTGGAAGAGGCCGCCGCCCAAGCTGAAGTATGGGAAGTCCCGTTAGCCGAAATCGGTTTGGCCGGCTTCGACCCGGCTTCGCTGTTGAGCGCACCCCACAAAGCCGCCTGACCCGTCGCATCAATCTCTCCCGCATCGTCGATGACGCGCGGGAGCGACGCCTTCATTCATTCCAGGCACACGATCAAGTCATGGTGGCGGAGGATTTACCCGCTCCTCCGCCCCCGCTTCGAGCCACCCCAGCACCTCGTCCCACCAGGCGGCGCGCGGATCCACCGGCCAACTGTTGTGGCCCGCCTCCTCGAAGACCCAGCGCCGCTTCGGTTCCCGCAGCGCGTCGTACAGGCGCTGGCTGTGGCGCGCCGGGATGATCTCGTCCCGTTCGGCCACCAGCACCGCAACCCTGCCGCGATACTGGTTCAGAGAGGCAATGTTGTCGTAGCGGTCGCGCAGCAGCCAGCGGGCCGGCAAATACCAGTACAGGGTTTGCGCCAGATCGGACAGGCGATCCCACGGCGTGATCAGCACCACCCCCGCGACCGGCAACGTCGGGTCCGCCGCCACGCCCGCCGCCACCGCCGCGCCCAGCGACTCGCCCCAGACCAGCAGGGGACCGCCGAATGCCGCCAGCGCCCGCCGGGCAGTCTCCCGACCATCGCCGATAAAGGAGTCTTCGCCCAGCTCACCACCCTGGCCGCCATAGCCCGGATACTCCGCGAGCACCACGCGATAACCGCGGGCTTCCAGCGCCAGCCAATAGTAGAATCGGTCGCGGGCGCCGCCGGCGTTGCCGTGGAACACGACCACCGTTCCCCGGACCGGCGAGCCCTCGGGCAGGCCCGCGCCAGCGTAACCCCGAAACGCCGTGCCGCCGGCCGGCCACGGTTCGAGCGTCATCCCGCTCGCCAGACGCACGGTGGCGATGGCGGGCGACGCGGGATCGGGAAAGTACAGCATGTGCCGCTGGACCACAAAGACGAATCCGACCAGCAGCAGGTAGCCGATCACGAGATACAGCAGGATCCGCATCAGACTTCTCCGTTGGCAACCGTTCACCACCCGCCCGCTTGGGGAGATGCCCGGCTAATAAGCCGAGTTCAGCAGATTCGAAGGAGAATACTGATCGGTCAGGATACGCGCCTTGGGATCCCAGTCACGCTCGGTCGAAAACAGCGGCACGAGCCAGTCGCCGCCAATACCGAACGGTTTCAGCTTCTCCTCGAGCGAATCGGCGTTCCGCTTGATGATGTCGAGAGCCGGAAGTCCGTCCATTCTGGTCAGGACGATGCGATTTTTCAGCTTGACCCGGAGATTGTAGAAGGCCCCGAACACGGATTCGTAGGTCGTCGATTCGTGAGGGTAAAGGCGGCTGCTTGAGAACGTATTGGCCACCAGGACTCCATCCGCCGTCAACAGGGTCTTGACTTCGAGCAGAAACTCCCGGGTCAGCAGATGTTCCGGAATGTACTCGTGATCGAAGGCATCCAGCATGACCAGATCGTATCGTTGACCGGACTTGCCCGCGCGCTTCACGAAAACCCGCCCGTCCTCCTCGAAAACCCGGACCCGCTGGCTCGGGTTAAAGTCGAAGAATTGTCGGGCGACCCTGACGACCGCCGGATCGATTTCAACGATGTCGATGGCGGCATCGGGAAACATCCCGGCCAGCGCCGTCGGCAACACGCCACCCCCCAGCCCGACGATCAGGATTTTCCTGGGATTGGGATTCAAATACAGCGCGCCCATCATCATCTTCGTATAGCTGAAGACGAACTGGTTCGGATCGTCCAGGGAGCGGCAGGTTTGCCGGGCGGTTTGATTGCGCCGGGTGAAACTCATGCATCGCTGGTCGTCCTCCTCGTAAACGACGATATTCCGGTAAAGCGACTTTTCGGTGTGAACGATGGTCATTGCGGCGGACGGCTGGGTCACGAGCGAAGCGACAAAAGCGATCAGCGTATTGAGCCTATTGGCCTGGCGCATCGGTGGAATTTCCGAACAGGATGGCAAGAAAACCCAAAATCAGCGAAATGCCGATCAGGCCGGCCAGAATCTGGTCGATCTCGAAATAGAGAACGAGATAGAACGACGTCAGGATGGTTCCCACCGCGCTGCCGAAAGTCGAGAAAAAATAAAGCAGCCCCGCCAACTGACCGCTCCGCTGGGATTCGTTCACCAGCAGGCGGACGGCATAGGGCGATACCATTCCGGCTATGGTGGTCGGGACGAAGAAGAGCAGGGTGGCCGATATCAGGGAGCCGTAACGGGGATCCTGAACCAGGTCGAAGATCCAGTCGAGGACTGGATTGCCCAGGAGAATCACCGGGATGGTGGTCGAGGCCCCGACCATCAGGATCAGCGCCAGCCGGCGCAAGGTCGGGTCATACAGCGACAATCGGCCGCCCAGGAGATAGCCGACCGACAGCGCCAGCATGAAGACCGTGATCACCCCTCCCCAGACATAGATGCTGTTGCCAAAATTCGGGGCGAGAATGCGCCCGCTCAACAGCTCGATCGCCATCACGAAAAACCCGGACCATCCAGCGATCAACAACACGAAAAGGCGGCGCAAAATCGAGTCCTCGCAACGGTTCGGGCCGCGCGCGCCGGCATCGCCGACGGCTTGGCGAGATGCTGCTGAGACTATCATGCAAAGTCGAAAAAAGCCCGGCCATGCGGCCGGGCTCCAGTTTAACAGCGATCAATGCGCCGGCAGGTCGATGCGCACCGTGTCGCGCAACACGCCATCCAGGCCACCGAACACGGTCAGCCGCTCGACCTTGTCCACCACTTTCTCCAGCGCCTCCAGTTCCTTGAGCCGCAGCAGCAGGGGATTCTCCTCCATCAGCTTCGCCGTGTTGAGCAGCGAGCGGGTGGCGGCGGTTTCCTCGCGCCGGCGGATGACGTTGGCCTGCGCCACCCTCGCGGAAAAAATCCACAAATATGGAATTCAGTCTTTTTCAGTATGGCTGATGACTTTTTCGACTGGAATATCGTTTATTATTCCAACGCTGTCCTGATTTTTAGTATGTTTATTTTTTCTACGAACTCTACGAGAAAATATAAAACCCTTCGGGCACAATTCTATCTGTGGCAATATTCGTTCCTTGTTAGGATTTTCACAAAATTCATCGATATCTTTCTCCTGTGAAATGAGAAATTTAAGAAAATTAACTCCCTTATATTTGCAGGTTATATAGAGACTTAAAAGGATAAGATAAGAATTTAGGCCAGATTCTGAAATCTGATAATCAACAACCTCTCGATAATAAGCAAATTCCTTAATGGCGTGTTCCGCATTGTTATTATTCCATGGTACGCCATCATGATTAATAAACGTAAATAGTTTATCCTGATACTTCACCAATCTTTTACGGTAGTCTTCAGTCACTTCAGAACGGTAAATCTTCCCCGAGATATTTTTGAAGAATTGATCAACATCCCGTTTATGCTTTCCAAGGTATTTTTTCTGGAGTCCATAATTGTCAATAGTGTCGATGATATTGCGTAGTAATTTACCAAAATCGGATGCGAGTTTTTTAAGTTCTTCATCCCATGAATTAGCCTGTATATCATTATTAAAGTCCCTGATAAGGTGGATTAAACACTTTTGCTGTTCACATGGAAGAGCGTCATAAGGCGCGTAAAAATCAGAAATTAATACACCTCGAAAATCTTTTAGCATATTATTTAGAAAGCTTCCCTCTCGTGATTTCCTGTAGATATATAAGACTTCTTCCATATTTGTGAAGACCCACACATACCCTTTGCCATCACGCGTGAGATGAACCTCCGTCTCGTCCACATGGATAAAAGTACCACCTATCATCTTGGCCAGAATTTGCTTGGAAGTTTCCTCATAATATTGGGATAGTAACTGCTTAAATGTGAATACATCAACTGTGGATACAGGTAACCCAAAATAGTCATTAAACCTCTTTGCGATTTTTGAAAAACTAGATCGACATGCCACATATTCATACATGGCCCAGCTTTTCAGGGAATGGAAATACTCGTCCGAACGAAGATATTCTTCGGGTAAGAACCGCTTGCCACATGTCAAACAGCAATGCCGAGTAGTCGTAAACCGTATTACCCATCTGCTGATACCGCTTTGCGTGATTTGAAGGTTTCGAGCTAAGCGAACTAACCGCCTATCCATCTGCCGAGTTATCTCTGTCCCTCTACAGCTAGGGCATTTTTGGCTACTGATTTCAATGGTATTATTTGCCAAAATATCTTTTTTGCCCTGCCTACTGTGTCTTTTAGATCTCTTTTTCTTTAGAGCCTCGTTTGTTCGAATAAAGATTTTATCTCTTTGATAATCGAAGTATGCGCATTTGTTGATAATCCTGAAATCAGGGATAGTGAACTCTGTCCGGCCCCAGTCTGGACGGCTAGAATCTGGACTCATCTCTCCTACTTGCGATACAGGGTAACCTTCGTGGGTTATGGTCTTGGGTTGCGTCGCCGAAGCTTGCTTCGGGCAGATGGCATAAAGGAACTCTGTTACCTTCTTCAATGCAGCACAGTCTTCCAAATTGTATGTTGCGAGCATTTCTTTGAGTGCCTGCGAACCAGTTTGCTCCCACTTATTTCGCCACACAATGCTCTGTATGCCTGAAGCATCGGCTTCAGTCCAGTTAAAACCCAGATAGCCACCGATATGCTTCAAGCTATTGGAATATGTAGGGAAATAGATATGCGAATAAATGATTGAGAGAATGTTGACAACACGAGCAAGGATCTTGTCGCCAACCTCCTGTTGGCCCAAATCTTTTATCATTCGTCGCAAGAATATTGCCTCATAACTACCATAAGCGTAGAGGTAAAAGTCGTCGAGACGATTCACTACATCGAGAAATTTCTGGAACAGATGGGATTCCTCAGCTTGGCTGTCTACCCAAAATGAGTGATGCTCTTCTGCTCCATTCCTCACGATAATCATACCAAGCAGGTATATATATCCGCGTTCCGGGTCACCTTCGAGATCTAAATAAATCTGTGTTGAGGTGCATGGCAGTTTAGGTATACCAAGCACGTAGATCTTCTTATCCCGAATAGCCAGCGCCTGTAAAGCCGGATTGTGTGGTTGACTTTTTTGCTTTGATCGCTTATTTCTTTTTTGTGGACGGAAGGTACAGGATAGTTGAGTGACAGTGAGGATTCCTCTCTTATTGTACTTTCGGATTTCTTTCTGACTCAATCCTTGTAGCAAACTGAGGTCATCCTTTGCTGTCGCATCAACATGGCACCGTTGGCAGAACTCGCAAATTTGGCAGTGCCGGTTAAGCATTAATACTGGAGCTACACCAGTCTCTTGGATTTCCTTAATTTCTTGTAGTGCTCGTCGAGCACTTTTATCGCCAGAATCCAGCTTGAATTTTGTGGTATTGCATTCGCGGCCATGGATCAGAATCCCAACCTGTGGTTGCTTTCCCTGAATATCACCGAGGATGCAGCCATGTATTGCGAGCAGGGTTTTATGTTGTCTGTTGAGTTTTTTTGCCTCGTGGAATAATACGGGAATGTAGTGAAATTCTCCTAGTCGTGATGGGCCAACTTCTTTCTGGAGAGAATCAAAGTGGACTGCAATCCTCTGATCTTCTAGAATCACGTCTGAGAATAATGATATCCCCCGTTTTAGTGTCGCAAGTGTTAGGGTGACACCATGTGCGGTATCGACTTCTTGGTATCGAGTTACAAGTTTATGCGTGGCCGCTTGTCGTACATGGTTTCTGGTCTCTTTCTGCAATAATTCATAGGGTGATACGTTACCTTGTTCACGAATCAGCTTCAGGTATCCTTTGTATTTGCAGTTCAAGTAGCTCTCTAGAATTTCCCCGGTGATCTTCGTGTCCATAGCTTACCTCCAAGGATGAAGTTTCCATTAGCAGATCCACGCACATCAGATACTGCACCACCCGACCCCGGTCAGTCACGATGCGTTCCAGTTTCGCTGCCGACAGGCTAATGGGATTGGGCCGGAAGGTGGAACGAGTCGCGAATACGTCCAGCCGCCGGAGTCGGTCCGGGCTGGCGTGGAATCCCGAATTTCTCGTCGAAGCAGAATCGAACGATGCTGATCGGCGTCAAGCTGTATATAGCGTTCCTATCCAGGTTGTGGAAATTCCCCTCCTTGGATAAGGAGGGGTGGCGCGGAGCGCCGGGGTGGTTCGAAACGGCGGTTCCACGAATCAGATAGGAGCGCTATATTGGCGGAATCCCGGTGGACAGTGGTATAAAAAGCCCGGCCATGCGGCCGGGCTCCAGTTTAACAGCGATCAATGCGCCGGCAGGTCGATGCGCACCGTGTCGCGCAACACGCCATCCAGGCCACCGAACACGGTCAGCCGCTCGACCTTGTCCACCACTTTCTCCAGCGCCTCCAGTTCCTTGAGCCGCAGCAGCAGGGGATTCTCCTCCATCAGCTTCGCCGTGTTGAGCAGCGAGCGGGTGGCGGCGGTTTCCTCGCGCCGGCGGATGACGTTGGCCTGCGCCACCTTCTCCGCCTGCACCACCTGGTTGAGAATGTCCTTCATCTCGCCGGGCAGGATCACGTCCTTCAGGCCGACCGTCTCCAGTTCCAGACCGTGCGGCCGAACCTTCTCAACCGTGTAATCCCACACCGCCCGATCCAGTTCGTCCTTGTCGCCGAGCAGCACGTCCAGGGTACGCGTACCGATGGTCTGGCGCAGACCGAACTGCAAGGCACGGTACAGGTACTCGGTAAAGTTACCCAGTTCGGCGCGGGCCTTCACCGGCTCGGCCACCCGGTAGACCGCCGACAGGTTCACCCGCAGGCTGACCTTGTCCTTGGTCAGAATTTCCTGGCCGGAGACCTCCAGGGTCTGCAAGCGCAGGTCCACCGACTCCACCTTCACCGCCCGATTGAACCGCCAGAAGGCGTGCAGGCCGGGCGGTAGCGTGCGCACCAGTTCGCCGTCCACCAGCAACAGACCGATATGGTTATCCTCCACCTCGGCGACCTGAATGAAACCGGTCACATTCTTGACCAGGGTCGCCGACGGCCGCGCCAGCAGGGCCGCGTGCGCCCGCGACAGGGCGTAATCGGTGGCGATGTCGATCGACTCGACGCGAACCTCCACCGGACCCCGCCAGTAGACCCGACGGGTCGCGGGCGGCAACACGCCATCCAGACGACCGTTCTTGTAGATCAGGCCAACCTGCCGGTCGCCGGTCTCGACGACCTGCAAATGGCGTTCGATCAGCCCCGCGTCGGCCTTCAACAGCACGTCCAGCCAGGGGTGCTCGAACTCGGCAACGGTCAGATCGTAGCGCTGCACCTCGTGGCGGTTCAGCGGATCGAACCAGCGGTAGATTCCCGGCTCCAGAATGGCCACCAGCCGGCGGTCGTACAGATGGAGCCCACGCTCGTTCTGGGCGATCACGATTCGCTTGTAACCCAACATCTTGGTTCTCCTTGTGAAGTTCGAGTGCATTCTTCCTGTTCCGCCGAAATCCGGCGGGCGAGCGTGGCGTGTTGCTGGTCGGCGCCGTTTCCGGCCCGCCACCGCCGAGCGTCAGGATGTCATCGAGACCTGCTCCTGCCGGTTGGTTGATGAAAGGGGTTAAAAGGTTGGGAGCACACCCCACGTCCGCGCGGCGGACGACGGGTCGCTGCCGGGTCGATGATCGGCGGGCCTCGCGCGGCGGCCAGCGTCCTTGCTGGCGAGCGTCGCGCCCGGCTGGCCGATCATGACTTCAGCTCGATTCCCCGTCGCGCGGGACCGCGCGGACGGCGCGGGTCGGCGACCGTCCCGATGTCGAAGCGCCGGGCAAGCGACCGCCCGCCGGGGTGGCTCCCGGGGTACTACAGTCGATGAGGCGGATTCGAACCGCAAGCCTGTTCAGGGCTTTATCCATGGTGGAAAAGGAGGGAGTCGAACCCTCGGCCGTCTGATGATGAGTCAGATGCTCTACCCGCTGAGCTACTTTCCGTGCTTCGAAGTCCCATCGTCCGCCCGACACACGCCGTGCGATGGCTAGCGTTGGCGCGCCGGACCGGCGTTCGAACCGGTACCGCTGTGCGTCGACGGGGCTGCTTCGAACCTTGCCGGCGGGGATTTCAAAATCTTTCCGCCGGACGCCAGACAACAAAAACCCCGGAAGGCTCGCCGCCGACCGGGGTTTGGTATTCCCGCTCGGAAGGTCGCCTTGCGCGGACCTCCCGAGCCTGTATTCTCGTCAGGTCCGCATCGAATCCATCGTGGGCGCGCAAGGATGCGCTGTCGGCATTGGCCGGCCGACGATGGACGAAAGGTTAAAGGTGCGCTGGGTTATGTTCATGGGGGGCGGATTATAGGCGGGAAAAACAGTAAGTCAAGCGTGTTGGGAAAATTTTAACGCCAACCCGGGATCATTGCCTTGGATCGCGGGCCGATGAATGCGCAGCCTATGGAGCTAGGCATTTTGCGCGACCATTGCCAACAGAATACCAACTATCTGGTTCTTCGTCGGTTTCTGTGGGGGTCCGGGCAGGTTGGAGAGTCACTTACGAATACGAAATTTTGATACTTCTTTGTATATCGAATGGCTTCAGGCGCCTCGCGTTAGCGGGGTCGGATGCAAGTTTTTATTAGGCAATAAATTTGTCGTATTCAGCATGGCTGCCAATCCAAATCCACTGTATTCCGTTCGGAGCGTCAATACCTAAAGCTATATTCTATGAGCTTTCTATATCGGCAAAAATGGCCAAGATCGAGAAAAAGGTCCGGCCTTTTGTATCACGCGCAACGTACGTATGGTGCTGTCTTCCACTTTGTTTCATTCACACTCCTCCTCCAAGGGGCATCAACCATTGTTGTTGCTGGATCAACAGATCTAGGCAGTGATGAAATTTCTTCTGCGGCCTGCATTAAATTCTGCCATGAAATATTTGTAAAACGCATGATGAAATCTTTTTGATGGTCAGTTGTTACTCCGTCTCCAGCCTCGACATCGGCAAGTTTCCCTATCCGGCTGCCAGGAATTGGCATCACAATTGAAACAGAGACAAACAGATTTGAATATATCTGAGACCATTTCTTCGCCAAATTCACTGTTTTTTGAAGAGATAGATGAGATTCTCCAGGAAGCCCGAGAACAAATGATGCTGTAGTAGTCACTCCAGAGGAATCAAGAAGACGAATAGCATTCTCTATACTATTCAAGTTTTCTCCCTTAGAGATAGCCGCAAGTATCTGTGAATCCCCTGACTCAACTCCAAGTCGTATTTCTCGCACACCAAATGCCTTCAAAAGCAACACTGTTTTTGGAGTGATTTCAGAAGCTCTAGCGAAAAATGACCAAGAGATATCTTTTGGAAAAAGATGAGGTTTCAAAATATGGTACATGTATTCTTGCGCCAAATTCTCACCCACACAGAAAAATGACTTAACATCATACATAGAATATAATTGCCATACTTCGTGAGTTAAATCATCAAGATTTCTCATTGCACTAATATTACTTACGTCGGCGCAAAACGAACATCCTCCTTTTGTATGGTTACGAAAAGTACAACCCAAATGGGAAATCACTGGTGCATGTCGATATTCACGCCCAGTCTGCTGGGAACGAGACCAATACGTTTTTAAATCTAGTCGAGAATAATCAATTCTTCCGCTAAATTGATTATGTCCAATCACTATTTTTGGTTCTCTTATTTTATTTGTTAATAATTCATCTATGGACATAATAACGTTCTTGGATATGTGACCGAGTACTGCTAAGTCAAATGCATCAGATGCCCAGTTTAGATTTCTGGAAATTGTGACTTCAGGGCCACCGATCATTACTTTACGCTTATAAGATCTTAGCTTTCTCCCAATTGAAACAGCCTCCTTAGAATTCAATGAATGTACTTGAAGTCCAATAATATCAAATTCATCGGCAATTCCCTTAATTGTTTCATAGGAATACTTTAAGCCATCCAGTATTGCCACATCTAGCTGGAGTTGCTGTCTTATTGCAGATCGGAGTGCTATTAGTCCGAGGGGTGGGAAAATACTTTCTTGAAAGTAATTGTTGCTAGGAGTTATCAATGCTAGCTTTTTCATCTTAAATTATTCTCCGCTTTGTGTAAGATGTTTAATTTTAGATATTAAACACCCTAAAAAGTGCTCAGCACAACACCTAAGCAATAGAAGGCTAGGCAAATCACGAGGTATTTTTCTTCCACCTATGGGCTGGATGACCATACCTATTTTTGGAGTTGAGAAAACTGGCAAGTGAAGGGATTCTTTTATTTCTATGCCCATATATGTGTTACTTTTTAATGCAGTTAACAAATTTATTAGAGCAGTTTGAAACCCTTCAAAATCATTAGTTTTACCTTGAATGCAACGCACGAGGGAGGATTTACGGAATGCTTTGTCGCTTAAACCTGAAGCTGATAAAGGAATATTAAAAACATATACAAGTGGGGAGTGAGGTGAATTTACGCCCTGTGAAAACAACATGCTATTGTCACACTGGTGTTCCCAAGATGTAGAATCTTTATCATATCGAAAGATAATACCAAGAGGTGCAGCAGTAGAAATGTCTAATGAATTAAGTATCCACTTACCAAGGCGTGGCCTAACTTCTGCTTTAGCCACATCTTTATCAGGATTTGGATCTCTTGGAGATTTTAATGGTATTGAATAATAGCATTCATTATGAGCGAAGTTAATATATAAATGGAAGTTATCTTCAATAACTTTTTCTATAATTTCACTCAATCCTATATCGTTATATGTAGCACGAACTACTTCGTTCAATTTATTGCGATCTACCGAAAAATCACTATCAATGAGCGTAATTTTATGCTTAAATAGCTTTTTTGAAACTTCCGTAAGATTACTATATGAATCGTCGGAAACCGGATATTCTTTTTCGGATAATATCTTAATTTTGTTACTGAACTTACGCCAACAAGCTTCAAAAGATTTGGAAAGATCAACATCTATCCCTAATTCATTGTTTAATTTTAACACAAGTTCTTTTATGCCTTTCTTATTGGCAGAAACTGCTTGAAACTGCGCTAATGGATCTTTCAGGCGTTTTATTTCCAAGTTAACCAAAATTGGAACGACCTTTCCTTTATCAAGAGACTTAGCCAAAGCTCCCGCCTCAAAAAGGAGCCAAGGCGCTTCTACATTTTCCTGTGTTACACAGATAATACCAAAATTGCACTCTTCCAGTGCTGTGCTAACTTCATTACGCCATCTATCGCCTGGACCTATGTTCTTAACTGAAAACCACTGGCTATTTGGCGGGATTAATTTCTCAAGTAGACCATGAATCACATTAGCAACCTTACAGCTTCGATCTCCTGACCATGAAATAAAAACCTTTGCATTCAATCTCAGTACTCTCCTAGATTAGTTGCCTATAGTTACTGAGCTTATTCCCAATGCCTCAGTACCTTGGCAATGCTTTCCAACAATTCAACATATCCAAAAATCTTTTCCTCTTTCGCTATATCCGAAAAAGCCACCTTCCAGTTTTTTGAGCCCGACAATACTCTTCATGACGCTCAGCAGTACCCTCAAACATCCAAATTCAGCACGTCCAAGGCATTTTGCTCGATGAAATCCCGCCGGGGCTCGACCTGATCGCCCATCAGGGTGGTGAAAATCTCGTCGGCGGCAATGGCGTCCTCGATGCGGACCTGGAGCAGGCGTCGGGTGGCCGGATCCATGGTGGTTTCCCACAGTTGTTCCGGATTCATTTCGCCCAGACCCTTGTAGCGCTGGATGTGCTGGCCGCGCCGGGCGTCTTCCAGCAGCCAGTCCATGACCTCGCGGAAATCGCGCGCCTCCCTGGCGCGATCGCCGCGCCGGACCTCCGCGCCGTTGTCGAACAAACCCGCCAGTCGGGCGCCGAGCCGAACCACGCTGGCGTATTCGGTGGAGCCGAAAAATTCGGCGGTCAGTCGGATGTGACGGTCCAGGCTGTGGGTGCGGCGGGTGACGGAGATGCCGTGACCCTCGCCGTCCATGCGGGGTTCGATGGTGGCCGCGTAGACCGGGCGCTGGCCCGACCCGGCGTTCAACCGTTCGACCAGGGTTTCGGCCCACTCGCTCAGCCAGGTCGCGTCGCGCAACCGTTCCTCATCCAGGGCCGGCAGGTGGATGAGCCGTTCGAGCAACGCGGCGTCGTAGCGGCGGGACAAGCGCCCGATCAGCGCCGCGACCGCCATGTGGCCGCGGGCCAGGTCTTCCAGCGCCTTCCCCGTCAGAGGCGGACCATCGTTTCCGGGCGCCAGGACCGCCCCGTCCAGCGCGGTCTGCAGCAGATTCTCGGACAATTCCGTATCGTCCTTGACGTATTGCTCCTGCTTGCCTTTCTTGATCTTGTACAGAGGCGGCTGGGCGATGTAAATGTGCCCGCGCTGGATCAATTCAGGCATTTGCCGGTAAAAAAATGTCAATAAAAGCGTACGGATATGCGAGCCATCGACGTCGGCATCCGTCATTAAAATTATACGATAGTAACGCAGCTTATCGGGATTGAACTCTTCCCGGCCGATGCCGCAACCCAGGGCGGTGATCAGCGTGCCGACTTCGACCGAGGCCAGCATCTTGTCGAAACGGGCCTTTTCCACGTTCAGGATCTTGCCCTTCAGCGGCAGGATCGCCTGAAAGCGGCGGTCGCGGCCCTGCTTGGCCGAACCGCCGGCGGAATCGCCCTCGACCAGGAACAGTTCCGACAGCGCCGGATCCTTCTCCTGGCAGTCGGCCAGCTTGCCCGGCAGGCCGGCGATATCCAGAGCGCCCTTGCGGCGGGTCATCTCGCGGGCGCGCCGGGCGGCCTCGCGGGCGCGGGCGGCGTCGATGATCTTGCCGGTAATGGACTTGGCCTCGCCGGGATTCTCCAGCAGAAACTCCTGGAGCTTCTCCGCCACCACCGACTCGACCACCGGCTTGACTTCGGACGACACCAGCTTGTCCTTGGTCTGGGAGGAGAACTTCGGATCGTGCAGCTTCACCGACAACACCGCGGTCAAACCCTCGCGGGCGTCGTCGCCGCTGGTCTCGACCTTGGCCTTCTTGAGAATCCCTTCCGCGTCCATGTACTGGTTCAGGGTACGGGTCAGGGCGCCGCGCAGGCCGGCTAGATGAGCGCCGCCATCGCGCTGCGGGATGTTGTTGGTGAAACAGAACACGTTTTCCTGATAGGAATCGTTCCACTGCATCGCCAGCTCCACCTGGATGCCGTCGCGGCTGGTGTCCAGATAGAACACGTTGTCGTGCAGGGGCGTTTTGTTGCGATTCAGGTGCTCGACGAAGGCCTTGATGCCGCCCTGATACTCGAAGCAGTCTTCCTTGCCGGTACGCTTGTCGCGCAGTCGGATACACACGCCGGAGTTCAGAAACGACAGCTCGCGCAGCCGCTTGGCGAGCACGTCGTAGTGGAAGTCGATGTTGGTGAAGATGGTCGAGCTCGGCTTGAAGCGGATTTCGGTGCCGGTCAGTTCGGTCTCGCCGATCACCCGCAGCGGCGCCTGCGGATCGCCCAACCGGTACTCCTGCTGGTGAACCTTGCCGTCGCGGCGGATGGTCAGCCGCAGGTACTCGGACAGGGCGTTGACCACCGACACGCCGACCCCGTGCAGGCCGCCCGAGACCTTGTAGGAACGGTCGTCGAATTTGCCGCCGGCGTGCAGCACGGTCATGATCACCTCGGCGGCGGAACGACCCTTGGAATGCTCGTCCGTGGGAACGCCCCGGCCGTTGTCCACCACCGTCACCGACTCGTCGGCGTGGACGGTCACGCTGATTTCGGTACAGTAGCCGGCCAGCGCCTCGTCGATCGAGTTGTCCACCACCTCGAACACCATGTGATGCAGGCCGGTGCCGTCGTCGGTGTCGCCGATGTACATGCCTGGCCGCTTGCGGACCGCGTCCAGCCCTTCCAGGACCGTGATGCTCGACGAGGTGTAGGACGAATCGTTCATAGAAATGCCGCTTCCTGAATCCGTAACGGAGCGCGATTATACCACTTTGCATACCCCGCCGCGCATGGTCGAGGAGGGGCGACGGCGTCAGGAAGCGGCGGTGATCTCGCCGGCGGCGAGATGGAAGGTCCGCGGCTCGCGCCAGGCGGCGGCGTCGAGCAGCCCCGGCTCGATGGCGGTCGCGAACAACTGGGTGTCGAGCGCCGCCAGCGCCCGCATCACCCGCGCCCGATTGCCCGGGTCCAGTTCCGCCGGCAGATCGTCGATCAGCAGGATGCAGGCGTCGCCGGCATGACGCCGGTACAGTTCCGCCTGCGCGAGCACCAGGGCGATGACCAGCAGCTTCTGCTGGCCGCGGGACAGTCCCTCGGCCGGCGACCGGCCGGCGACGCGGACGGTGAAATCGGCCCGGTGCGGCCCGAGTCGGGTATGGCCCTGCTGGCGGTCCTGATCGCGCCCGGCCCGCGGCCAGCCGGCGCAATCCCGCCCGGGCGGCTCCAGAGGCCAGCCACGGCGATAATCCACCCGAACCGCCATCTCACCCAGGGTTGCCCCCGCCAGCGGCTCCAGAACGCTTCCCAGAGCCTCACAGAAGGTTTCGCGCAGCCGGTCGAGGATCGCCGCCGCGGCCGCCAGTTCGCCGTCCCAGGCATCCACCACCCGATCGGCGGAACCGGATCGCAGGGCGGCGTTGCGATGGCGCAGCGCGGCGCCGTAGCGCCGCCAGGCGTCGAGAAAGCCCGGCTCGGCGTGGAACAGCCCCCAGTCCATGAAGCGACGCCGCTGTTGCGGCCCATCTTCCAGCAGGCGGTGGCTGTCGGGATTGAGCAGCAGCACCGGCACCTGCCGGGCCAGTTGGGCCAGCGAGCGGGTCGGAGCGCCGCCGATGCGGGCGACCAGGTCGCGGGGGCCGCGTTCGACGCCGACCGGCACCGGTCGACCGTCGGCGCCGTTCATGACCGCCGCCACCCGGAAGGCCGGCGCGTCGATTTGGATCAATTCCCTGGGCTGGCGCGTGCGGAACGAGCGACCACGACCCAGAAAGTACAACGCCTCCAGCAGGCTGGTCTTGCCGGAGGCGTTGGGCCCGACCAGCAGGTTCAAACCGGGCGCGCAGGACAGGCTGATCCGCCGCAGGTTGCGGAAGCCGGCGATGTCGAGGGTGGCGGCCCGCACGTCAGATCCACCCCCGATGTGATGTGGGACGCAATGGCGGAACGTAGTGCGCCGTGCTGGTCGCAAGCGCCATGAAACGGCGGATTACGGCGCCACGCGCCCGATCCGCCCCACGAAACCGGCCACCAGCCGACCGCTCGCCTCAAAGTCGCATCGGCATGATGACGTGCTTGCCGCCGCCGCCCTCGGTTTCCTCGATCAGGCAACTGCTCGCCGCGTCGGAAAAGGACAGCTTGGCCAGTTCGCCGGCCAGCGCCCCCAGCGCGTCGAGCAGGTAGGTGACGTTGAAGCCGATCTCCATCGGACCGCCGCTGTAGTTGATCTCGATTTCCTCCTCGGCTTCTTCCTGCTCGGGATTCTGGGCCTGCGCCCGCAGGATCCAGTCGTCCAGTTGCAGGCGGATGCCCTGGGTCTTGTCGCTGAGCACGATGCCGGCCCGAGCCAGGGCGCCGCGCAACACCAGTCGGTCGGCGATCACCACCCGGCTGCTCTCGCGGGGGATGACGCGCTGGTAGTCGGGGAACTTGCCGTCGATCAGCTTGGAGGTGAAGCGGATTTCTCCCAGCACCAGCCGGATGTGGTTGGCGCCGAGCCCGAGCACGACTTCGGCCTCGCTGTCGGACAGCAGCCGCATCAGTTCCAGCACGCCCTTGCGCGGCACGATGACCTGGCGCGTTTCCGCCGTCGCGACCTCGATCGGCAATTCCTGGAACGCCATCCGGTGGCCGTCGGTGGCGACCACCCGCAGCCCGCCTGGACCGACCTCCAGCAACAGGCCGTTCAGGTAGTAGCGCACGTCCTGCTGGGCCATGGCGAAATGGGTGCGCTCGATCAGGCCGCGCAGGGTGCCCTGGGCCAGGCGGATGTCCCCGGTGAAGGGCAAATCCTCCAGGGTGGGGAAATCGCCGGCCGGCAGGGGGATGAGGGTGAAGCGGCTGCGGCCGCACCGCACCGTGGCTTTTTCGCCCTCGACGCTCAGCGTCACGGCGGCGTCCTCCGGCAGGGCGCGCAGGATGTCGTGCAACTTGCGGGCGGGGAGGGTGGTTTCGCCGGGCGTTTCCACCGGCAATTCGGCCCGGACCGACAATTGCACTTCCAGGTCGGTGGCCGTCATGGTCAGCTCCCGCTCCCGCGCCACCAGCAGTACGTTGCTCAGAATCGGCAGGGTCTGCCGGCGTTCGACCGCGCCGATGACGGACTGGAGCGGTTTGAGAAGCTGCTCGCGCTTGGCTTCCAGTTTCATGGGTTCTCCAATGGGTTCACAGGCCCTGGGCTCGGTCCGGGGCGGCCAAATCCTGACTTGGGTCAGGGGTTATTAAAATTATTCTCTCTGATGGCGCCCAATTTTCGCGCCGTTCAACAGTAAGGAACAACTCTTATATATATTTAAAAGATTATTATTATTAGCAAGGCGATTTTCTGTGGATAACTTTTTTTTGTTGTTATTTATCAATTTATTGGATCATTTTTGCCTGTGGATAAGTCTGTGGATAAAATGTGGATAAGTCGGTTTTCCTGTGGATAACTTTTTTGGGGCCAAAAGTTATCCACAGACTTATCCACAGGTTTGGCCGACTTATCCACAGAAATGGCAAAGTTATCCACAGACTTATCCACAGGCTGTTTTTCCAACTTTTCATGGGTTCGACGAAATTATACGTCAAACAGGAAAAAATAACATTGTTACGTTAGCAAGATCATCATTTAAATAAGCTTTAGTCATCGGTTTTATTCATTAAAAATACCTTTAACCGCCGGGGAAAAAGTTATTCAACTTATCCACAAAGTTATCAACAGGCATTTTTTCAGTTGGTGAGGGTCGTGAACAAATTGGTGTAATCGTCGCGGATTTGGGAGTCCTGGCGCTGGAGTTCCCGGATCTTCCGGCAGGCGTGCATCACCGTGGTGTGATCGCGCCCGCCGAAGGCCTCGCCGATGTCCGGCAGGCTGAGATCGGTCAGTTCCTTGGTCAGCGCCATCGCCATCTGCCGGGGACGGGACAGGGTGCGCAGCCGGCTGTTGGACAGCAGGTCGCTGACCGGGATCCTGTAATAGTCGGCCACGGTCTTCTGGATGTTTTCGATGGTGACCAGCTTGTCCTGCAAGGTCAGCAGATCGCTCAGGACTTCCTTGGCGAAGGCGGGAGTGATGGGCTTGCCGGTGAACTGGGCGTTGGCGTAGACCCGCCGCAGCGCGCCTTCCAGCTCGCGGACGTTGGAGCGGATGCGCTGGGCGATGAAGAAGGCGACCTCGTCGGGCAGGTGGAGCCGGGCCTGTTCGGCCTTGCTCTTGAGGATGGCGACCCGGGTTTCCAGTTCCGGCGGCTCGATGGCCACGGTCAGACCGGAACCGAAGCGCGACTTGAGGCGGTCCTCCAGCCCGGCGACTTCCTTGGGGTAGCGGTCGCAGGTCAGGATCACCTGCTGGCGGCTTTCGAGCAGGCTGTTGAAGGTGTAGAAAAACTCCTCCTGCGAGCGTTCCTTGCCCGCCAGGAACTGCACGTCGTCGATCAGCAGGGCGTCCAGCGACCGGTAGCGGCGCTTGAATTCGTTGATGGCGTTATGTTGCAGGGAGCGCACCATGTCGGCCACGAAGTGCTCGCAGTTCTGATAGACCACCTGAGCATTGGGATCGCGCTCGCGCAGCATGTTGCCGACCGCGTGGATCAGGTGGGTCTTGCCCAGGCCGGTGCCCCCGTAGATGAACAGCGGGTTGTAGGCCTTGCCGGGATTTTGGGCGACCTGCAGGCAGGCGGCCCGGGCGATCTGGTTGGAGTTGCCCTCGACGAAGGTCGCGAAGGTGAAATCGGAATTGAGAGCGCCGCTCCTCAACAGTTGACCGGCGTCGGTGGCCGCGGCAGGTTCGATGGGAGGTTCCTCCTCGGGCGTTTCATCGGTCCCGGGGACTTGGACGGCGCCGCTGCCGATTTCCAGCGATACTCGCGGCGGCTGCTCCGGCCGCAATTGCTCCAGCACGCCCTGGATCTGGGCCAGATGATGTTTCCTGACCCAGTCGAGCACGAAGCGGTTGGGCGCGAGCAGGCGCAGGCCGCCGGCGTCATCCAGCGCGTGCAGCGGCCGGATCCAGGTGCTCAATTGTTGTTCGGACAATTCGCGTTCCAGTCTTTCGAGACAGGTTTTCCACAACGCGTGGTCCACAGGCGGTTCTCCTTGCGGTACCTTGGCCGGGGAATTCCAGTGTAGTGTTCCGCCGGCCGGTTATCCACCGGGCCGGCGAGGTCCGCGACCCGGTTACCGCCGCAAGGCATTTAAAGAGCCGGTACATGGTCGGGTGGATAAGGTGCCATGCACCGCAATCCACCCGATCTGGTTCGAATCGACCCGGACCCTGGGCGAGGTCTGGGCGCTCGCCGAATTATGGACCGGCTTGGGCTTGTTGGCCTTGCGGGGCATCTTTGCCAAGACCCGCCGCCGCATCGATGTCGAGGCCTTGCTCCGGCTCATGGTCTTCAACCGCTTGTGTGACCCCGACTCCAAGCTGTGGGGGTACTGCGCTGGTTGGAAACGGTCGCCCTGCCGGGGGTTGAGTTGCCCCGGGTGACCCATCAGCACCTCCTGCGCGGCATGGATGCCCTGATGGATCATCACGCGGAGGTGGAGGCCGTGGTGGCGGGGGTGCTGCGCCCGCTGATCGGGCAGGATTGGGTGGTGGTGTTCCACGATCTGACCACGATCCGCGCCGAGGGCTACAGTATCCCCCGCGGCGATGTGCGCCAGTTCGGGATGGCCAAGGAAGGGGTGATCGCCCAGCAATTCCTGCTGGGACGAGCAGATCCAGGCACTGACCGCGCGGGCCGACCCGTGGGCCAACAAGCTCGACCGGCAAGACGCGGGCGTTACCCACCGGGGCCGCAGACTGTCGGACCGCGGCGCGACGGCGCGCTTTTTTCAGGCGGTCGGCGAGGCGCACCTGTCCCGGATTATCAAGGTCGACCTCCAGGGCAAGCTGTTCGGTTATCACCTCGATGAGGCGGCCCGCGCCCGGGCGGAACTGTTGGACGGCAAGCTGCTGCTGGTCACCAATACCCCGGACCTGACCGCGCCCGATATTGTTAGCCGCTACAAATCGTTAGCCGACATCGAGCGCGGTTTCCGGGTGCTCGAGTCGGAACTGGAGATCGGTCCGGTGTATCATCGCTTGCCCGATCACATCCGCGCCCACGCCATGCTCTGCTTCCTGGCGTTGATCCTATATCGTGTCATGCGTCAGCGGTTGCAGGCCGCCCAGACCGGCTTGTCGCCGGAACGGGCCTTGGAGTTCTCTGGCGTGATGTGAATTTCACGCCCAATCCGAGCCAAGAGCGGGCGATCCGCCACATCAATAACCCGTGATTGCAAACTGCGCCAGCCAGAAGGCCGCGTCCGCTACCTGACCGGCCCGGAAGCGGAAACGCTGTTTCAGACTGCTGGCCGCGATCCCCGTGCCGGCCATTTGCCCGATCCGATCCGGTTGATGCTGCATACCGGAATGCGGAGAGGGAAGCTACTGTATCTGAAATGGGATCGTGTGGACTGGTCGCAACGGCTGATCCATCCGCAGAGTGCTGGGACCAAATCCGACAAGCGGCGCAGCATCCGGTCGATGCCACGGCGCGCTGGTCAGTCGCGCTGCTTTTCGTGCCGCGAAGTGCCCGACATCCGGCTGGGTATTTTGCGACCAGCAAGGATGGCGCTTGCAGGACGTGAAAACAGCGCGGGGATCGGGATTTTCATTTTCGCGATCTGCTGGGCCATGCCAGCATCAAGATGACCGAACGCCACGCACGCATGGCGCCCGAGAATATTCGGGCCACCGTGGCGGTTTTGGATGAAGCGTCGCGACATGGTCGCGCCGGTATCCTTCCTGGTGTGCAGGAAGCACCGCAACCACTTGAAAAACTTGGCGCGCCCGGCGAGACTTGAACTCACGACCTTCGGCTCCGGAGGCCGACGCTCTATCCAACTGAGCTACGGGCGCGTGGATGAAGAAAAACAGAATACCCGGACTCCGGTCTCCCGTCCAGTGTTCGCCGAAAGCTTTTCATGCCCGCCGAAAATCCTCGCGACATAACGCGCTTCCGACCGGCCCAGGGCGAGGGACAACGGTTTTCAGGCAAAGGCCGATAACGTTATAATTAATGCGTTTAAGTCTTCCCAAGTCAAAAGATAACTAACCCAAACCTTCCCACCAACGGCGCTCCCGCGAAGGCTGGCGCTCGGCTGACGGGAGATTCATCGAATCGAGCCGAGTCCGCCGCAATGCATCCGGGGATGTGCGGGTTGAGAATGCGTTCAGCGAGGTTAATAGTGTGAATCCACAAGCCGATAAATCCGTTATGACCACGTCCGTTGCCCTGATCTCGGGGTTGGTGCTGCTGGCAGTCGTGCTGTTCATGGTCGCCGCCCTCATCGGCGTCGTCCGCAATGTTGCCCCGGACGATAGCTCGCGGAAACAGGCTGCCGTGCTCGAACGCATCAAGCCGGTCGCCCGGGTTTCCTTCGAACAGCCCAAGCCGGCCGTGGCGGTAAAACTGTCCGGACAGGAGGTCTACAACAAGGTCTGCGCGGCCTGCCACGCCGCCGGTACGCTGGGCGCGCCCAAGACCGGCGCCAAGGATCAGTGGGAACCCCGCTTCGCTCAGGGTCTGGATACGCTGGTGACCCATGCGGTATCCGGCATCCGCGCCATGCCCGCCAAGGGTGGCGATCCTTCGCTGACCGAGGCCAATATCAAGGAAGCCGTCATCTATATGCTGGGCGAGACCGGCATCAAGGTGGAAGCCGCCGCCGAAGCACCGAAGTAAGCTGTTGTCCTTCGGAATTCTCGCATTACAAGGGCCATCCCCAGGGATGGCCCTTCGTTTTTCAGGCGAACCGCCATGCGTCCCGACCTCCGCTATACCGAATCGCCCCATCAGCAGCGCCGCGACTGGGTCAACCTGCGTGCCTTGCTGCCCTATCTCTGGGAATATCGCGGCCGGGTGTTGCTCGCCCTCGGCTGTCTGGTGCTGGCCAAGGTCGCCAATATCGGCGTGCCGCTGACGCTCAAGCAGATTGTGGACAGCCTGGACCCCCACCATCAGGCCGTGGTCGTGCTTCCGGCCACCCTGTTGCTGGCTTACGGTGTGCTGAAACTGGGCAACGCCCTGTTCGGCGAACTGCGCGACGTGCTGTTCGCTCGGGTCCGCTACCGCGCCATGCGCCGGTTGACGGTCCTGACTCTGGCTCACTTACATGAGCTGTCGTTGCGGTTTCACCTGGAGCGCAAGACCGGCGCGATCAGCCGCGATCTGGAGCGGGGCGCGCGCAGCCTGAGCACGCTGCTGAATTATCTGGCCTTCAGCATTCTGCCGGTGGTGGTGGAATTCCTGCTGGCGGCGATACTGCTGCTGGGCCGCTATCCCACGGTTTTCACGCTCGTCATCTTCGGCAGCGTCGCCGCTTACGTCGCCTTTACCCTGGCGATCACCAACTGGCGGATGGAGCATCGTCATCTGATGAACCGGCTGGAATCGCAGGCCGGCAACGAGGCCATCGACAGCCTGATCAATTACGAAACGGTCAAATACTTCGGCAACGAAAGCTGGGAGTTGCAGCGTTGCGACGCGACTCTTGCCTCCTGGGAAAACAGCGCGGTGCTCAGCCAGACTTCGATGTCGGTGCTAAACTTCGGACAGGGCGCCATCATCGCCGCTGGCGCGACGCTGATCATGTACGTCGCCGCCGGCCGGGTCGCCGCCGGCCAGATGACGCTGGGCGATCTGGTGCTGGTCAATGCCCTGCTGCTGCAGCTGTTCATCCCGCTGAATTTTCTCGGCATCGTTTACCGGCAGATCAAGTACGCGCTGGCCGACATGGACGATCTGGTGCGACTGCTGGGGCGGAACCCGGAAATCCGCGACGCCTCGGACGCGGTCGAACTGGCGGTGACAAACGGCGAATTACGCTTCGAGCGGGTGAATTTCGGCTATCAACCGGATCGGCAAATCCTGTTCGACGTGAGCCTTAGCATCCCGCCGGGTCGCAAGCTGGCGGTGGTCGGCGCCAGCGGGGCCGGAAAATCCACCCTCGCGCGGTTGCTGTTCCGGTTTTACGACGTGACGGGCGGACGCGTCCTGATCGACGGCCAGGACGTTCGCGCCGTGACCCAGCAAAGCCTGCGCGCCGCCATCGGCATCGTGCCGCAGGACACGGTGTTGTTCAACGACACGCTGTATTACAACCTGGCCTATGCCCGGCCCGGGGCCAGCCGCGAGGAAGTCGCCGCCGCCGCCCGAATGGCGCAACTGCACGATTTTATCGCCGCGTTGCCGGCGGGTTACGAAACCCTGGTCGGCGAGCGGGGACTGAAGCTGTCGGGCGGCGAGAAGCAGCGGGTGGCGATCGCCCGAGCCATCCTCAAACGGCCGCGCATCCTGATCTTCGACGAAGCGACCTCGGCGCTGGACAGCAAATCCGAGCAGGCGATTTTGCAAGCCTTGCGCGCGGTGGCCGCCGAGCACACCACGCTGGTCATCGCCCACCGGCTATCCACCATCGTCGATGCCGACCAGATTCTGGTTCTGGATCACGGCCGGGTGCGCGAACAGGGTACTCATCGGGAATTGCTGCAACAGGATGGGTTGTATGCCCAGATGTGGACCCTGCAGCAACGGGAGCAGGAAACGCAGGAAGAAGAGCGATTGCTGGGACTGGCCTGAGAGGGACCGATCGAGGGGAAACCTTGCGGGTTATCGCCGAAGAGGCGGGCATGGGCAGGTTGACATAATATATTAGATTATTATAATTTAATTATTAATAATCGACGCCGCTCCGCGGACATCACTGGCGTGGGGCCGAAGGATCAGGGAGTTTGTACGGCCACCCAATCGTTCGCCTCGCGCCGTCGTCATTTCACCCTTGAAAGAGGTCTTGCCATGCAAGTCAATGTTGGAAATAGTGATCGGATAATCCGAATCGTTGCCGGGCTGGGATTGATCGCCCTGGCCGCCACGGGAACCGTGGGGGTTTGGGGTTGGATCGGCGTCGTTCCTTTACTGAGTGGGGTGTTCCGCTTCTGCCCGGCGTACACCGTGTTGGGCATCAAGACCTGTAATACCCCTTCTTAACCTTTCCGGTGCGTTACCAGGCCCTGTCATCGGTATTCCATCAGGCAAAAAGGTCATGAGTAGCAAGTCGTTCAAGCAAATTACCCAGGATATCAATCAGGCGCTTGGCGGTTTCCGTAAAGAGGCCGGCGGGACCATGGCCGGTTTTGGGGCCATGGCGAAAGCGGCGATGGCGCCGGGCGTGTTATCGGAACTGCAGAAGGAGTTGATTGCCCTCGCGATCGGAGTCACGTCGCGCTGCGATGGCTGCATCGGTTTCCATGTGAAAGTCCTGGTGCGTTTGGGAATGACCCGGGAGCAATTGAACGAAACGCTGGCCGTGGCCGTGTACATGGGCGGGGGGCCGGCCTTGATGTATGCCGCCGAGGCCCTGCGCGCGTATGAGGAATTCAGCGAACGATAAGTCCTCCGGCGGGGATTCGCCGATATTCGGGCCGGCGCCGCGGTAACGGATCCGCGGGCTCGCGCGCCGGTTTCTACTCTTCCCAGCTTTCCGACTCGCCGAACGCCAGCAGCGCTCGTTCCGTCTCATTCAACACCACCAGCAGGCCGGCCCGCTGCCGGTGCAGCCAGGCCAGTCGTTGGTGATGGTCGGTGAGTTCGTCGGTATCGATGGCAACCGACTCGCTTAACACGACGGTCAATTCCGCGACCGATACATCCAGTTCATCCAGATCGTCCAATAACTCCCGCTGCTGGATCCGCAGTTGGTGGAATGTTGTCATCGTCTTCTCCCGAGAAACCTGTCAACCCGGAACGGTCATTCCCCGATAACCGCCCACGATGTTTGCCGCCATGAAGATCGCCACTGCCGCGTAAAACAGGCGGGGCAGCCATTCCGCCAGCGTATCCCATTGCCGATCCAATTGGGCGTCCCACTGGCGCAATTGATGGCGGATGACTTCGTCCAGCCGGCCCGCTGCTTCACCGCTGGCAAACAGTGCCGCCGCACCGGGATCGTCCACCACGCCGTAGCGGTTCAGGGTTTCGGCCACCCCCGACCGGCCATCGGCCAGTGCCGCCGCCGTACCCACGAACCGGGCGCGCAACAGTGGGTCGGCGACGCTCTTGCCGGCCGATGGCAGCGCTTCCAGAATCGGCACGCCAGATTCCAGCAAGAGCAGCAGACTGAATAATCCATCGCGCCGCTGCTGCCGAGCCAGCAGTCCGCCGAGGATGGGGATCGTCATACCAATTCCCGATAGGTTTTATACTTCCTATGTAGGGCGGGTTAGCGAAGCGTAACCCGCAGAAACCGCAATCAAATCGGCGGGTTACGGGCTGGCGCCCTAACCCGCCCTACGATTCTGAACCATAAAATCCATTGATAAACGGTATCAGCAGCAACTTGGCCCAAGTCGCGCCGGTTTCGCGGGCAAGTTGCTAGCGGTA
>JAVMKJ010000195.1:0-58890 GCA_031732855.1 Candidatus Competibacter sp.
GCCAACCTCCGCCAGCGCGATCCGTCCTCAACAGTCCGGAATCCATATTGAGCCATTAGTTTTTAGACAGCCTCTAAGTCGTAGGGTGGGTCAGGCGCGCCTTGCGAACATTCATCCATGGAGCATCACGGTTGAGGCGCGCCGTAACCCACCTTTGCGCGATGGTCGCCGGTCTGGTGGGGTACGGCGCGCGGAACGCCCGGTGGTGACCTCGGCATGGGTAGGTGGCGCGCCTGACCCACCCTACTGCGGACTACGGCGGACGTACCCTTCAGGCCAAAATGAGAATTGCTGGTTACCGGCTGACGCCGGAACTTGCTCCACCGGCTTGTGGTACACTCCCCAAGAAGGCTCAACGGGAGAACCGATATGGCTGATAATGTTGAAAATCTAATTCTCGAACATCTGCGGGCGATCCGCGCCGATATCGGCGGCATCAAGGATGACGTGCGTGAAATCAAGCAGCGGCTCACCAGCTTGGAAGCGGTGTTGCGGGTCTTCGGCGCGATAACTCCAACCTGTATGGCGACGTGATCGACCAACACGCGCGATACGACCGTCTTGTGGAACGTGTGGAACGAATCGAGCGTCGTTTGGATTTGGCCGGTGGTTAGGGCACCACGGGGTTACCTCGGCACGGCGAGTTATTGCAAGCGATATCGATTGCGGAAGCGATGTTTGGTGCTCGCCGAGTCATCCATTCGCAGGTTGAATGATGACGAGCGGGTTTGCCGGTTGGATATTACGGGAGGCGATTCGAGGGGCTGGGCGCGGGTTTCGAGCCGGATGCCGGGTTCATGAAGGGCTGCGCCAGCAACCCGTGCAGCCGGGTGGCCCGCCAGTCGCGGAGGTACTCCAGGCCGATGGTCATGCCGGCGTGACCGTCCCGCGGCTGGTCGCGATAGGTGCCGAACACCCGGTCCCACCAGGACAGGTTGAAGCCGAAATTGCGGTCTGTTTCCTCCGGCCGCGCCGAGTGGTGCACCCGGTGCATGTCGGGCGTGACCAGCAGCCGGCGCAGCGTACGGTCCATCCGCTCCGGCAACCGGACGTTGCCGTGGTTGAACAGGGCGGTGGCGTTCAGGATCACCTCGAACAGCAGCACCGCGACCGGCGGCGCGCCCAGGATCAGGACCACCGCCAGCTTGATCAGCATCGACAGCACGATTTCCAGCGGATGGAAGCGCAGGGCGGTGGTGACGTCGAAGTCCAGGTCGGTGTGGTGCATCCGGTGCAACCGCCAGAGCAGCGGGATTTTGTGAAACGCGACGTGCTGGGCATAGATCGTCAGGTCCAGCAGCAACAGGGAGCCGGCGCAGGCTAGCCAGAACGGCACGTGCGGCCCGTGGAACAGGCCCCAGCTGCGGGTTTCCGCCAATTCCGCCGCCCCGACCGCCAGGATCGGGAACGCCAGTCGCAACACGACGCCGTCTACCACGATGATGCCGAGGTTGGCCGGCCAGCGCCGGGCGCGAGGCAGGCTGAGGGGCCGGCGCGGCCGGCGCCATTCCCATAGCATCATCGCCAGCAGGACGGTCAGGAAGCAGGCCAGCCGGATGAGGGGTTCGTGGTGCGACAAATCGACCGCTCTTAATGTTCGCCGGAGCTTCGACCGTTGATTGATGATTTTGTTCTTCCTGGATAGTCACCCCGGCAGAGCCGGGGTTTACCTGATTTAATTAAGCCGACCCACGCAAGCCGAACTGGACCGCATGATTCTCGAGGCCGGGCAGCGCTTGGCCGACGACCATGCCGCTGGTCGGGAGGCGATCCGGGCCGCCGCGGTGGCGAATTTCGACGAAAGCGGGATGCGGGTCGGCGGCCGGCTTAACTGGCTGCATGTGGCGGCGACCGACACCGTCGCGCACGACACCGTCCATCGCCAGCGGGGTGCGGAGGCGATGGACGCCGCGGGGATCCTGCCCCATTTCACCGGCACGGCGGTGCATGACCATTGGCAACCCTACGGCACCTATACCGACTGCACCCATGCGTTCTGCAACGCTCGTCACCTGCGCGAGTTGCGCTATTGCGAGGAGTTGACCGGGCATTTCTGGCCCTACGCCCCGCGCCATCCCTTGGTGGAAGGCCATCAGGCGATCATCGCCGCCCGTGCCGCCGGCCTCACCACCCTGGCGCCCGAATATGTCGCCGGACTGCTGGCCCGCTATGACCGGCAGGTGAGCAACGGCTTGCGGGCCTGTCCGGTCCGCCCGCGGGAACCGGGACGGAAAGGCCGGGTCAAGCAGCATCCGGCGACGAACCTCCTCTTGCGACTGCGCGATTACAAAACCGAGGTCTGGCGCTTCCTGACCGATTGGCGAGTCCCTTTCGACAACCATCGGGCGGAACGGTTGGTGCGTCCGGTCAAGGTCAAGCTGAAGGTCATCGGCGGCTTCCGTGCCCTGGGGGGCTCTACGGCCTTCTGCATCCTGCGGTCGGTTTGGGAAACCAACAAACCGAACGGCATCAATCCATTCGATACCCTCAGGCTGGCGCTTGAGGGTATGTAGTTACAAACCTTTCCCCACTTTTCAATCGCTTGACTCCCAATAGGCCGTACCAAAACGCCCCTCAGCGCCTTGGACCGGCCACGACCTTGGCCTCATGCAGTTGAGAAATTTCGTGATCGCTCAGGCCGAGAATGCCCGACAAAATCTCGTCGGTATGCTCGCCCAGCACCGAGGCCCGCCGGGGCGGCTCGCGCTCGAATTCCCCGAACTCAAACGGAGAGCCGGGAACCAGATACTCCCCGATTCCCGGCTGTTCGATCATTTCGAACATCGGGTGTTGCGTGGAAAGGTCTGTATCTTCCCGGACCGCCTGCTTGAAGGTGCGAAACACCGACCACGTCACGCCGTTGGCGTCGAAACCCCTGGCGAAATCCTCCACCTTTCTCGCCCGAAACCAGGGCGCCAACAGTGCGGTGATCTCCACGCGGGCCTTGAATCGGTCGCCCTCCCGGTTCAAATTCAGACCCAGACGCGCGCCCAGTGCGTCGAACTCCGGCTTTAATCCCGTCACCTCGCACAAGCCGTCCCACTGCCGCCGGGTCAGCCCCACCAGCATCACTCTCCGCCCGTCGGCGGTGTCGAATTCGTTGCCGTAAGCGCCGTACAGGTAATTGCCATATTTGGGACGGTCGAAGTCGTTGACCATCACTTCCCCGATGATTCCCAGATTGCCCAGCATGGCCAGGGCGACATCCTTCAGGGCGATTTCCACCGACTGGCCCTGCCCGGTCAGCCGGCGATGGCGTTCGGCCGCCAGCAATCCCAGGGCCGCCATCTGGCCGGTGATGCAATCCCAGGCCGGCAGCACGTGGCAGACCGGCTCGCTGGAACCTTCCGGGCCGGTGGCATAGGGAAAGCCAACGCCGGGATTGACCGTGTAATCGACCGCCGGACCACCGTCGCGGGTACCCAGCACGGTCAGCATGATCAAGTCTTCCCGGTGTTGCTTCAGATGCTCGTAGTCCATCCACCCCCGGACCCGGAGATTGGTCAGAAAAATGCCCGCGTTGGGTCCCGGCGCGCAAATCAGGCGCGTGACGATCTCCTGTCCTTGCGGCGTGCTCACGTCCACGGCGAGGGAGCGTTTGCCCTTGTTCAAGCCCGCCCAGAACAAGCTCTGGTTGTCGTGGGTGACCGGCCAGCGGTGATAGTCGAGGCCGCCCCGGATTCGGTCGAAGCGAATCACTTCCGCGCCCATTTGCGCCAACGTCATCCCCGCCAGGGGCGCCGCCACGAAAGCGGTACCCTCCACCACCCGTAAACCTTCCAAAATTTTCGCCATTACAATCTCTCAGTTGAGTAATCCAGCCAATTGGGCTCTTTCGACGATGGCGCGGCACATCCTGAGCGAGGCCACGTCGATCATCTTGCCCTTGACGCTGATGGCGCCCCTGCCCTCCCGCAGCGCGGCTTCATATTCGTCCAGGACCAGCCGCGCCCAGCCGATTTCCTTTTCCGACGGGACAAAGGTCTGGTTCACCATCTCGATTTGACTGGGATGGATGCACCACTTGCCATCAAAACCCATCGCCCGCCCGATTTTACAGGCTTGCGTCAAGCCCTCGGGGTTCTTGATTCCGGCGAAGGGACCGTCGATCGCCCGCTTGTTGTAGGCCTTGGCGGCGCTGACGATCGAGTGCATCACGTGGTGCCAGCGATGGCCGGGATAAATTCGGTCGTTTTCGTCCAGTTCGCCGATCGATTCCATCGGCATGCGCACCGACGCCGCATAGTCGCCGGGCCCGTAGACAAAACCTTCCAGGCGCTCGGAGCAGGCGGCGATTTCGCGGATGTTCACGCAGCCCAGCGCGGTTTCGATCAGGGCCTCGATGCCGATCGGGCGCGAATAGCCCTTATAGCTTTCGATCTGCCCGAGCAAGGTTTCCACGAAATAGACATCCTCGGGGCGATTCACCTTGGGGATGACGATCAAATCGATCCGGTCGCCCGCCGCCTCCACGATTTCCACGAGATCCCGGTAGGCAAAATGGGTATCCAGCCCGTTCATGCGAAACATCTTCAATTTTTTGCCGAAATCCAGTTCGCGGTAGGCCCGAACCACGTTGGCCCGGCTGGCTTCCTTTTCATCGGGCGCCACGGCATCTTCCAGATCGATGCAGACCGCATCCGCGCGAGCGGCGGCGGTTTTTTGAATCATGCCCCAATTGGAGGCCGGCACCAGCAGTACCGAACGTTCCAGTCTTTCGCTCATCGGTTCATCTCCAGGAGATCGTCGCCTGCATGGCAATATTGCCGTCGCCGTTGGCGGTATACAAATCGTGGCCGCCGTCCGGATTGGGTCGCCCGCAGACGGATACTTGATCGAAATCGAACAGGGGACGCATGGCGCGGAAATGATAACTTGCCGGTTTACGACCTAGATTATTGCGCTTCGCCGATTCGAGCAACAGCATTGCTTGCAACGGACCATGCACCACGAGGCCGGGATACTTTTCCACTTCGGTGGCGTATTTGAGGTCGTAATGGATTTTATGGGAATTGAAGGTCAGGGCAGAGAATCGGAACAGCAGCACCGGATCGACGGAATAAGCTTCTTTCCATTGCAGATCGTCGGGAATCGGGTTGGGCGCCGCCGGGACGAAAGCCTTGGGCATCGGCAGATAAACGATATCCTGCTCTTCCTCGACCGCGACCCCCTTTGTGGAGTGGATCGAATGCCTGACGGTGACGAAGACCATGCGGCCCGCTTTTCCTTGCTTTTCCGACACCTTGAGAATTTCGGAGGTCTTGGCGATTTCCTCCCCAACAAATAAATCCCGATGAAAGGTCAATTTACCACTGGCCCACATCCGCCGCTCCAATGCGACAGGCGGTAAAAAACCACCGCGCTTGGGATGACCATCGGGGCCGATTTCCGCTCTGGCGACGAGGGGTAGAAAATACAGCCAGTGCCACAGTTCGGGCAGAGGATCGCCTTCCCGGGTCGTGAAATCCCGATAATCCAGGGTCAGGGCAAACGCCTTGGCCGGGGTCGGATAAACCCGATCCTGGATTTCTTCCTTTCTGCCGACCCAATCCTGCAAGTTCACGTCAGTCATCGTTCGTGGTCTCCGAGATTTTCCACTGGCCCATTTAATTACCTCTGGTTGATTGAACAATCTAATTCCTGGTTTGTGGAAATACTTTTGAAAAATCCACTTTAATTCCTTCGTTTTCAATCACTTGCTCGTGAAATAGGGCTTCCCCTTCAGTCGTTTTTACGAATACAGTTTTACTATAAGGTTCGACAGTCCAAACTACTTTAATGCCTTCGGCCACCAGTTGCGTTGCTTTTTGAAGCATTTCCTGAATGGTTTGGCTTGATGAAACAACTTCTATTGCAAGCATCGGTTTCTCTTTAAAACGTGGAATATCATGGAAAGAATGAGGTCTGATTTTTGATTTTGGAAATACAGAAATATCGGGGGTTATTCCATTGCCAATATCCAGGGTCAATTCCGGCAATGGTTCAATATCTTCATCTTGAATCAGTTGCTTGATGATTTGAAGACATACATAGCTATGATTCAAGGAAGGTATTTCCTCAACTCCCTCTACTCTGGTAATAGAAGGAGTGGTATTTGTACTACTAACTATTGCTTCCAACATAAGCAAGTTCAATCCTGTTTCGATGGCTAAATCAATAACGGCTAGTGATTCTACTGACCTGAGTTCACTTCAGGCCAGATAAAATAATGGGGATAGGCGAAGCAAAATTCACTATCAGTGGGAGATCGTGAGAGGTGGATTACGATTTGCTTATCCACCCTACAATTCTTCAATCAGCCCGATTGAAACATTATTTACTTTTTTGGACGATATACTCTTGCGGATGACTTTACTACAGTAGTAAGCGTTCAGACCCCTCCCCCCAGCGGGGGGAGGTTGGGAGGGGGGAAAGGTTGCGACGCCAACGACTTGCCCTCCCCCAGCCCCCTCCCGCTGGGAGGGGGGAGTGAACGATTACCTACAGTAACGATATTGAGTTGCGGAATTTCCCCTCCTTGAATTAAGGAGGGGTGGCGCTTGGCGCCGGGGTTGTTCGAAACGGCGACTCCGCAAGTCAAACAGAAGCGCTATATCACCCGCTTCTTTCTCAACTCCCCGATTTCCTCCTGATTCATGCCCAGCAACTCGGTCAGCACCGCATCAGTATGCTCGCCAAGCCTGGGGCCGAGGTGATGAATTTCCCCTGGTGTTTCGGACAGGCGGGGAATCACCGACGGCACGATGACGGTTTCGCCCAAATCCTCGACATCGACGGCGACGAGATTGCGCCGGGCGTGAAACTGGCGGTCGCCGAAAATGTCCGCGATATTGTTCAGCGGTCCCGCCGGGGCGCCGGTCGCATAACAGCGTTTCAGTACCTCATCGCGGGTCAGCGAACCGCACCAGTCGCGCACGATTTCGTTGACGTCGTGCCGGTTCTCCAACCGGGTTTTCTGCTCGCCGTACAGACTGGACGACGCCAGTTCCGGCCGGCCCATCGCCTCGGCCAGCCGCGCGAACAGCTTGTCGGTGGAGCAGGCAATGGCCACCCATTTGCCCTCCTCCTTGGTTGGAAAGTGACCGTAGGGGCAGGCAAAGTCGTTATGCGTCGGCCCGTGCCGTTCCCGCACCATGCCGAACATGGCGTAAGCCGGCGCCAGTTCGTCGGTACAGCGGAACACCGATTCATAAAGAGCGGCGTCGATGTATTGGCCGATGCCGGTCTGCTCGCGATAGCGCAGCGCCATCAGCACGCCGAGGCAACCGTACAGGCCGGTCAGGTAATCCCCCAGGGTGGTCGAACCCGGCGTGACCGGCGTGCCCTTGGGCATTCCGGACAGATAGGCGATACCGCCGACGGCGTGGGCGATGCGGGCGAAGCCGGGCCGGTCCTTGTACGGGCCGGTCTGACCGTAACCGGTCACTCGCAGCATGATCAGGCCGGGATTGATTTCGTGCAGCACCTCCCACGGCAGGCCCCATTTTTCCAGGGTGCCGGGCCGGAAGTTTTCGCACAGCACGTCCGCCTTTTCGATCAGCCGCTTGAAGACTTCCACTCCTTCGCGGCGGTGCAGGTCGATGGTGACCGATTTCTTGTTGCGCGCTTCGCTGAGCCAGGCCAGGGTATCCCCGCGCTGGGTGGGCGTACCGTACTTCCGGCAAATATCGCCGCCCATCGGATGTTCCACCTTGAGCACTTCGGCGCCGAATTCGCCGAGAATGCCGGCGCAATACGGCGCCGCGATCACCGTGGCCACATCGACGACCCGGATGCCGGCGAGTGGGAGTTCGGGCTTGTTCATATTCGTCATGGTATTCCGCTCCGAAAAGCCGTGCTCGGACAAATGGGCTAAATGATCTTGCGCTGGCGCAGTCGCTTGATTTCGTCGGCCGACAGTTCGAGCAACTCGCGCATGATTTCATACGTCGCGTTACCCAGGGGCGGACCCAGATTGCTGATCCGGCCGGGCGTGGCCGACAGCGTCGGCACGACGCCGGGGACGACCACCTCCCCCAGACCCGGTTCTTCCAGCTTCACCAGATTGCCCCGCGTCTGAAAGTGTTCGTCCTCGAAGATATCGGCGATGCTGTTGAGCTTCCCGACCGGGACTTCACAGGCGAGGCAACGATCCAGCACCTCGGAGCGTGGCAGCGAGCCCACCCATTCGATGACGATCTGGTTGACCTCGTTACGGGCGGCCAGCCGCTTGCGCTGTTGGCCATACAGGGCGGACGACGCCAGTTCCGGCCGCTCCATCGCCTCGGCCAGGCGCTCGAACATCTTGTCGGTGGTGCAGGCGATGGCGACCCACTTGTCGTCCTGGGTGCGGAAATGACCGTGCGGCACGGCGACGAAGCTGCCGGAGCCTTCCCGTTCCCGCACCTTGCCAAACAGCCCGTAGGAAGCGGCGATTTCGTCCAGTTGGCGGAACACCGACTCGTAGATGGCGACATCGATGACCTGGCCGCGCCCGGTCTTGTCCCGGTGGCGCAGGGCCATCATGATGCCGATGGCGCCGTACAGGCTGGAAAAATAGTCGCCAAACGGCACCGTGCCGGGAACGACCGGGGTTTCGCCGGGAAAGCCGGCCAAGTACGACAGGCCGCCGAAGGCATGGGCGATGTGGGCGAAACCGGAGCGACGGCGATACGGCCCGGTTTGTCCGTACCCCGACACCCGCAGGAAGATCAAACGGGGATTGGCCTCGCTGAGCACCGGCCAGCCGAGACCCCATTCCTCCATCGTGCCCGGCCGGAAGTTCTCGATGAGCACGTCCGCCTTCGCGACGAGTTTGAGAAAAAGCTGCACGCCTTCCTGCTGGCGCAGGTCGATGGTCACCGATTTGCGGTTGCGGGCTTCGCTCAACCAGGCCAGGGTGGCGTCGTGGCGCTTGGTCGGCGTGCCAAAACGGCGCATCGGATCGCCAGCGATGGGATGCTCGATTTTCAGGACTTCGGCGCCGAATTCGCCCAGCACCGACGCGGCGTGAGGGCCGGCCAGGAACGTGCCCAGATCCAGCACGCGGACGCCGCTCATCGGCAATTTGGGCTCCGGGTCGTGCTCGTGGGAGTTTTGAGAAAGTTCCGGACCTTCGGTGATCGTCGTTTCGGTCTGCGCTTGCCCGTCGGCCATGCTGCTCTCCTCTTGTGGTTGATTGCCAGATTTCGCCCGCTTACCCGCCTTCGCCGCCACGTTCGCGCCTCCTCTCCGGGTCAAGAAAACATTTGCAGTATAGTAAGCAGCGCCGTGCGTTTGCCAGCAAACGCACCCTCCTCTCCTCCCAAGCCATCCCTGCCGCGATGAATATCCGCACTCAAACCATTGCCTTGCAGACCATCCTGATCAAGGAAACCCTGCGTTTCCTGCGCATCTGGATTCAGACCATTCTGCCGCCGGCGATCACCACGGCGCTGTACTTCATCATTTTTGGCAAGTTGATCGGCGCCCAGTTGGGGCCGGTGGACGGGTTGAGCTACACCCAGTACATCGCGCCGGGGTTGATCATGATGGCGGTGATCACCAACGCCTATTCCAACGTGGTGTCCTCGTTCTTCAGCGCCAAATTCCAGCGCCACATCGAGGAAATGCTGGTCTCGCCCCTGCCCGACGCCATCATCGTGCTCGGCTTCGTCGGCGGTGGCGTGGCGCGGGGTCTGGCGGTCGGCATCGTGGTCGCGGCGGTCTCGCTGTTTTTCGCCGACCTGCACTGGCAACATCCCTTGCTTATCCTCGCGGTGATCGTGCTGACCTCGGTGCTGTTTGCCCTGGCCGGGCTGATCAACGGGATCTTCGCCAAGAGCTTCGACGATATTTCCATCATCCCGACCTTCGTTCTCACTCCCCTGATCTATCTGGGCGGCATCTTTTACTCCATCAGGATGCTGCCGCCGTTCTGGCAGGACGTGTCGCGGCTCAATCCGATCCTGTACATGATCAACGCCTTCCGCTTCGGCATCCTCGGCGTGTCGGATATCGACGTTCGCATCGCTTTCGCCATCATCCTGCTGTTCGTCGCCGTCCTGTTCGGTTACAGCCTGTGGCTGCTGCGGCGGGGTACCGGCATCCGCAACTGACCCCCACCGCCAAGACGCAACAATCGCCGTGGTGCGTCTTGCGCGCATTTCCGCTGCATTCATCTATCCTTAATCGTCAAGGCCCGGACTCCAAACCGCCGGCCTTGCTCGAATAAAGGTCGTCTTTCCCCATCCGGCCTCAATCTAAAAACGCCAAAGGAGAAAATCGCTCATGCGCAAACTGTCAGCACCCCTGCTCGTTGCCGCCGCCTGCCTCATCGCCCCCACCGCCTGGAGCGAAGAGCCGATCGTCATCAAGTTCAGCCATGTGGTGGCCCCGGATACGCCAAAGGGACGGGCGGCGGAGAAATTCAAGGAACTCGCCGGCAAGTACACCAACGGCAAGGTCAAGGTGGAGGTTTATCCGAACAGCCAGTTGTACAAGGACAAGGAAGAATTGGAAGCGCTGCAACTGGGCGCCGTGCAGATGCTGGCCCCCTCGCTCGCCAAGTTCGGACCGCTGGGCGCCAAGGAATTCGAGGTGTTCGATTTTCCATGCATCTTCCCCGACTACAAGGGACTGCACAAGGTCACCCAAGGACCCATGGGCCGGCAACTGCTCGACAAGCTCTATCCAAAGGGAATCATCGGCCTGGCCTACTGGGACAACGGCTTCAAAATCTTCAGCTCGAACAAGCCGGTGAAGGCTCCGGCCGACTTCAAGGGCCAGAAGATGCGCATCCAGTCCTCGAAGGTGCTGGACGCGCAGATGCGCTCGCTCGGCGCCATTCCCCAGGTCATGGCGTTCTCCGAAGTCTACCAGGCGCTGCAAACCGGCGTGGTGGACGGCACCGAGAATCCACCGTCGAACATGTACACCCAGAAAATGCACGAGGTACAGAAGTACGCCAACGTCTCGAACCACGGTTACCTGGGTTACGCGGTGATCGTGAACAAGAAATTCTGGGAGGATCTGCCGGTCGACATCCGCGCCGGATTGGACAAGGCGATGAAGGAGGCGACCGTCTACGCCAACGAGGTCGCCGGCAAGGATAACGAAGATGCGCTGGCGGCGATGAAAGCGTCCGGCAAGACCGAATTCTTCCAGCCGACGGCGGCCGAGCGCGCGGCGCTGTGCGAGGCCATGAAACCGGTTTACGAACAAATGAGCGACCGGGTCGGCAAGGATCTGATCGCGTCCATTCAAAAGGAAGCGGCGGCGGCGAAGTAGCCACTCCTTGGAAACGCCCGCCGAACTGGAGCGGGCGTTTCACTGCCTGCGAGGTCAACCATAATGATCCTCCGATTTCTCGACCGCTTTGAAGAGGTGATGATCACCTTCCTCATGGCCGCCGCGACGCTGATCATCTTCGTCGCCGTCGTCCACCGCTACGCCTCCGGCCTGCCGATACCCGGCGTGCAGGATTTCCTCCTCCGGCTCAACTTTGGATGGGCGCAGGAGCTTTGCATCTACATGTTCGTCTGGATGGCGAAAATCGGCGCCGCCTACGGGGTTCGCACCGGCATTCACGTGGGCGTCGACGTGCTGATCAACGCCCTCAGCACCGAATGGCGCAACAGGCTCATCATCTTCGGGCTGCTCGCCGGCGCGCTGTTCACCGGCACCGTCGGCACCTTCGCCACTCTTTTCGTCCACGCACTCTACTACACCGACCAGGTCTCGCCGGACATGGAACTGCCGATGTGGCTGGTTTACATGGGTATGCCGATCGGATCGTATCTGATGTGCTTCCGCTTCCTGCAAGCCTGCTACCGATTCATTCGCACCGGCAGCCTCCCGCGCCCGGATCACACCAAGGTGGAAGGCATCGAGGCCGTGGAAACCCTGCACGAACCCGCCGCGATCCAGGCGGACCATTCCAGCCGGACGGGAGATCAGTCATGACCACCGCCTTCATTTTTGGCCTGCTCATCGCCCTGATGCTGACCGGGATGCCGATTTCGATCTCGCTCGGGCTCACCGTGCTCACCTTCCTGTTCACGATGACCCAGGTGCCGATCGAGAGCGTCGCCCTGAAACTGTTCACCGGCATCGAGAAGTTCGAGATCATGGCGATCCCGTTCTTCATCCTGGCCGGTAATTTTCTCACCCACGGCGGCGTCGCCCGCCGGATGATTGCTTTTGCCACCGCCTGCGTCGGTCACTTGCATGGCGGCTTGGGGCTGGCCGGAGTCATGGCCTGCGCCCTGTTCGCCGCCGTCTCGGGATCGAGTCCGGCCACCGTGGTCGCCATCGGCTCGATCCTGCTGCCGGCCATGGTCGCCCAGGGCTTTCCGAAACGCTTCGGCGCCGGCGTCATCGCCACGTCGGGCGCGCTGGGCATCCTGATCCCGCCCTCCATCGTGATGGTGATGTACGCGGTCGCCACCAACACCTCGGTCGGCCAGTTGTTCATCGCCGGCGTCATTCCCGGCATCGTGCTCGCCACCATGCTTGGCGCAACCACCTGGTACCGGGCCTGGAAGAACGATTACCCGCGAATGCCGCGGGCGAGTTTCCTGACCGTGTTGCGCACCTTCAAGGACAGCATGTGGGGCTTGCTGCTGATCGTGATCGTCATCGGCGGCATCTATACCGGGATGTTCACGCCGACCGAGGCGGCGGCGATGAGCGCGGTCTACGCCTTTTTCGTATCGGTGTTCGTCTACAAGGACATGACGCTCAAGCAGGTGCCGAAAGTGCTGCTCGACAGCGCCAACATGAGCGCGATGCTGCTCTACATCATCACCAACGCGATCCTGTTCTCGTTCCTGATGACCCACGAGAACATCCCGCAAGCGATGGCGCAGTGGATGATCGACCAGAACCTGAGCGTCATCCTGTTCCTGCTCGGCTGCAACATCCTGTTGCTGCTGGCCGGCAACGTGATGGAACCCTCATCGATCACCCTGATCATGGCCCCGATCCTGTTCCCGATCGCCATCAAGCTCGGTATCGACCCGGTGCATTTCGGCATCATGCTGGTCGTCAACATGGAGGTCGGCATGTGCCACCCGCCGGTGGGCCTGAACCTCTACGTGGCCAGCGGCATCACTCACATGGGCATCACCGAACTCACGGTCGCGGTCTGGCCGTGGCTGCTGACCATGCTGGTGTTCCTGGTGCTGGTGACCTACTGGCCGCCCTTGTCGCTCTGGCTGCCGCGAATGCTCGGGATGATGTAGCGGAAGGGAAACCGAAACCACGAACCCGGGGGGCGGCCAAGGCCGCCCCGTCTCGTTCGTCCGCCGCTCAGCTCCAGTAGCGCACCGGCCCGCTGTCGATGTGAACGAAGTTGGCGCGTGGGTAATACCCGACTCCACCCGCGCCCAGCGAGCAGGCCGCCGAATATAGATCCGAAACCCGACCGCCGGGGAGACGGACATCGAGCGCCATGGCCTGCATGTGGAAGCTGTTGCGCGCCACGCCCCGACTGCGTTCGCACAGCATCCAGTTGGTGGACGGCGACCGGTAGCCGCTGATGACGTGAACCGGCGATCGCAGCCCTAGCTGCAATTGCAGGGCGTAGAGCTGATCCAGCACGTTGGTATCGAAGGTTCTGACCTGATCGTTGTGACAGTCGCGCAATGCCCAACTGATCTCGCTGATGGATTCGCGGATATAGCCATCGCGCGGAGTCCAGTAGACCCGACGGACCGTTTCGCCGGTACTGGGAATGTAAAACAGCAGGAAACGTTCTCGCAAGACGGCCGCTTCTAGCACTGTCGGCGCCAAGGCCACGGCGCCGAGACAACCCGCGGCCAATTTTAGAAATCCGCGCCGGCTCGCTTCGAATGGAATTTCTTCTCTCTTGGTGGTCGGTAGAAGTACTGCGCTGGTTCGCATCTTATAGTATCCTCCCAACAACAAATCGATTGGCTTTTTTCACTCTAACCAAACCGAGTTTCAGAAAGCAAGAATCAGACGCGCCAATAATGATTGGCAAATCAGCAACAAATAGAATTGTCCCGTTTCTTGCTTGGTATTTTCATTATCTTTTTCGCAATTAATGAACGGTAAATATGTTGACATCGAAACACATTAACGACATATATTTTGGCGAGTATTTTTCATAATAATCATTTAGTTGTTTTTCTGATTCACTTACTTGTATTATTTTATATAATTATTATTATCTTTTTTACAACTTATTATCTATAATACAACTTTACAACAACCACAAAATAATAATGTCCATAAGCAAGAAAAAAAATTCCCTAGCGCCAATATTTGAGATTATTGATATTCACCTGTAATCAATTAAATACGGAGCGCGCCGCCAAACGGAACACAGGCACTCGCTTGGAGGCGCACGAGCTTGGCACCCAATCGATGAGCATGGAAAAACAACCAGTTACGCCCGCAACCCGGTTATTAAAGAGCAACAACAGCCATTTTACCGGCCACCTTTACCGCTATGAAGAACGTGGCGGAACCGCCCACAGCGCAGCCTGTCTGGGGGTAGACGAGCATTGCGTGATTAAAACCCTGATCATGGAGGACGATCGCCGGCAACCGTTGATCGTGCTCATGCACGGCGACCGCAAGGTCTCCACCCGGGAGCTGGGGCGGCTGCTGGGCGTCAGATCCGTCACCCCCTGCGATCCGACCGTCGCCAGCAAGCATACTGGCTACCGGGTTGGTGGCACTTCACCCTTTGGCACTCGCAAACCCATGCCCATTTACATGGAAGCCAGCATCCTCGACTTGCCGCGCATCTACCTCAACGGTGGCAAGCGCGGTTTCCTGGTGGGCCTGGCGCCGACCGAGGTCCAGCGCCTGCTCCAGCCGGTGCTGGTCAGCGTTGCCATCGAGGAGTGAGCGGTGGACGGCGAAGAATCAGCGGTGAGGAACCAGCGGTGAGCGATCAGGTTTTTTTCGCCACCGCCCCGGCAGGCGTCGAACCGCTGCTGGCGGCCGAGCTGGCTCAACTCGGAGCGGCGGACCCCAAACCCGTCCGGGGCGGCATCCGGTTTCAGGGTCCGCTGGAATTGGCCTACCGCGCCTGCCTCTGGTCCCGGACCGCCAGCCGGGTGCTGATGACCCTGGCCGAGTTCCCCGTCGCCGATGCCGGGGCGCTGTACGCCGGCGTCCACGACCTGTGCTGGGAGGACCATCTGGACTCGGACGGCACCCTGGCCGTGGAATTCGCCGGGGCCTGTCCCGGCATCGGGCACAGCCACTACGGCGCGCAGCGGGTCAAGGACGCCATCGTCGACCGATTCCGGGAACGAACTGGCCGGCGGCCCGGCGTGGACCGGCAGCGCCCGGACCTGCGGATTCACGTGCTGCTACGCGACGGCCAGAGCACGGTCAGCCTCGACCTGTCCGGCGACAGCCTGCACCGGCGCGGTTATCGCGAATGCGCCGTGGTCGCGCCGTTGAAAGAGACGTTGGCCGCCGCCCTCCTCCTGAAGGCCGGTTGGCCGGCGATCGCCGCCGCCGGAGGTTCCCTGCTCGATCCACTGTGCGGTTCCGGCACCCTGCCGATCGAGGCGGCGTGGATCGCCGGCGACCGCGCGCCTGGCCTCATGCGCGACCGCTGGGGCTTCGACGGCTGGCTGAGTCACATCCCCGCGCTGTGGAACCGGTTGCTGGCCGAGGCCCGGGAACGGCGCGAGGCCGGCCAGGCGCGCATCCCGCCGATCCTGGCCAGCGATCGCGATCCCCAGGCGGTGCGCGCGACGTCGCTCAATGCCGGCCGCGCCGGGGTAACCGATCGCATCCGGATCGAACGCCGCGAACTGGCCGACATCGAACCCCCACCGGGACCGCCTGGCCTGCTGATCGCCAATCCCCCCTACGGCGAACGGCTGGGCGAACGGGATGAACTGGCGGAGCTTTACGCTCGACTCGGCGACCGGCTGAAAGCCGGCTTCGCCGGTTGGCGGGCGGCGGTGTTCACCGGCAATCCCGAACTCGGCAAGCGCATGGGGTTGCGTGCCGAGAAAACCAACGTCTTTCACAACGGCCCGCTGGAATGCCGTCTGTTGCGGTTCCGGGTCGAAGCGGAATTTTTCGTGAATCGGGAGGCGGCCGACCAGCGTGCCCGGGACTCCGCCCTGGAACGGGCCTTGGGTCAGGGAGCGGACGGCTTCGTCAACCGGCTGCGCAAGAACCTGCGCCACCACGGGCGCTGGGCGGAGCGGGAAGGCGTGAGCTGCTTCCGGCTGTACGACGCCGATCTGCCCGAGTACGCGGTGGCGGTGGATCGCTACGAGCGGTGGCTGCACGTGCAGGAGTATGCCCCTCCCACCAGCGTCGACCCCGAACGAGCGCGCGAGCGGTTGGAACAGGTCATGGCGGTGCTGCCGGTGGTGCTGGAACTGCCGGCGGATCACGTTTTCCTCAAGGTTCGCCAACGGCAGCGGGGCGCCAGCCAGTACCAGAAGCAGGCCGAACGTGGCCGCTTTCATGAGGTTCGCGAGGGGCCGGCGCGGTTCCTGGTCAATTTCACCGACTATCTGGACACCGGGTTGTTCCTCGACCACCGCATCACCCGGCGGCGGCTGGGCGAGCGAGCGGCCGGGCGGCGCTTCCTCAACCTGTTCGGCTACACCGGCACGGCGACGGTTTGCGCCGCGCTGGGCGGCGCGGCCAGCACCACCACAGTCGATCTGTCCGCGACCTATCTGGACTGGGCGCGGCGCAATCTGGAACTGAACGGCCTGCGTGGTCCCCGGCACCAACTGATCCGGGCCGATTGCCGGCAATGGCTGATCTGGGCGCGCGAACGTTACGACCTGATCTTTCTCGACCCGCCGACCTTTTCCAACTCCAAGCGGCTGGATCACGACTTCGACGTGCAGCGGGATCACGTCGAACTCATCCGTCGGACGCTGCGACTGCTGGCGCCCGACGGCGAACTGATTTTCTCCACCAACCACCGCAAATTCCGGCTCGACCGCGACGCTCTGGCCGATCTGCGGATCGAGGACTGGAGCCGGGCAACCCTGCCACCCGACTTCGACCGCAATCCGAAAATTCATCAGTGTTGGGTCATAAAGTTTTAGGTTTTAGTTTTAAGCTTTGGTCAATCGCCGATCGCAAAAGGAATATACTTAATATATCCAGTGGAAATTTCCGCCGCCCGCGACCTTTGGGCCGGCACGGCGAAGGAGGACGACATGAACACCCAGACCGTTCCCCGCCAGACTCTTTCACCTCGTCCCGTGATTCCGCTCGATCCATTCGACATCGTCGGTTCGACCCTGGCGGTGCAGCAAGCCTGGTTGCGGCAACCCGAGCGGCTGGCCGCCAGCCTGCAAGGACTGGCCCTGGATGCCGCCCGGGTTCGCGACCGCTTCATTCAGAGCAGCTTCGGCCTTCCCAGCGAGCCGGCCGTGGACGCCGTCATCTACGACGAGCGCTTCCAGGATCCAACCTGGACCGAACGACCCGGTTTTTCCTATCTCAAGGAAATTTACCTCCTCTATGGTCGCTGGCTGGAAGACGCCATTCACGCCACCGAGGATGTGGATCCCAAACAACGCCAGCGCGCGGCGTTCTGGAGCCGGCAGTGGCTGGATGCCATCGCCCCCAACAATTACTTCTGGACCAATCCTGAAGCCCCGCGGCGCGCCATCGCCAGCCAGGGATTCAGCCTGCTCGACGGCATGCTGAACTGGTTGCGCGACACCGCGGCCAGCGACGTGCGGATGGTGGATCCGGATGCCTTCGCGGTCGGCCGGGATCTGGCCACCACGCCCGGCCAGGTGGTGTTGCGCAACGAACTGTTGGAACTGATCCAGTACGCGCCCACCACCGATCGGGTCCACGCCGTGCCGGTCGTTCTGGTCGCGCCGTGGATCAACAAGTACTACATCATGGACCTGAGTCCCCACAACAGCCTGGTCCGCTACCTGGTCGGCCAGGGCTTTACCGTGTTCGTAACAAGCTGGAAGAACCCGGGTCTGGAGGCGCGGGCGACGACCCTGGATGATTACCTGCTCCGGGGGGTACTGCCGGCGCTGGAAGCCGCCCGCGCGATCTGCGGCGTTCCCCAGGTCCACGCCACGGGTTACTGTCTGGGCGGCACGGCGCTGGCCATGCTGCTGGCCTGGCTCGCCGCCGACCGGACCGATCCCGCCGCCAACCCCGTCGCTCACTGGTCCACCTTTACCACTCTGGTAGATTTCAGCGATCCCGGCGAGATCGGCGTGTTCCTGAACGACCACAGCTTCGATTTCCTGCGGCGGCGCATGGCCGCCGACGGCTACCTGGACGGCGCCGACATGGCCCGCGCTTTCCGGTTGCTGCGGCCCAACAGCCTGATTTGGCACTACGTGGTGCACAGCTATCTGTACGGCGAGGAACTGCCACCCAGCGACGTTCTGTTTTGGAACTGCGACACGACCCGCATGCCGGCGGCGATGCACGAGTTCTACCTGCGGGAGCTATACCTGAACAATCGTCTGAGCCAGCCCGACGGACTGAGGATCGGCGGACGCCAGCTCGATCTGGGCTCGATCCGGCAACCGCTATACGCGGTCGGCGCCGAGCAGGATCATATCGCGCCCTGGCGGCAGACCTTCCGGCTGTGCGGGCTGACCGGCGGGCCATCCCGCTACGTGCTGGCCACTTCCGGACACATTCTCGGCATCATCAACCCACCGGTAACCCCACCCAAGCGACGCTTCTGGGTGGGTGACGCCACCGGCCAAGGCAACCCGGAAACCTGGCGGGCCGGGATCGAAAAGGTATCGGGTTCCTGGTGGGACGACTGGGCGCGCTGGCTGGGCGAGCGCTGCGGGCCAGTGGGCCCACCACCACCTCCCGGGAACGCCGAATATCCACCGTTGCTGGCGGCGCCGGGACAGTACGTGCACGAGACTTGAACCGGGTCGGATTTCACGCCCGACCCGGGTTGCGCCACAGCACCTCGATCCCACCTTCGTCGCGGGCGAGTATCCGGCACAATACGAATAGAAGATCGGACAGCCGGTTGAGATAAATCGGGGCGTGCTCGCCCACTTCCTCATCCCGAGCCAGCGAAACCACCCGCCGCTCGGCGCGCCGGCAGATCGCTCGCGCCATGTGGCAATCCGCCGCCGCCCGGCCGCCGCCCGGCAGGATGAATTCCTTCAGCGGCGGCAACTGGGCGTTGAACTCGTTCAGGGCCGCTTCCAGCCGTTCCACATCCTCGGCCTTGACCGCAAGATAGCCCGGCACGCTCAGTTCCCCCCCGAGATCGAACAGCTTGTGCTGCGCGTCCTGCAAGCAGGCGCGCGGAGACTCGCGCAGATCGTGCACCAAAACCCGACCGATGGCGCAGTTCAATTCGTCCACCGCACCGATCGCTTCGATCCGGGGGCAGTCCTTGGCGACCCGTTCGCCGTTGCCCAGACCGGTCGTGCCCTTGTCGCCGGTGCGGGTATAGATTCGGGAAAGTCGATTGCCCATCGTCGTTCCTCCACAGGTGACCCCGACGCACGGATGCGGCGAGGGAGTTTTCGGCCATTGTACTCCCCCAGGTCCAACGCCTCACTCATAAGCTCTCACATCTTATTCTGTAAATAAAAAATAATTAATATCAAATATATAATAATAATTTTCATATACTTGCATTATGTTTATAATAAATTGTTAAATATTTGTTTTAATTTATATTTTATGAAATATGATGTGATCATTTTCAGTCAATGCTTGTTATCGTCTGATAGCTTTTCCCGGCTGAGAAAGATTCTCATTTTGAAAACCAATAAAAAATTTTAAGTAACTGTTTTAACAAATTTTTTTATTATTTTGTCAAATAAATTGATTATTATTTAAATATTTGATTTATAAGATATTTATTAAAATATATCATTGATTAATACCAACTATCCCAACAGCCAATAAAGATTTATTTTGCAATTAAGTACTTGCAAATCATTTTCTCTCCGTGTTTTCATAACCGCCAATGCTGTATTGCAGTATGTTCCTGCCATGGGGCAGCCATGTTGAAACGCTGTTCCAGGAACGTCAGGCGACACTGGTGTCCGGGCTGGCAGGCCCGCACCGGAGTTGCTTAGGTCGGGCCCGCGGCGGGCCGGAGCGATCCGGTCGCAATCAGGGAAGCTTCTCCGCCGATTTGGGATACGGGTCCATCGAGCACTATCGGTTCGTGCTGATACGACGGAGGTCCTATGGAATTGACTGGATGCGTTAAGGAGCGACTTAATCTGACTCTCAAGTCAGGTCTGTTGTGCGCGGTCATGCTGGTGCCTGCGGCGGCGTTGGGCTACTCGCCGGAGGATAAGGAGGAACCGCCCAGAGCCGCCAGAACGGTGGAATCCGGTACTGACTCCGAAACCGGTTCCACTGAAGGCAAGCCAGCCGACTCGCAAAAAGTTGTCAATCTTTCCCGCCACATCCAGCGTAAATACAAGCTGCCCGAGCATAAGGCGGACCATATCGTTCGGGAAGCCATCGACAACGGCAAGCGCCACCAAGTGGAACCAGAACTGATTCTGGCCATCATCGCGGTCGAATCGACCTTCAAGGAACGGGCGGTCAGCCGGGTCGGAGCCCGCGGCCTGATGCAGGTGATGCCCGGCGCCCACAGCCGCACGATCGGGGAAATCGGCGGATCCCATGAATTATTCGATCCGGCAAAAAACATCCATGTCGGTTCCTGGATCCTGGTCAAATACCTCGACGACCATTCCGGCAACCTGCGCAGGGCGTTGCTCGGCTATAACGGTAGCCTGGGTACGCGCTCCTCCTTCCCCGACCGGGTCATGCGGATCTACCGCGACCTGCGACGGGTCACCACCGAGGGGTGACTCGGAGCGCGGCTCGCGCATCCCAGACTTCCCATCCAATCCGTCCTTCCGGACCCACCGCGAAGGACGGGCGAACACCTTCAGGGAGAACTTCCTCTTGCACGGTTCCCCCTTCGCCTTCCGAATCCACTTGCCCGGCTGAAATGAGGGTGGCTCGGACGTAGCGGCCTCCGATTCCGATTCATATATAATGAATCCCATAACCGGCCTCGATCCGACCCATGCATCTCTCTCCACCCGACCCTGCCGCGCTGGCGACCCAGCTGGCGCCCGACCGACCCATGCCGCCGGTGGACCGCTGGAATCCGCCCCTCAGCGGCGACATCGACATCCGCATCGCCCGCGACGGCACCTGGTACCACCAAGGCGAACCGTTTCGCCGGGAAAACCTGGTTCGGCTGTTTGCCTCCATCCTGCGCCGCGACGAGGACGGGCATCACTATCTGGTCACTCCGGTCGAGAAATGGCGCATCCGCGTGGACGACGCACCATTTCTGGCGGTACGGCTGGATGTCGCCGGCACCGGCCGCGACCGCATCCTGACCTTCACCACCAACGTCGGCGACACCGCGATCGCCGGTCCCGAGCACCCGCTGATCGTCGAATACCGCGCTCCGGGCGGCGAACCTTCGCCCTACCTGCACGTGCGCGGCCGGCTGCGTGCCCTGCTGGCGCGAGCGGTATTCCTGGAACTGGCCGAACTCGGCGAGGAGCAACCCACCGCCGGGGGGCGCGAATACGGGGTCTGGAGCCAAGGCCAGTTCTTCAGCCTCGGCCAGTTGGACGACGAAACCTGAACCCCGAGAACCAGCCGTGCGTCATTTCCTGCTATCCGTGCTGCGTGCGATCGTGCTGTTACCCTCCTATAGTCTGGTGCTGCTGCTCCGCCTGCTCAAATGGCTGATCGCCCCACCGGCCCTGCTGTTTCAGTGCCTCCTGGGGATTCCCCTGGTGCTGCTGCGCATCCGCCAGCCGCTGCGACCGCGGTTTGTCCCAGAGCAGGAAGCCGATCTGCCCGACGAAGCGTGGATCGCCCTGACCGATGCCTCGGAGTCGCTGGCCGCCGACGGTTTCGTCCGGTACGGGGACTTCCGCTGCGATGAACTGATCCATGGAGCGGTGCTGCGGCTACGACTGCTGGGGCAGCCGGAACAGGGCATCGGCGCTCTGGCCGCGCACGTCGAGATCGGAACCGGAGCACGCCCTTCCCGGCGGTTCGTCGAATTCTCGACCGAATTCGAGGATAGCCGGGTTCTGGGCACCAACAACCTCGATCTGCCCTACAGCCTGCCCGCCCCAGCCTATCTGGCCCGGGTCCAGTTGAAGGACGTTTGGGATCCGCGAGCGCTTTACCTGCTGCACCGTGACCTGGTGGCGTCCCTGCGGCAACCGGCGAGCCTCGCCAAGGTTCGGCAGGCGATCCAGGATCCGGCCGGCCTGCTGGCCGACGGCTACGCCCGGGAGATCCAAGCCCTGATCGAACGGGGTTGGTTGCGACCGGCCGCCGACGGATGCTCGGTCCGGCTGAGTCTCCGGGGCGCGCTGGCGGGTGTCTGGCGGCAGGCTTGGCCGCTGGCCAGCCTGCACTTGCGCGCCGCCGACCGCCGGGCCCGCCGGTTGTTGGCGGAGCATGGCATCGACGTCGCATCATTCGCCGGCAGCGCCATCTCCATCGTGGTCGCGCGCCAGCGACTGCCGGCGGAAGCCATCGCGATCAAGACGATCGGCGCCGGTTATGAATATGTACGACCGCTTGCCCGGCGGACCGACCGAAACGCGGTGCTGGAAGCGGTGGTGGTGGAACTGGACTTCGACCCGAAGGGCGCGCTGGCCCCGCGGGAGTTCCGTTACTCCTTCCGAGCCTGCGACCAGCATCCCCAGCGGCGGATACGCCGACTGCGGAGTTTTGATATTCTGCTCGATCCGGGCGCGGGCATGCTGTCGGTGACGGCCATGGACCGCGAATTCGAGCAAGCCGTCGATGCAACCGAATGGATAAAGCTGAGCGAGACCTCGCCGTTGCAGCCGTTGTTGCCGGGTCCCCGGCTGCGTGACCTCGACACTGTGTTGCCGGCCGCCCTGGCGCAACTCGACGCGCGCGCTGGTGTCGGGCGTGTTGTGCCGGACTCGGCTTCGCTGTATACCAACGAAGGTGGCGCTCCATGCTGGCAGGTGGTCGCCTGGGCGGACGACGACACACCGGTGCATGTCGAGATGGATGCGCGTCGCTGAATTTCCACAGAGGAGATGAATCATGCTGGAAGGTTTTTCCGCGTTCGTGGTCGCACTGGCGATCCTGGCGGTCATCCTGGTGTTCCTCGGGGTCAAGTCGGTGCCGCAGGGCATGGAATACACCGTCGAGCGCTTCGGCCGCTATACCGAGACCCTGACGCCGGGACTGAACTTCATCGTTCCCGTGATCGACCGCGTGGGCCGCAAGGTGAACTTGATGGAAACGGTGCTGGACGTGCCTTCGCAGGAAATCATCACCAAGGACAATGCGATAGTTCGGGCGGACGGCGTCGTGTTTTACCAGGTGCTGGACGCCGCCAAGGCCGCCTATGAAGTCAACAACCTGGAATACGCCATCCTCAACCTGACCATGACCAACCTGCGTACGGTCATGGGTTCGATGGATCTCGACGAACTGCTTTCGAAGCGCGACGAAATCAACGGCCGATTGCTGGTGGTCGTGGACGAGGCCACGACTCCGTGGGGCGTGAAAGTGATCCGCATCGAGATCAAGGACATCGCCCCACCCAAGGATCTGGTGGATTCCATGGCTCGGCAGATGAAGGCGGAGCGCGACAAGCGGGCGTCGATCCTGACCGCCGAAGGCGAGCGGCAGGCGGCGATCCTGGCCGCCGAGGGACAGAAACAGGCGGCGATCCTGGAGGCGGAAGGCCGCAAGGAATCGGCCTTCCGCGATGCCGAGGCCCGCGAGCGATTGGCCCAGGCCGAGGCCCGCGCCACCCTGATGCTGTCGGAAGCGATCGGAAAAGGCAGCGTGCAGGCGGTCAACTATTTCGTGGCGCAGAAATACGTGGAAGCGGTTGGCAAACTGGCCGGGGCGCCCAATCAAAAAGTGCTGCTGATGCCGCTGGATACCTCGGGCCTGGTCGGCGCCCTGGCCGGGGTCGCCGAACTGACCCGGGAGGCGCTAAGCAAACCGGACATGCGCACGTGAGCGCCTGGCTGCTGGAACCGGTCTATTGGAACTGGTGGCTGCTGGGGGTCGTGCTGATGGCTATCGAGGCCATCGCTCCCGGCTTCTTTTTCCTTTGGATGGGGGTCGCGGCGCTGGTGGTAGGGCTAATCTTGACGGTGATGCCCGAACTGGCCTGGACGTATCAGGTGATGATGTTCGCGCTGCTGTCGGTCGGCTCCATCGTCGCCTGGCGGTTGCGGCTGCGACGGCACCCAACCCGTACCGAGGATCCCCTGCTCAACCGCCGCGGCCATCAATATGTCGGCCGGGTCTTCACTCTGGACGCGCCGGTCGTCAACGGCCACGGTAAAATCCGGGTGGACGACAGTACCTGGAAGGTCGTCGTGGACCAGGACTGTCCCGCCGGCACCCGGCTGCGAATCATCGGCGTGGAAGGGGTCGTGTTGAAGGGAGCCGTTGAGAAATAAATTTTGGTATCAGGTATCACATTTTCACAGGTACTTGATACCTCTGCTCCACATAGAACACCAATGAAGATGCAACATATCAAATACTTTTATATCAAATATATTACCAATATCCGCCATTTAGTCATGATACATAATAATTAATTGATATTAATAAATATTAATTATTATTAATAAAGCAAAATAAAGGTAACAATCAAAGTTTGCAATAATTTCATGTCACCATTATCTTTGTACCGATCGATGGAAAAACCATACCATTATTGCTTGCTTCAAGATGATGGAAATAATCCGCATGGACCTTTCGTTTCCAGAACATTGGGTGCTGCTGGGGGCGTTGTCGCTCAGCGCCGGTCTCATCGCCCTGTTGATCAAGCCCGCACGGGCACTGGGCTGGGTCGACGTTCCCTCCACCCGCAAGCACCATCGCGAGCCGGTGCCCTTGGTGGGCGGTATTGCGATGTGCGCCGCTTTCTGCCTTAGCGTCCCCCTGCTTCCGGCGCAACCACGAAATTACCCAGTCCTGTTGGCCGGAATGGCGTTGCTCACCCTGGTGGGCCTCTACGACGACCTGCGCTCCACCCGGCCGGCGACCCGCTTCCTATTACAGGCGGGAGTCATTCTGCTGATGGCGCTGGTGAGCGATGGGATTCTGAACCACTTGGGCGATTTATTCGGAACGGGCGCCATCAAGCTGGAGGGATTCGCGGTACTGTTTACCCTGTTCGGGGTGATCGGCGTGATCAACGCCCTGAACATGATCGACGGACTTGACGGGCTGGCGGGCGGCATGGCGCTGGTCGCCAGCGGTTGGCTGATCGTGTTGTGCCTGAACGCACGGGTTCCCGACCCTGGCGATATCGGCGCCCTCCTGGTGCTGGTCATGGTCATCGCCGGCTTTCTGGCCTACAACCTGCGCCACCCCTGGCGAGCCTTCGCCACCGTGTTCATGGGCGACTCCGGCAGTACCATGCTCGGCTTTGTCCTGAGCTGGTTCGTGGTCCATTTGTCCCAAGGCAACCAGGCGGCGATGGCGCCCATGACGGCGGTCTGGATCCTGGCTCTACCGCTGATGGACACGGTCGCGGTGATGATCCGCCGAATCCGCGCCGGCCAAAGTCCGTTTGCCGCCGACCGCCAGCACCTGCACCATCTGCTGCTCGGCCGCGGCCTCTCGGATGGCCGGGTCACCGCCATCATGCTGGTTATCGCCTCCCTTAGCGGCGCGGTGGGCGTCTTCGCCTGGTGGCTGGGGGTGCCCGAGTACGTGCAGTTCTATGTCTTCCTGGGCATATTCCTGCTGTACTATCGGACCACCACGGGAATCTGGATGGAAGGGAAGACCATCGTGCTCTCCGCCGGTCCGCTATCGGATCGGCGCCACGATCCCTTAAGGGCGAATCCGGACCCATCCTTGCTCCACCCTGCCCCACGACAAAACCCTAAGTGAGCCGGCGGTTCGTTCAGCCGCCGCGATCGCGGCTGATCGCGAACGGCGCGAACGCCTGGCACGCCGGCATCAGCTCCACGCTGTTGATGTTGACGTGTTCCGGCCGGGTCGCCGCCCAGAACACGACATCGGCGACATCCTCCGGTCTGAGTGGCTGGGTACCCTGGTAGACTTGGGCGGACTTGCCGTCGTCTCCCTTGAACCGCACCAGCGAAAACTCGCTCTCCGCCATCCCCGGCTCGATGTTGGTGACCCGCACCCGGGTCCCCAGCAAATCGGCGCGCAGATTGAGGGAAAACTGCTTGACGAAAGCCTTGGTGCCGCCGTAGACGTTGCCGCCCGGATAGGGATAGCTGCCCGCCACCGAGCCGATGTTGATGATATGGCCGCAGTCGCGCTCGACCATGCCGGGCAGGATGGCGCGAGTGCAGTAGAGCAGGCCCTTGATATTGGTATCGACCATGTCGTGCCAATCCTGCATGTCGCAGCGGTGGGCCGGTTCCAGGCCAAGCGCCAGGCCGGCGTTGTTAACCAGCAGGTCGACCTCGGCAAACCCGGCCGGCAGGCCGGCCACGGCGGTATTGACGGCTGCTTCCTCGCGGATGTCGAGCGGAAAAGCGTGAACCGGGACGGTCGCGGCCAGTTCGGCGCGCAACTGCTCGAGGCGATCCTGGCGCCGGCCGCAAACGATCAGGCTCCAGCCGTGCGCGGCGAACAAGCGGGCGCAGGCCGCGCCGAAACCTGACGTGGCGCCCGTGACAAAGACGGTTTTAGGCATGGAAAGTCTCCTCGAACATGGATCACAAGTTGATTTGGATCAATCCAGTAACGCATCGGCCAGTCGCTCCACCTCGGTAAATTCCCGATCCGCCACCGGCAGGGAAGGTCGCTCCAGCACCACGACCGGAATCCCGACCTGCCGCGCCGCCGCCAGCTTGGCCGCGACCGCCGTGCCGCCGCTGTTCTTGGCCACCAGCAGATCGATTCGATGATCCCGCAACAGCTTCGATTCCTGTTCCAGCGAAAACGGCCCGGTCGCGCACAATAGAGTCAAGCGCGGCGAAGCCGGCGGTTCCACCGCCAGACAACGCACCGTCCAGTGCTGGTCCGGGGGGATCGTCGCCACATGGCGCAAGGGCTCCAGGCCGATGGTGAAGAACGGACGGGGAAACTCCCGAAGCGTTGCCACGATCCCCGACCAATCAGCCGCCGGACGCCAGTCGTCACCGGGCTCGGGCCGCCAGGACGGTCGCCGGTAGGCCCAGAGCGGAACACCGGCCAGCCGCGCCGCCGAAACCGCGTTCCGACTGATTTGCGCGGCGTAGGGATGCGTCGAATCGACCAGCAACTCGATGCCCCGTTCGCGCAGGAACGCCGTCAGGCCAGCCGCGCCGCCGAAACCGCCAACATGCACCGGACAGTTCAACTCGGGTATCCGCCCCTTGCCGGCCACGCTGTAAGTCACGGCATGGACCGGCGCCAGCATCCGCGCCAATTTCACCGCCTCGCCGATCCCGCCCAACACGAGGATGCGCATCAGGCGAATCCGGCATGGCCGACCGACCGGCCTTCACGGTCGGTGGCCCAGACTTCGACCGCCACTTCCGGTGGCAGAATGGCCCGGGCCTGGTCGCGGGCCAATCGGCAAATCCGATCCCCCAGCGGCAAGCCCGCCGCGTGCGCCAGCACCAGCGCTTGCTGGCTGGTGTTGGCAGTCCGCACCGCTTCCTGCAATTTCGCCTCCGCGCCCAGCGCCGCCGACTCCGCGGTCAGCAGCGCGAAATCGACGCTGGAGTTGCGGCTGTGCAGATCGAGATGGCCCGCCGCCAGCTTGCTGATTTTGCCGAAACCGCCGGCCAGGCTCAGTCGGGGAAGCGGCGCCCTTCGCAGATGTTTCAACACCGCTCCGGCAAAATCGCCCATCTCGATCAGCGCCATGTCCGGCAGGCCATAATGGGTTTGCATGGTCCGCTCGCTGGTGGCTCCCGTGCAGGCGGCGACGTGCGTGCAGCCGTTGGCGCGGGCGACTTCGATCGCCTGTTGGATGGAGGCGATGTAGGCGGAACAGGAAAACGGCCGGACGATGCCGGTGGTACCGAGAATCGACAACCCGCCCACGATACCCAAGCGGGGATTCAGGGTCTTCGCCGCCAGTTCCGCGCCGTTCTCGATTCCAATGGTGACCTCGAAGCCGCCACCATAACCATGCTCGGTGGCAAGTCGCATCAGATGCTCGACGATCATCCGGCGCGGGGTCGGGTTGATGGCCGGCTCGCCAACTGGAACCGGGAGACCCGGCAGAGTCACTGTCCCAACACCCGGTCCGGCATGGAAACGCGTCCCCGGCGGTTCGCTCAAAACCACCTGGGCGAAAACCAGCGCACCATGCGTCACGTCGGGATCGTCGCCGGCATCCTTGACCGTCGCCGCTTCGGCGCCAGTTCCCGCCAACCGGCAGTACTCCAGTCGAAATCGCGCCCGCTGGCCGCGCGGCAGCACGATTTCCACCGGATTCAGTTCGATTCCAGCCAGCAGACGGCGCGCGGCCGCCACGCCGGCGGCGGTCGCGCAAGCGCCGGTGGTATAGCCGTAGCGCAGAGATTGGCGGTCTTCGGGAGTTTCGGAACGCATGACGATGAAGGTTAAAGGTTACAGGCGAAAGGTAAAAGGCTTTAACCTTTTCCCACTAACCTTTAATCTCTGACTCATGCACGCAACCTGTCCCGCCCTGCTGCTCGGCGCCCCGGCCTCCGGTCAGGGCAAGACCACCGCCACCGCCGGTCTGGCTCGTTACCATCGCAATCAAGGCCGCTCCGTGCGCGTGTTCAAGACCGGGCCTGATTTTCTCGATCCGATGATCCTGGAGCGCGCCTCCGGCCAGCCGGTCCATCAACTCGACCTGTGGATGGTCGGCGAACGCGACTGCAAGGCGCTGTTGTATCAGGCCGCCCAGGAGGCGGATCTGATCCTGATCGAAGGGGTAATGGGCCTGTTCGACGGCGCGCCCTCCAGCGCCGATCTGGCCGAACTGTTCGGCGTTCCGGTACTGGCGCTGATCGACGCCCACGCCATGGCCCAGACCTTCGGCGCCGTCGCTCGTGGCTTGGCGCATTATCGCCCGGGGCTACCGTTCGCCGGCGTGCTGGCCAACCGGGTCGCGGGACCAGGCCATGCCGAACTGCTGGCCGAAAGTCTGCCGTCGGAGATCCGCTACCACGGCTGGTTGCCGCGCGACGGAGAAATCGCCCTGCCCGACCGCCATCTCGGTCTGGTGCAGGCCGCCGAAATCGCCGACCTGGAAGCCCGAATCGAAAGCGTCGCCGCCCTCATCGCCACGACTGGCCTGGCCGAACCACCGCCGGCCGTCTCCTTTCCCGCCGTCACCGTAGAATTACCCCCACCGCTGCTCGAAGGCCTGCGCATCGGCATCGCCCGCGACCTGGCGTTCGCCTTTCTCTACCCGGCCAATCTGGACACCTTGCGGGCGCTGGGCGCGGAACTGGTCATGTTCTCGCCGCTGAACGATACCGAATTGCCCGAGGTGGACGCGGTATACCTGCCCGGCGGCTATCCGGAACTGCACCTCGACGTGCTGGGGTCGAACGAATCCATGCGTCGGGCGTTGCGCCGGCATCACCTGGCAAACAAGCCCATCTACGCCGAATGCGGCGGTCTGCTCTATACCCTGGAATCGCTGGCGGACAAGGCGGGCAACCGCGCGCCGATGCTCGGACTGCTGCCAGGCCATGCGATGCTCCAGTCGAAACGGGTGGGATTGGGCATGCAGTCGGTGGAACTGCCGGAGGGCGAACTGCGCGGGCATACCTTCCATCATTCCCGGCTGGAAACATCGCTGCCATCGCTGGCATACGGCCGGCGCCAGCGCGACGGCAAACCCGGCGAAGCGGTTTACCGGATCGGACGGCTGACCGCCTCTTACCTGCACTTGTACTTCGCCAGCAACCCGCAAGCGGCGGCGCGGCTGTTTCTGCCGTGATCAGGCGACATCGAACCGGTCGAACGTCATGGTGAACTGACCGCGACCGCGGGTCATGCCGCGCAGGTCGGTGATATAGCCCAGCAACCGGTCCAGCGCGCAATCGCAGCGGATGATGTTGATCTCCCCCAGCGCCGAGGTATCGCGGATCGTGGCGCGGCGGGACTGCAAATCGCCCAGCACCGCGCCGACATCGCTTTCGGGAACGACCACCTCGGTCGCCATGATCGGCCGCATGATCAGCCCGCCCGCCCGAACCAGCGCCCTGCGCGCCGCTTCCGCCACCGCTACCCGGAGCGCCTGGGGACTGGACAAGGTCCCGAACAACTCCACTTCCAGCACCCTCGCCGTCAGATCCTGCAAGGGTCCGCCGGTAAGGGGACCGCTGGCCAGCGCATCCCCGGCACCGCCGGCCACCGCGTCCCGCTGAGCCGGATGGAGTTCGGCGCCTTCCGGGCGCACCCCCGGCTCGGCCAGCACGATCACCCCGGCGCCACGGGGCAACGGCTCCACCGCCACCCGCGCCCAGGCTTTCATTTCCAGTTTCCGGCCATCCGGCTGCTCGATCAGCCGGTGAAACAGGCTGTCGGCCTCGGCCGGCCGGGCGATGGTTTCGCGCGTCACCACATCGGGATTGCCGATCCGGACGCTGACGTTGAACTCCCGCCGCAGGCGTTCGCAGGCGATCTGCAGGTGCAATTCCCCCATGCCGCGCAACACCCGCTGGCCCGTCTCCCGATCCTCATCCACGCGCAGGGTCGGGTCCTCCTGCTGCAACTTGTCCAGCGCCTCCAGCAGTTTTTCCTCGTCGGCGCCGGACTGGGGCTCGATCGCCAGCCCCAGCACCGGTTCCCGGGTCTCGATCCGCTCCAGCCAGAGTGGATGCGACGGCGCGCACAGGGTGTCGCCGGTGGTCGCCCAGCGCAGGCCGGCCAACAGCACGATCTGGCCCGCGGTGGCCTCGTCCAGCCTGGCCCTGTGGTTCGCGTCCACTTCAAACAGCCGCGCCACCCGCTCGGGTCGGGGCGTCCCGTTCGGAGCGAGCGTCACGACTTCGTCGCCGGACTTCAAGCTCCCCCGGTAGAGCCGGGCGAACACGTGGCGGCGGCCTTCCCACATCTGCACCTTGAACGCCAGCGCCGCCAGCGGCCCGCCCGGTTCCATCGCCACCCACTCCTCGCCACCGTCGGGCCGGTGCGCCAGACTCGGAGGCCGTTCGGGCGGAGCCGGCAGCAATCGCACCACGCCGTCCATCAGGGGTTGTATCCCCTGATTGCGCAGGGCGCTGCCGGCATAACAGGGACAGGACTTTCCCGCCAGCACCGCCTGGCGCAGCGCCGTCCAGACGGCCGCCGGCTCCGGCTCCTCCTCGGCCAGCACCCGTTCGGCCAGGGCGTCATCCATTTCCGCCGCCGCCAGCAGCAGGCTTTCCCGCCAGGGCCGCACCCGCTCCCAGGTCGCCTCGTCGCAAGGCGCCACCTGTACTTTCTCGCCCCGTTCGCCGGTAAAGCGCAACCGGGTTTTCTCGATCAGGTGCACGACCGTGCCGTCGTGGTCGGGCAGTGGAACCGTCACCGCCACCGGTTCGGCGCGCAGCCGTTCGCGCACGGTCGCCAGGGCCCGGCCGAAATCGGCGCCAGGGCGGTCCAGCTTGTTGACGAAGAACAGGACCGGCAGTCGGAATTTGGAACGTTGCCGCCAGACGGTCTCGGTTTGCGGTTCCACTCCACGTACCCCATCCAGCACGATCACGCAACCGTCCAGCACCCGCATCGAACGTTCGACCTCGATGGTAAAATCCACATGGCCGGGCGTATCGATCAGTTGGATGAAATGCTCGCGCCAGGGCAATCGGGTCACGGCCGCGGTGATGGTGATGCCGTGCATCTGCTCCTCGACCATGTAGTCCATGTGGGCGGCGCCTTCATGGACTTCGCCGATCTTGTAGGAGACGCCAGCGTAAAACAGCATCCGTTCGGTCAGGGTGGTTTTGCCGGCGTCCACGTGCGCGGCGATGCCGATGTTACGCACCAGGGCAAGATCCGGAGCCTTGGCCATAGGGTCCTCGTCGAATTTCGGAGTGGTCGGTAGCGGACGTCAGGGCACGATCAGCCGGCATTCCAGGTAGAAGCGCTTCTCGTCGGCTTCGCCCATGGAGAAGGTTTTACGGGGCAGGGCGCCGTCGCGGATGATGGTGCGGAAAAAATCGTCCTTGGCCAGCGCCGGCAGGAAGAAACCGATGCAGCCCGGTTGCGCGCTGAGTCGTTCCAGCGATTCCTCGCCGTGAATGTAGTCCAACCGCGCGCCGGTTCGATCCGGCAGATACTGGTCCAGGAACGCCTGCAAAGTTGCGACCGGCAGGGTCAGGCGAGGCTGCTCGATCACCAGCACCCCCTGGCGGTCCTGGGCGACAAAGGCCATCACGTGCCGGTCGGATCGCTGCATTTCCCGCCAGGACTGCCGCGCCGCCGCCCACGACGAGCGGTCCAGCACCGTCAACCGCGAACCCCGCGCCGCGCAGAATTCCTTCAGCGCCCCCAGCAGGTGACCGGCGTCGACGCCGAAGGCCACTCGATGAATCGCCTCGAACTCCAGGCCCTCATCGTGGAGGTTGACCAGTTCCACCAGCGCGTGACGGGCCGGATGATCCACGATCGCCGTCGGGTCCGGAGCGGCGCGCTTGAGGTTTTCCCAGATGATCTTGGCGGTTGCGAAGGAATGGTTGCCGTCGCCCATGGCATACAGCAGCACCGGCTCGCCGTCCGCCCCATGGCGATCGCCGAACGCCGCCGGGTCCGCCAGCCGCGCCAGTCCCGCCGCTACCCGCCGGATCGATTCCGGACGATCCACCCGCCAGCCGCGCACCCGCCCGCTGTCCAGCATCAGCGGAAAGTCGTACAGCTTCTCCAGGGACTCGGCGAACAGCGGTTCGATGACTCGGCGCTCGGGATCGTCGATCAGCACCATGACGTGCGGCAGTTCCAGCGGTGCTCCCTCGCGCACCCGGATCCGCGGCGGCAACCGCTCCAGAATGGTGCCCTCGGTGGGTCGGATCAGGGTTTTCGCGCCCGGGGTGAAATCGTAATGTTCCAAATCGAGCGCCGCGATCAGGCCCTTGCGCTTTCGGCCCCGGGCCGTCTCCCGCTCGACCAGCACCAGCCCGGGCGGTTGTTGCGCCAGAACACCCTCGGCCAAATAGCGACGCATCGCCGACTGAATATCACGAATTCGCCGCGCCTCGTCTTCCGTGCCCAGAAAGGCTTCCGGCAAAATCAGTTTCAGCGTCGAGGCCGATTCGCCCACCAGTCTTTGCACTCGCGCCCAGTAATCCGGCTCCGAGGTGAACTGATCGCAGGCCACCACCGCCCACCGGGTAAGGTCCACGCCTGCCCGGGGCAACAGGAGCGTCGGAACCAGCAGACCGATCTGCGCGAAATTCATGGACGGCATCTCCCAATGGGTATCGGCGGCGGACCCGGCATTCGGCGGCAAACACGGACCGCGCGCCCTCGACATCCGCGCAAGCTTAACAAATTTCGTGGTGGACAAATGACCCTCACGCCGTTCGGCAGGGTTCCCCCAAGCGGGCTATGATATTAACCCATCGAAAGCGAACGGCGTCGCCAGCGACCTCCTCCGTTCCACCACTCTTCAAGGTATTTGTCCATGCGAAAACTGACGACTGTCGTGGTTGCCATCCTCGTCGCCCTGGCCGTGATCGCCTGCGGCGTCGGCGGCTACCTGTGGTACAGCACCAAGCAGCAGGTCGACCAACTGATCGCCATGGCGAAACCGTTCGCCGAAATCAGCTACGGGGGGATCGAGATTTCGCCAGCCGGCTCGGTCGGCGTCGGTCAAGTCCGGATCATGCCCCACTTCGTCAACGACGTGATCGCCATCGGGTCCATCCGGCTCAACGCTCCGAACATCTTGGCGTTGCTCAACATCCGCCGGCAACTCAGCCAGGGCCAGCTTCCCGAGGCGATGTCGATATCGTTCCGCCAGCTCGAACTACCCTTGAGCGGCGGTATTCTCGGCGCCAAGCCTTCCGCCCACCAGGAACGCACGCCCTTCGACGATCTGGAAACGCTGGGCTGCGGACCGGTCACCTCTTTCAGCGGCACCGAATGGGGGGAAATGGGTTACGACCGCTTCGTCGGCAACATTGAAACCGGTTATCGCATCGATGTCGCCAGGAGTCAGCTGAATCTGCGGATCGACAGCAACACCCGCGACTGGGCGACGCTCGGTCTCGATATCGGCCTTGCCCTGACCAAGCCTTCCACGTCCCTGATGGAACTGGCCACATCGCTCACGCCCAAACTGGCTTCTCTCGAACTCCTGTTCCGCGACGACGGTTTTAATACCCGCCGTAACAACTACTGCGCCGCGAAGGCCGGCAAGCCCATCGATGCCTTCATCGCCGACCACATCCGGTTGGTGGTCGAACGCCTCCGCGCCAACGGTATCGATCCGGGACCGGGTCTGATCGACGCCTACCGGCGCTTTCTGACCGAGGGCGGCCAAGTCGTCATCACCGCCACGCCCCCCGCTCCCATCAATCCCACCGAACTCCAGTTCTACAAGCCCGAGGACGCCATCAAGTTGCTGGGGCTGAAGTTGAAGGTAAACGACGCGTCGATCGCCGATCTCACCGTGAACTGGGATGCCGCAAAGGTTGCCAGGGCGCTGGGCACCGTACCGGAACCGGTGGAAGAAACCACCGCGCCAGCGGTTACCCAGGCCACCGCGGCGCCCCAGAAATCCTATCACCCGACCCCGGTCGGCGAACTGGGCCAGCATGTCGGCAAGATCGCCAAGCTGGAAACCCGGACCGGCGCCCAATACCGGGGGCAGTTGGATGCCGTTGTGGAAGGCATCATCAGAATCACGATCCGCAAACCCAGCGGCACCGCAACCCTGTCCTTGCGCAGCAACGAGATCACTTCGGCGCAGGTACTTTATTGACCGAGGCCGAACCCAAGAGCCGAGACCTCACTTGCGGACCATTTGAATCAACAGGAGAACGAACAGCACCACCAACGCCAGCGGAATCAGGGCCGCCAGCCAGTCCTTTGGGGCGGAGCGGCTGCGTTCGATGGCCGCCTTGATGCCAGGCCGGAACCACAGGAGCACCAGAACCGCCGCCAATCCGCCCAATAGAATTTCCCACCACGCCGCCGTTTCCATCGTCGCCTCCGGCTACAGAGTTGTTTTTTCGGGATTCCCGCCTTCGGAAGAATGCTGAAGGTTCTGTTTGCCCTCAGTCCTTGCCGCGACTGCCGCCGGGCGGAACCATCGGCTGGGGAAAAGGCGTCACGTTGTCGCCGCCTTCCACGGGACGGATCTTGCTGACCCCTTCCTGTTCCACTTCATCGATTCGCACCACGTGATGCATTGGAATAAAGGTGCGCCGAACCCCAGCGAATTCGGTTTGCAACCGCTCTTCGGCCGGATTGACCAGCAGGCTCGAACGCTCGCCGAAAATCAACTCCTCAACCTCGATGAAGCCGAACAGTTCGCCCTGATAGATGCTTCGGGCGTACAGTTCGTACAACTTTCCCTGATTGACGAACAGGATGCGGTAAATACTTTTGACGATCTTGGACATGGACGTTCGGGTTACGGTCGGCGATGGGGCAATCTAACCCTGTTTGGCGCCCGCGGGCAAATTTCCCTTTCCCCGGCCAAAACCGATTGCCTGGGTCAACAAAGCCAGCTCTTACAAGCCAAGGTGATCCCAACCTGGCTATATCGACGGTCATGATCGCGGCGCCCGTTTGAAGTAGGCCGTCTCGTCCCCTCGCCCGCCCGCAAGAAAGCAGTTCGAGGCGAAAAAGGTCGGCACGGGCACCCGCTCCCCTTTTCGCCCGCCGAGGATATGCCCCATGAGCACGCCCCAGACCTTCGATCTCAGCCAGACCGTCTGCGTCAACCCCGCCACCGGCGACATCGTCGGCTATTCGCAAATGAACACGCCCGAGGAAGCGCGCGAGGCCATCCGCCGCGCCCGCGCCGCGCAACCAGCCTGGGCGGCGCTGCCGCTGGAGGAACGCGTGCGCCATATCTCGCGCATCCGCGATTATCTGGTCGACAACGCCGACGCCGTCAGCGAAACCATCTCCAAGGATGTCGGCAAGACCCGGGTCGAAGCGCTGGCCACCGAAGTGCTGACCAGCGCGCTGGCCACCGATTACTACCTCAAGAACGCCCGGCGCTTTCTCAAACCCCGCCAGGTGCGCGGCGGCTCGCTGCTGTTTTTGAACAAGCGCAGCCGGATTTATCGAATCCCCTTCGGCGTGATCGGCATCATCGCCCCTTGGAACTACCCGCTCGGCATCCCCATGCACGAAATCGTGCCGGCCCTGCTGGCCGGCAACACCGTGATCTTCAAGACCGCTCCGGAAACCCAGATGGTCGGCCGCAAGATCGAGGAGATGATCCAGGCGGCCGGTCTGCCAGCCGATGTCTTCATTCATCTCAACATTCCCGGCGCCATCATCGGGCAGATCCTGCTGGAACCGGACCACCACGTGGATAAGCTGTTCTTCACCGGCTCTGTCCCGGTCGGTAAGATCCTGATGGCCAAGGCCGCCGAAACGCTGACCCCGGTCTCGCTGGAACTGGGCGGCAACGATCCGATGCTGGTCTGCCCGGACGCCCATCTGGAGCGGGCGGTCAACGGCGCGATGTGGGCCGGCCTCCAGAACAGCGGTCAGTCCTGCGGCGGCGTCGAGCGCATCTACGTCCACCAAGCGGTATACGAACCGTTCATCCAGCTTCTCAAGGAACGGGTGGAAACTCTGCGCCAGGGGCCGAACACGGATCACAACGTCGATATCGGCGCCATGTGCACCGAACGTCAGATCAAGACCATCTGGCGTCAGGTGGACGACGCACTGGCCAAGGGGGCGACCATCCTCGCCCAGGTCAAGATCGATCCCGCCCACGCCCAGGCGAACTTCTTCCCGGTCACGGTCCTCACCCAGGTCGATCACACCATGGAACTGATGCGGGAGGAGACCTTCGGGCCGGTGCTGGGGGTGATGAAGGTAGCCGACATGGAACAGGCGATCGCGCTCGCCAACGATTCCAGCCTCGGGCTGACCGGTTCGGTATGGTCCAGCAACACCCGAGAGGCGGTAGCCTTGGGCCGGCGCATCCATGCCGGGGTCATCACCATCAACGACCACCTGCTGACTCACGGCATGGCCGAAACGCCCTGGGGCGGCGTCAAGGAATCCGGCATCGGCCGCAGCCACGGCGAATTGGGTTTCGACGAAATGACCCAACCGCAGGTCGTCACCACCGAACTGTTGCATTTCGCCAAGCGCAATCTGTTCTGGCATCCTTATGACGAACGGCTTTACCAGGGTCTCAAGGGCGCGCTGCGCCTGCTGCACGGCCGGGGATTTGGGAATCGCCTGCGCGGCCTCCTGAGCTTCGCGGCGTTGGTTCCCAGGATGTTTAAAGACTGAAGTTCGCGGTCGTGGCAAGGGCCAGGCCACGATCGTTCGTGACGGCGCTTGGATTATTGGATGCAGGGTATGCTATAACCTTTCCGCCAGTCGCGCTCCACCTCGGTTCAGGATATCCCGATGAGTCACCTTCCCGTCACCCGCGAATTGTTCGACGAATTCATGGTGCCCAACTACGCTCCGGCGGCCATCATTCCGGTACGCGGCGAAGGTTCCCGCCTGTGGGATCAGGAAGGGCGAGAGTACATCGATTTCGCCGGCGGCATCGCCGTCACCGGACTGGGCCACGCCCATCCGAAGCTGGTGGCGGCGCTGACCGAACAGGCGCGCAAGCTTTGGCACGTCAGCAACGTGCTCACCAACGAACCGGCGCTCGAGCTGGCCCGCCGGCTGTGCGAGCTGACTTTCGCGCAACGGGTGTTCTTCGCCAATTCCGGCGCCGAGGCCAACGAAGCCGCCCTCAAGCTGGCTCGCAAGTACGCCGCCGATCACTTCGGGCCGGACAAGCGCGAAATCGTTGCTTTTACCCCATCGTTCCACGGCCGCACGCTATTCACCGTCACCGTCGGCGGCCAACCCAAGTACACCGAAGGCTTTGGACCGTTGCCGCCGGGCATCGCTCATGTTCCGTTCAACGATCTGGCTGCTTTCGCCCAAGTGATTTCCGAACGTGCTTGCGCGGTGATCGTCGAACCGATACTGGGTGAAAGCGGCGTCATCAGCGCCACTCCGGAATTCCTGCAAGGGGTGCGCGAACTGTGCGACCGCCACCAGGCACTGCTGGTGTTCGACGAAGTGCAGTCCGGGAACGGCCGCACGGGTCATCTCTACGCTTACATGGGCTATGGCGTCACGCCGGATATTTTGACCACCGCAAAGGGTCTCGGCGGCGGTTTCCCGATCAGCGCCATGCTGACCACCGCCGCGATTGCCCAAAGCCTCAACGTCGGCAGCCACGGCACCACCTACGGCGGCAATCCCCTGGGCTGCGCGGTGGCCGGGGCGGCGCTGGAGTTGCTGAGCGATCCTGCCGTATTGGCCGGCGTGCGCCACAAGCACGAGGTTTTCATGACCGGGCTGCGCCGGATCAACGAGCGATTCGGCGTGTTCCGCGAACTGCGCGGCAAGGGACTGCTGCTCGGCTGCGAACTGATCGATTCCTGGCAGGGCCGCAGCCGTGATTTTATCAAGGCCGCCCTGGACGAAGGCGTGCTGGTACTGGTGGCCGGGCCGGACGTGATCCGGCTGGCGCCCTCGCTGATCATCAGCGACGAGTCGATCGAGGAAGGGTTAAATCGCTTCGAGCGGGCCATCGCTCGACTGCTCTCCAAAACCGCCCACGCAGGCAAGGAGTTGGCCGATGCAACGCGATAAAGCCGAGCCGGTGCAGGTCCAGTGTCCGAAATGCCGTTACACTTCGATCATCTACATCCCCATCGAGGAGATGCCGCGCTGTCCCGAGTGCGGTACCCAGATGATCATTAAGGAATTGCTGGACGAAGGCAAATCAACCTGAACCCCTTATCGCCCACGCAATCCCAGAGGCGTTTTTATACAGCCTCTGGTCAGCTAAGTCGTTGAAAAAACGCCCTCACCCCCAACCCCTCTCCCGGAGGGAGAGGGGAGTTTTTGTACGGGTTCTCAATATCCTCATGCCTCACCCCCGACCCCGCTCGTCCGATGCTCGCCGAAGCCCCTCGCCGGCACCGGCGAGGAGCAATAGGTCTTTATCGGGCAATCACGTCCGATCCGGTCACCAGGATCGCACGGAAATCGTTGACGTTGGTCAGGGTCGGGCCGGTAATCACCGAATCGCCCAGCGCCTGGAAGAAGCCGTGGCCGTCGTTGTCGGCCAGGCGGTCGCGGGGTTTGATGCCTTGGGACCAGGCGCGCGCCAGGGTGTCCGGCGCGAGATAGGCACCGGCGATTTCCTCCTGGCCGTCCACCCCGTCGGTGTCGCCGGCCAGGGCATGGATGCCGGGCTGACCGTCCAGAGCGATGCCGAGCGCGAGCAGGAACTCGACGTTGCGCCCACCGCGCCCCCGACCACGCACCGTCACGGTGGTCTCGCCGCCGGAGAGCAACACGCAGGGCGCTGGGAACGGCTGGCCGCGCAGCGTCACTTGCCGGGCGATGCCGGCCATGACCGTGCCTACGTCGCGAGCTTCGCCTTCGAGGCTGTCGCTCAGAATGTGAACGGCCATGCCCGCCCGACGGGCCACGGCGGCGGCGGCTTCCAGCGCCATCTGCGGGGTCGCGATCAAATGGGTCTCGATGCGGACCAGACGCGGATCGCCCGGCTTGACCGTCTCGCCCTGGCCACTCTCTAACAATGCCCGCGCCGCCATCGGCGCGACGATCCCGTACCGGTCGAGGATCGCCAGGGCATCGGCGCAGGTGGTCGGATCGGGGACGGTTGGCCCGGACGCGATGTCCATCGGATGGTCGCCCGGCACGTCCGAGATCAGCAGCGTCACGACGCGGGCCGGGTGACAAGCCGCCGCCAGCCGGCCACCCTTGATCGCCGACAGATGGCGACGCACGCAGTTCATCTCCGAAATCGTGGCCCCGCTGTGGAGCAAGGCCCGGTTGATCGCCTGCTTGTCGGTCAGGGTCAACCCTTCCCCAGGCAGCGGCAGCAGGGCCGAGCCGCCGCCGGAGATCAGGCACAGCACCATATCGTCGGCGCTCGACCCCCGCACCCGGTCCAGGATGCGCCGGGCGGCATCAAGCCCGGCGGCGTCCGGCACCGGATGGGCCGCTTCGACGATCTCGATTCGCGCGCAGGTGACACCGTAGCCGTAGCGAGTGACCACAAGTCCCTCCAGCGGGCCGGGCCAGTGCTCCTCCACGGCTTGCGCCATCGCCGCCGAAGCCTTGCCGGCGCCGATCACCACCAGCCGGCCACGCGGCGGCGCGGGCAGATGCGGCGGCACGCACCGCGCCGGCTGCGCGGATTGAATGGCGGCGTCGAACATCCGCCGCAGTAACTCGCGAGGGATCGGTTTCATGGCGACTCCATGCCCGTCTGGTGGCTCTGTAAATGTCGGCTGCGAGCCGATGCTTGAGATACGACGTTCGATTCCGGCGCCTCAGGAGGCAATTGTCCGGCGCGGGATTACAAGTCCGCTATCCTATTAAAAATTGAAGTTGTAATATTTCAACCAGCACGCTCCCATCTTTGGAGAGCATTGTTCCATCCCGACCCTGATCCGTCCAAAGGAGAATCACCGCATGAAAAACCGTCTGGTTGCGCTCGCCGCGCTCGCCCTGTTCGGCCTGAGCCTGTCGCCCGCCTGGGCCGGTAAACTGGAGCAAATCAAAAAGGACGGCCTGCGGGTTTGTCTGGAACCGGCCTATATGCCGTTCGAGATGACCGACAAGCGCGGCGCCATCATCGGCTTCGACCCCGACCTGGCCGCGCTGATGGCCAAGGATCTGGGCGCCGCCAAGCTGGAACTGGTCAGCACCGCCTGGGACGGCATCATCCCCGCCCTGCTCACCAACAAGTGCGACATCATCATGAGCGGCATGACCATCACCGACGAACGCAAGCAGAAGGTTGATTTTTCCGACCCGTACATGCTGATCGGGCAGACCGTCCTGCTGCGCAAGGATCTGGCCGACAAGGTCAAGTCCTACAAGGATCTCAACAAGCCCGAGTACAAGGTGGCCTCCAAGCTCGGCACCACCGGCGAAATCGCCGCCAAGAAATATATCCCCAAGGCCAAGTATTTCTCCTATGAAACCGAGGCGGAAGGCGTGATGGAAGTCGTCAACGGCAAGGTCGACGCCTTTGTTTACGATGCCCCCTACAATCTGGTGGCCAACGTGCAGCGCGGTGAAGGCAAGCTGGTGTTCCTGGACAAACCCTTCACCGACGAACCGATCGGCTGGGCCATCGCCCAGGGCGATCCGGCATTCCTGAAAGCGATCAACGGCTTCCTGGCCAAGGTTAAAAAAGACGGCACGCACGAAAAACTGCACCAAAAGTGGTTCAAGAATACGGACTGGCTGAAAGACGTGCAGTAGCCGTGCCTCTAAAACGACGTTCCATCCAGTGGCCCTGGCAGGCGCTGCTGGTCCTTATCCTGCTGGGGATGGCGGCCGGACTGTGGGTCGCCACCAAGCGGGTCCACTACGAGTGGCGCTGGGAAAGGGTACCGCAGTACTTCTTTTACGAAGATGAAGAAGCGCAAACCGCGCCGACTGCTGGCGTAGTGGGCAAAATCAGACCCGAAGGATCCCAAAGCCGGGTGGAAATTCAGCCGGAAAACGGCGGTACGCCAGTTACGGTTGCGGTCGAAACCGACACCTTGAAGGTCAAGGCCGGCGACCCCGTCACCGAAGGCGACGACATCGGCGCGGAACGGCATTGGCGAATCGGTCCCCTCACTCAAGGTCTTTGGGTCACCATCTGGATCTCGTTCGTTTCCGGGTTTGCCGGACTGGTCATCGGGTTGATCACGGGACTGTGCCGGCTGTCGCCCAATCCCACCCTGCGTGGTCTGGCGGTCCTGTACATCGAGCTGATTCGAGGCACGCCCCTGCTGGTGCAGATTTTCATCTTCTATTTCTTCATCGGCACCGTGCTGAATCTGGACCGGATCGTGGCTGGCGTCGGGGCACTGGCGCTGTTCGTCGGCGCCTACACCGCCGAGATCATCCGCGCCGGCATCCAGTCCATCCCCAAGGGCCAGACCGAGGCGGCCCGTTCGCTGGGGATGAGCGCTACCGAAACCATGATCCATATCATTCTGCCGCAGGCCTTCAAGCGGGTGCTGCCCCCCCTGGCCGGACAGTTCATCAGCCTGATCAAGGATTCCTCGCTGGTATCCGTCATCGCCATCACCGATCTGACCAAGAGCGGCCGGGAGATCATCACCTCCAGTTTCGCCACCTTCGAAATCTGGTTCACGGTCGCCCTGCTCTATCTGGTGGTCACCTCGGTGCTGTCGCAGTTGCTCTTCTGGCTGGAACGGAGGTTCGCCCGCAGTGATTGAAGTGAACAAGCTGGTCAAGATTTTCGAGGGTCGCGGCCAAGTGATACGGGCGGTGGACGATGTCTCCACCCAAGTCGCCAAGGGTGAAGTCGTGGTGATCATCGGCCCATCCGGCTCCGGCAAGTCTACCTTTCTGCGTTGTCTGAACGGCCTGGAAGAGTTCAACGACGGTCGGGTCATCATCGACGGCATCGACCTGACCGAGAGCAAGACCAACCTGAACGCGGTGCGCCGCGAGGTCGGCATGGTGTTCCAGCACTTCAACCTGTTCCCGCACAAGACCGTGCTGGAAAACGTCACCCTGGCGCAACGGGTCGTTCGCAAGCGCAAGCCGGCCGAGGCCGAGGAAAAGGCGATGAAGCTCCTGACCAAGGTCGGAATCGCCGAGAAGGCGCAGGAATATCCATCTCGCCTCTCAGGCGGCCAGCAACAACGAGTCGCCATCGCCCGCGCCCTGGCGATGGACCCCAAGGTGATGCTGTTCGACGAGCCGACCAGCGCTCTCGATCCGGAAATGGTCGGCGAGGTCCTGGACGTGATGAAGCAACTGGCGCGGGAAGGGATGACCATGGCGGTGGTGACCCACGAAATGGGCTTTGCCCGGGAGGTGGCTCACCGGGTGCTGTTCATGGATTTCGGGCGGATTCTGGAAGACGCTCCGCCGGCGGAATTCTTCACCGCGCCCAGGGAACCGCGGGCGCAGGGGTTTTTGAAACAGGTGCTGTAACGACGCCGGGCCGGCGACTCACGCATAACCGCACGAATATCGGATGATATCCGGATTCTGCTCGGAAACCGCCTGCCCCAGACAGATGATTCCCCGGTCGTGCAGGGTGAACTCCTCGCGCCGCACGAACAGGCGCGCGCCGTTCTCCAGCAACAGATACGTGCCATTGGTGCTTTGATCCACCAGGATGAACTTGCCTTGGCGGAACTCGATGGCGGCGTGGCTGCGGGATACCAGTTCGCGGTCGACCACCAGGTTGTTCTTTTCCCCGCGGCCGATCGTGAAGGACTGCAAACCGGGCACCAGCTCGATGCTCCTGCCCTGATATTCCAGCACCAGCCGCGCGAACAGCAGGCTATGAAGTTCCTCCCGGGAATTGGACATCTGGGTCAGGCTCGTGGTGTCGTGCCAGATGACCTCGACGATTTCCATCTCGTCCTGTTTGCCGCGCACGCGCGATTGCCCCAGACTCCGGGTCATGTCTCGAAGATCGGCCGAAAGGAATCCGACGGTTTCCCGCGTGGTGATAATCTGATCGGCCTTGGCCAGAGAGACCATCCGGGCGGCGATATTCACCGCATCGCCGAACACGTCGTTCTTCTCGACCAGCACTGGCCCGTGATGCAGGCCGACCTTGATGGCGATATTCAACTCGTCCAAATCCGGATCGTCCCGGAGGGCTTGATGCATCTCGCAGGCGGCGCGTACCGCCTGTTGCGCGTCCGGGAAGCGGCTCATGATCTCGTCGCCGATGGTCTTGATGACGGTGCCGCCGTTGGCGTCGGTCCTGGCCGTAAGCAGTTCCAGGACCCGGGTCTCGATCCGCCGCGCGTCCAGGTCGCCGAATTTTTCAAACAAACGCGTACTGCCGCAAATATCGGCAAACAGCACGGTCGCCGATATCTGCTGTTGTGACGCCGACCGGTCACCCAGCACGGACATCAGGTTGCTCAGTTTCAGTTTCATGTTCCGAGTTCCCACACACCTGACCGTCAGTCTCGACCATAACCGCGCGCGCGCAATTCCGCGATGATTCGGTGGATGTTCTCGCGCGCCACCTGTTCGTAACGTTGCCGAAAAAAGTCGGTGAAGAAAAAGGTCGGCCGGTCCTGCAAGACCAGCAGAAAACGCAGATGGCCCGGATAGTACCGATCATCGGCGACATCCGCGGATTCGGCGCGGATCAGGCGGCCTCCCCGTTCGACCGCATCCCACGGCAATCCGAAACTGGACAGATCGATATCCACGATGAATTGTTCGTCCCGCCGGCCCGGCAACTCTCGATGAGTCGTTGCCAGGATCAAATCGCTCACCCGTCGCCGGAAAGCCGGAGCCGCGCGCCCCTCGGACCATTGCTGGAACAGTTCGGCGCTGCTCCACTCATTGTCGGCCGCTCCCGGAACATAGATCGCGTCATGGAACCAGAGCGCGATCTCGACCGCATCGGGGTCGTCCATCAACGTCGCCACCCGGTCGAATTCGCTCAGGCAGTGCCGAATATGAGTCAGGGTATGGTAGTGGCGATGCGGCTCGCCATAGAGTTCGGCCAGCCGGGCATACGCCTCGTTCGCCGCCGATGGCTCGCCGGCCAGGCATCGCTCCCACAAGGCGACGAACCGGATCCTGTCCGAATCCCGACCGTTCGAACGCGCGGCCGATTCACCAGCCGCGACTGAATCATCGGATTTGCTGCTGGGTCGCTGGAACATCTCAAGCCTCCCATAATCTGGCGCCCTACTCGACCGGCGCGGTTCCGAGCGGCGCCGTCATCCTGCCTCCCACGTCACGAAGTCCTGAATCAGCCGCCAGGCCATGCTCATCGGATTGGGCAATCCGGGCAGGTCATCGGGCGCGAACCAGCGGGCATCGAGAATTTCCCGCCCGTCCACCCGTATTTCGCCACCTGCGTGGTCGGCGGTGAACGCCATCATCAGCGAATGGGGAAACGGCCATGACTGGCTGGCGAAATAACGCAGGTTCCGCACCCGAATGCCCACCTCCTCCGCCACCTCCCGGTGAATGGCCTGCTCCAGGGTCTCGCCGGCTTCCACGAAGCCTGCCAGCAGGCTGTACACGCCAGGGGCAAAGCGCGGCGCCCGGGCCAGCAGAATTCGGCCCTCGCGCGCCACCCGCACCATGACCACCGGCGACAACCGCGGATAGGCGGTCATCCCGCAGGCTCCGCAATGCCGGGCCCGCTCGTCGTCGCGGCGCTGGGTGGGCGTCCCGCAACGGCCGCAGAACTGGTGGCCACGATCCCACTCGATCAGTTGCAGGGCATGCCCCGCCACCCCGAGCAACGCCTGGTCCAAGCGCGTCCACAGCCCGCGCAAACTTTCGAAAACCAATCCCGACGGGGGATCCGCGGCCGCCACTTCGACGGCATGACAGGGCCGGCCCCGCAACAGGCCCAGATACAACTGCCGTAACACCGGTCGGCCGGGCAAGAACCAGTCCGACACGGCTGGCAGCTCGACGCCGGCGGCGGTCGGACGCACCAGCAGATCGCCGCCGGCGAACACGAACCACCATTCCGGTTCGACTCTCGTCGCCGAGGGGATGAAACCGGGCTCGAAATCGTCGGGCAACATCAGCATCGGCAATCGCTCTTCTTCAGATCAACCGGTCGGTCACCAGGCGCCGGCCCGCGCTCGACTCGTCCAGATAATGGCGCACCCGAGCCAGCGCCTGGGCCAGGCTGGCCGACAGCAGCAGCTTGCCGGGGATGTTGCGCAAACCCGCCTGCCGCATCAACAGCGCCGGCTGGCCATGCCCCCCGCCACCGCCACGGCAACACGAAATGGGGCAGGAACGGTGGGATGCCCGGCATGGACTGGCCATCGTTTCCAGCATAGCTGAAACGGGAGACAATGGTGGCAACCTCGAATCCTTCCACGAACCGGCCGAGCAGCCAGGCCAGCGCGGTAGCGGCGACGATGCCCACCAGCGGGGCCGGGAAGCCGCTCTTCATGCGCGGCCTATAAATTACTGGATCTGCAACAACGCCAGTAAGCCTTCCAACAGTTTCACTGGACTCGGCGGACAACCGGGAATATGCAGATCGACCGGGACGACCTCGGCCACGCCGCCGACGCAGGCGTAGCCGCCAGCGAACACGCCGCCGTCCCGCCCGCAATCGCCGACCGCCACCACCCATTTCGGATCGGGCGTGGCGGCGTAAGTCCGCTCCAACGCCTCCCGCATGTTGGCGGTGACGGGGCCAGTCACCAACAGCACATCGGCATGGCGCGGCGAGGCGACGACATGGAGGCCGAACCGCTCCAGGTCGTAAAAAGCGTTGTTCAGGGCGTGGATTTCCAGATCGCAGCCGTTGCAGGAACCGGCGTCCACCTCGCGGATCGACAGGCTGCGACCGAGTCGTCGCCGCGCGGCTCGGTCGACCTTCGCGCCCAGTTCGGCCAAAGCCTGTTCGGAAGGTGCTGGCGCGGCGACCGTCAACGGCAATCGCAGCAGATTCTGGAACAGCAGCTTGCGCATGGCGGTATCGCTTAGAGATCGTGGCCAGAATACGAGCAGTTGAACGATTTATTGCAGAGGGGAAAATCCGCCACGATGTTGTTTTCGATGGCGGCTTCCAGCAATGGCCACTGGAACCAGGACGGATCGCGCGGATGGCAGCGCGCCACCATGCCGTCGGCGGCCAGCCGCAGCCAGACCAGCACGTCGCCGCGAAACCCCTCGACCAGCGCCATGCCTTCGCAGGGCTGACCGGAACGGTTCAACTCCCCGCGCACGGGACCCGAGGGCAATCGCTCCAGTATTTGCTCGATCAATCTCAAGCTCTGTTCCACCTCGCGGACGCGCAGCCACACCCGGGCGTTGACGTCGCTGTCGGTCCGCGTCGGCGTCTCGAACTCCAGTTGCTCGTAGGGCGGATAAACCATCGCGCGGCGTGCGTCGAACGCTCGGCCTCCGGCCCGGCCGATGACACCACCGCAGCCGAACTGCCCGATCAAGGCCGGCCGGACAAAACCGGTACCCACGGTGCGGTCCTGCAGCGAGGCGGTGTTGTCGTACAGATCGACCAGCGGCGGAAACTGGTGGTGGAACTCGGCGAGCAACGCGCGCAGGACCTTGATGCCATCCGCCGGCAGATCCGCCGTCACCCCGCCGGGAATCACGCAATCCATCAACAGGCGATGGCCGAAACAGGCGGCGCTGGCGCGCAGTACCCGCTCGCGCAAGACCCCGCAATAGGCGTGCATCAAGGCAAAAGCCGCGTCGTTGCAGATCGCGCCGATATCGCCGCAATGATTGGCCAGCCGCTCCAGTTCGGCCATCAACGCCCGCAGCCAGTGGGCGCGAGCCGGCACATCCGTCTCGGTCGCGGCTTCGACGGCGCGGGCGAACGCCAGCGCGTAGGCCACGGTGCTGTCGCCCGACACCCGTCCCACCAGTCGCGCCGCCCGATCCAGCGATGCACCGGTCAACAGGCTTTCGATGCCCTTGTGGACGTAGCCCAGCCGTTCCTCCAGCCGAACTACCGCCTCGCCGTTCGCGGTAAAACGGAAATGGCCGGGTTCGATGATGCCGGCGTGAACCGGCCCCACCGGAATCTGATGCAGGCTTTCGCCTTCCGCCGGCAAGAACGGATAAGGCGACATCGCTTCGGCCGGCGCGGTTGCGGCGCCCAGCGGATGGCGCACCGGCCAGCGACCATGATCCAGCCAAGGCCGCACATCGGGCGCGTCCACTGGTTGCAAACCGACCAGATCGGCCAGGGTGCGTTCCAGCCGCTGCGCCGGTGGATGCACGCGACCGACCGAGGGAAACTGCCCATCCGGACACGGCAGGCTGGCGACGCCGAGGGTTCCGCTCGCGTCCTCGCGCACCGCCAGATGCGCCATTCCAGCTTCGCCCCACAAGCCGAACAAAGTCCACGCGCCACCGGTCAAGCCTCTAATCAAAGCATTCCAGATTTCGGCAGTAACGACGACTCGCGGCCAAGGCTGGTGTCCGGCGACCGGCTGGCCGGCGCCGAGCAGCGCCCGTAAAGCAGGGGTAGCATTCATCCATTCACCCTCAGCCCAGCAATACCGCGACGTGGTGGAACCAGGCGACCAGCGGTCCCGGCAACCAGACTCCCGCCACGAACACCAGCGCCAGATGTGTCATCATCGGCAGGGTGCTGGCCTGCACCGGCGCGGCGGGACCGCCGTCCGGTTTGCCGAACGCCATGCCATTCAACCGCCACAGCAGCGTACCGAACGCCAGCAGCAACCCCAGCACCAGCGGCAGGGCCAGCAGCGGCTGGCGGGCGAAGGTGGAACTCACCACCAGGAATTCGCTCGTGAACACGCCGAACGGCGGCATCCCGGCAATGGCGATCACGCCAGCCACCAAGCCCCAGCCAAGCACTGGATGGGTGACGGTCAAGCCGCGAATGGTGGAAATCCGCTGGGTGCCCTTGACCTGGGAGATATGGCCCACGGCGAAGAAGATCGCCGACTTGGTCAGGCTGTGCATCGTCATGTGCAGCAACCCGGCGAAATTGGCCAGCGGTCCGCCCATGCCGAAGGCGAAGGTGATGATGCCCATGTGTTCGATGGAGGAGTAGGCGAATAACCGTTTGATGTCCCCCCGGCGATAGAGCATCAGCCCAGCGAACAGCAGTGATAACAACCCCAAACCGACCATCAGCGGACCTGGCGCCAGGGCGGACGGATTGGCGCTCATCAGCATTTTGAACCGCAGCACCGCGTACAGCGCGACGTTCAGCAGCAGGCCGGACAACACCGCCGAGATCGGCGTGGGGCCTTCGGCGTGGGCGTCGGGCAGCCAGGCGTGGAGCGGCACCAAGCCGGCCTTGGTGCCGTAACCGAGCAGCAGGAACACGAACGCCAGATTCAGCAGCGCCGGATCGAAGGCTTTGGCATGGTCGAGCAGCCGATCCCAGGCCATGGCCGGCAAGCCTTCCCCCATCACCGGCTGCGCCGCCAGGTACACCAGGATGGTTCCAAACAGCGCCAAGGCGATGCCGAGGCTGCCCAGGATGAAATACTTCCAGGCGGCCTCCAGCGCGGCGCGAGTTCGATAGAGACCGACCATCAGCACCGTGATCAGCGTCGCCAGTTCGATGGCCACCCACAGCAGCCCGATGTTGTTGGCGAGGAACGCCAGATTCATGGCGAAGATCAGCGCCTGATACATGGCGTGATAGAAGCGCAGATACGCCGGAGTCAGCCGGCCGGTTTCCAGTTCGTGGGCGATGTAGCTGGCGCTGAACAGGCTGGTGGTGAAACTGACCAGGTTGTTCAGCACGATCAGATAGATGTTGAAATCGTCCACCCGCAGGTAGAGATTGGCTTCCGGTCGCGCCCCGAACAGGGTGACGGCGGCCAACAGGCTCGCCAGGGCCGCGCCGACGTTCAACCGGGCGCCGAGTCGGTAACCGGACAGCAACACCAGCAGCAACGCGGCGCCGACCGGGACGACCAGCAGCGCGATCACCGCCAGAAAGCCCACGTCGATCATCGCCGCCGTCCCTCTCGAAAGGTATCCATCGCCTGCATGTCCACGCTGTCGAAGCGTTCCCGAATACGGAACAGGAATACGCCGATCACGATCAGCGCGATCAAGACCGAGAAGGCGATGCTGATCTCCACCGCCAGCGGCATGCCGCGCGCCCCGGCGGCGGCCAGCACCAGCCCGTTTTCCAGCGACATGAAGCCGATCACCAGGCTCACCGCGTTGTGGCGGATGACCATCAACAACAATCCCAGCAGCACCACCGCCAGGGCGAACGCCAAATCTTCCCGCGCCAGTGGGTCTGCCTTGGCCGTCACCGGCAGCATCACCAGAATCGACAACGCCACCAGCCCGGTACCAGCCAACATGTCCCGACCCACGCCACCGACCACTTCCAGAGTACGGTGAATGCCGAGCCGCCGGATGATGCGATGCAGTGCGGTCGGAATCACGATGACCTTGAACACCAGCGCGATCCCCGCCGTGACGTAGAGATGGTGGGCGTTCTGGATATGGGCTTGCCAGCCGACCGCCAACACCAGCACCAGCGAGTGCAGGGCAAAAACGTTGATCAGCGCGGACAGGCGATCCTGGTACAGCAACAGAAAGCTCGCCAACACCATGCCGCCCGCCAGAAAATGGGCGATATCGAAGGCCAGTCCGTGCATCACAGACTCCGCGACACGAACAGCAACAGAGTGCCGAGCAAACCCAGCATCAGCGCCGCCCCCAGGAATTGATCGACGCGGAACACCCGCATCTTGGCGATGCTGGTCTCGAACAGCGCCAGCAGCACACCGCCGAACGCCAGTTTGGCCACATAGATCACCGCGCCACCGAGATAGGCGGTCGGCCCCGCCCCGGCGGTCGCCATGCCCCAGGGCGCGAAGATGCACCCCAGCAACGACAAATACAGCAGCAGTTTGAGCGAGGCGCTCAGCTCGATCAGCGCCAGATGGCGGCCGGAATACTCCAGCACCATCGCTTCGTGCACCATGGTCAACTCCAGGTGCGTGGCCGGATTGTCCACCGGGATGCGGGCGTTCTCGGCGATCGCCACCATGACCAGAGCCAGCAGCGCCAGCGCCAGCGAGACCCGTAGCCCAACGTCAGCGGTCAACATGAAGCGGGCGACCGAGGACAGTTCGGTGGTGCCGGCCAGCAGCGACAGGGTGAACACCATCATCAACATGGCCGGTTCGGCCAGCGAAGCGATCATCATCTCGCGGCTGGAACCGATGCCGCCGAAACTGGTGCCGACGTCGAGCCCGGCCAGCGCCAGAAAAAAGCGGGCGGTGCCGAGCAGGGCGACGATGGCGATCAAATCCGCCGTCCAACTGAACAGCAGGCCGCCGGCGAAGGTCGGCACCAGCGCCGCCGCCACCCACAGAGCGGCGAAGATCAGATAGGGCGCCACCCGGAACAGCCAAGAGGCGGAGTCGGCCAAGACCACCTCTTTGCGCAGCAGCTTGGACAGATCGCGGTAGGGTTGCAGCACCGAAGGGCCGCGCCGGCGCAACAACCGGGCCTTGACCGCGCGGACCCAACCAGTGAGCAGCGGCGCCAGCAGCAGGATCAACAGCATTTGGCAGCCCTGCACCAGATAGCCGACGATCAGCGCCATAGCACCATCCCCAACAGCAGGACCACCAGCGCGCCGAACACCAGGCTCAGGTAACGGCGGATCGTGAGGTATTGCAGGTAGTTGAAGCGGCTCGAAAGCGCCACCACGGCATCGGCGATGGGAGCGTAGCCGCGCTCCCAGACCGGATCGTGCAACTCGACCTTGAACCGCGCCGGCCGCGAGTCGCCGGGCGGCGGCATCGTTACCCGCTCGCGGGCCTGAAACACGATGCTGCCGAAAACCCGGCGGATCGGCTGGGCAAAACTGCCGGCGGTGTACTGGAAGGCGGGGTTAGCGTCGGGGAACCCGCAATCCCAGGCGGGGCCGCGTCGGACCTTGTCAGAAGCCAGCCGGTGAATCAGCAGGGCGGCGACGGTTCCCGACAGCGCCATGAACAGCAATACCAACAGGCCGTTGTAGGTGCTTTTCACATCCACCACCGGCACCAGGGTCAGCCAGGGCTGATCGTGCTGTGCCATCAACCGGGCGCCGCCGTTGAGGGCACCGACGACCGGCGCCAGCCCGTCCACCACCAGTCCCGGCAGAATGCCCGCCAGCAGGCACAGCGCCACCAGAATGAACATCGCGCTCAGCGAATAGCGGTCGGTTTCCCCTGCCCCAGCGGCGGCCGGCGAGCGCGGCCGGCCCAGGAAGGTGATGCCGAACGCCTTGACGAAGCAGGTGGCGGCCAGCGCTGCGGACAAGGCCAGCAGCGCGCCGACCGCCGGCACCAGGAACTTGAGCAGCCATTGCGGCAGTTCCGGGCTGATCAGGATGGCCTGAAAAGTCAGCCACTCGGAGACGAAGCCGTTCAACGGTGGCAGCGCCGAAATCGCCGCCGCGCCGATCAGGAATGCCAGCGCGGTCCACGGCATCGGATGAATCAAACCGCCCAGCCGCTCCATGTCGCGCTCGCCGGTGGCGGTCAACACCGCGCCGGCGCCGAGGAACAGCAGGCTTTTGAACAGCGAGTGATTGAGAACGTGAAACAGCGCGGCGGTCAACGCCAGCGCGGCGCTGGCGTACATTTGATTCGCCTGAAAGGCCAGCGCCAACCCCAGTCCGATGAAGATGATGCCGATGTTCTCCACCGTGTGATAGGCGAGCAGCCGTTTCAGATCGTGCTGCATCAGCGCGTACAGCACGCCCAGCACGGCGGTGATGCCACCCAGAGCGAGCACCACCCCACCCCACCACCATACGACCGGCTCGCCCAGCAGGTCGAACACGATGCGGATGAAGCCGTATATCGCCACCTTGGTCATCACCCCGCTCATCAGCGCCGAAACATGGCTGGGCGCGGCGGGATGGGCCAGCGGCAACCAGACGTGCAACGGCACCAACCCGGCCTTGGAGCCGGCGCCCAGTAGCGCCAGCATCAGCACCAGCGCCGCGAATCCGGGGCTCGTCGTGCCGGCGCGGATCGTGGCGAAGTCGTAACCGCCATCGGGGCCGGCCAGCAGGCCGAACGCCAACAACAGCGCCAGGGTGCCGAAGCAGGCCATGACCAGATACAGATAGCCGGCGCGGGCGTTGGCCGGATCTTGATGATGCGCCATGACCAGCGCCCACGAACTCAGCGACATGAATTCCCAGGCAACCAGAAAGGTGAAGGCGTCATCGGCCAGCAAGACCAGGTTCATGCCGGCCAGAAACGCCGGGAAGAACGGCAGCACCCGCTCGGGCGCCCGTTCGTGCCGGCCGTAGCCCAGGGCGAACAGACTGGCGACCGCGCCGCCCAGATTGACCACGATCAGGAAAAAGGCCGCCAGCGCGTCCAGGCGGAAATGCGCGCCCAGCCAAGGCAAGCCCAGCGGCAATGTGATCGTCGCGGACTCGCGCCCACCCAACAAATGTACGAGCACTAACGCCAGCAGGATGATGCAAACGGCCAGGGTAGACCCGTAGACAAAGCGGCTGCCGTCCGGTCGGCGCGCCACCGCGATCGCGCAAACGCCGACCGCGAGCAGCACGATCGGTAAACCTAACAGTAGTGGCAGCGACATGATGGAAAAACGGCTTTCCTCTAACTTGCGGCGATTCGGGGGGCGATTGAGCGGTTCAGCGCTTGAGCCGAACCCCGCGTCCACCCTCTTCGCTCACGGCGCCTTCGTCGATCAACTCGACGCCAGCGGCATCGAGCGCGGAGATCAGTTTGACCAGGGAATCGACATTGCCCCGGATGGTCCCCTCGCTGGCTTCCATCCGCTGGATTGTCGGTAAGGATAAATCGGCGGCTTCCGCCAGCGCACGCTGGTCCATGCCCAACAACGCGCGCGCCGCCTTCAACTGGGCCGCTGTGATCATAACGAAGATCGGAACTCCATATGTAACCTTAATTATTATATATGAAAATATAAAAAGCAATTTTTAAAATAGAATAGTGATGTTTTAAACATCATCTTGCTTCACCGCCGCCACTGGGCCAGATCGCGGCGTCGGACCTTGCCGTTGGCGGTTCGGGGCAGGCTGTCGGTGAAAATGATCTCGCGGGGACATTTGTAGGCGGCCAGATGCTCGCGAGCGAACGCCAGCAACGGCGCGGCATCCATCCCGTCGGGCTCGTCGGGATCGCGCGGCACCACGAAGGCGGCGATGACCGTCACGCCCTCGCGCACGGCCACCTCGGTGACCGCCACCTCCGCCACCGCCGGATGTCGGCTCAGGCAGTGCTCCACCTCCAGGGGCGAGACCCGGTAGCCCATGGCGTTCATCACGTCGTCGTTGCGGCCGTGATAGACCATGTAACCGTCGGCGTCGAAGTGAACCAGATCGCCGCCGATGAACCACTCCCCCCGGTAGACCAGATCCTCTTCGTCTGGCCGATTCCAATAGCCCAGCATCAGACCCGGATCGCCGCGATGCACCGCCAGCAACCCGGTCTGGCCCGGGGGCAACGGTTCCTCGCCACCCTCCACCGGCAATGCCGCCACGCAGCGACCTGTCTGCGGCTTGCCGGGACTGCCGGGCCGCACCGGGACGCTGGGTGATGATGAAACGTAGGTCGAGCATTCGCTCATCCCCAGCGCCTCGTACAGCTCCTTGCCGGTCGTCGTCCGCCACTGCTCCAGCAACGTAGTGCTCAACGCCTCGCCGGCGGTCAAACCGTGACGCAGGCCGGACAGATCGAAGGCGCGCAGGTCGTTGTATTTCAGAATCTGCCGGTACAGGCCCGGTACCGCCGCGAACAGCGTCGCCCGGAATTTTTCCATCAGCAGCGGCCAGACCGCCACATCGCGGGGACCGTTGTAGAGCACCGCCGTCGCGCCGTTGGCCCAGGGATCGGTCAGACCGACGCCCAGGGTATAGGTCCAGTTGAACGCCCCGGCGTGCAGGATCACGTCGTCCGGGCGGATGTCATACCAGCCCTGGTACATCGGCCGCCGCCCCCAGGCCGAGCGCTGGGCGTGCAGCACGCCCTTGGGCTGGCCGGTGGTGCCAGAGGTATAAATGAGAAAGGCCGGATCGTCAGCGGCGGTATCGGCGTAATCCAGCGGCTCGTGCCCGGCGCGCAGCGCGGCGATGGCGGATGGACCGAGCACCCGCACGCCCGGAGGTGGCTGGATGGCCAACTCATCCGACATGGCGAGAATTCGAGCGCCGGAATCGGCCAACAGGAAATCGGCCTCCTCCTCGGTCAGTTGCGCCGAGGACGGCAGCGGGACGCAGCCGGCGGCGATGGCGCCAAAGAACAACAGCGCGTAATCGCTGGTGTTGCCCATCCGGATCATGATCCGCGCGCCTGGTTCCAGATCCAACTGGCGCAAGCCCGCCGCGACCCGTCGCACCGCCTCGTCCAGTTGTGCATAGGTCCAGCATTCCGCCCGCTCGATCGACGCGCGGGCATCGGACACCACGACCAGGGCTATCTTGTCCGGCGTGGCTTCCGCCGCAGGCGCCAGGCAGTAGCGCGCCATGTTGAACCGCGCCGGCGGCAACTCGCCGGTGTAGCCCCGTCGTTCTATCGCCATGGGTTCACTTCCAGAAATCCGACAGGAACAGCAGCAGCAACGGAAACACTTCCAACCGCCCGACCAGCATCGACAATGTCAACGTCCAAGTCGCCACGTCGTTCAGCGGCGCAAAATTGGACGCCGTCTCGCCCAAACCGATTCCCATATTGTTCAGGCAACCCGCCACCGATCCGAACGATGTCACCAAGTCCACCCCAGTCGCCGCCAGCCCCAGCGAAAAGACGCAGTAGCTCAAAATGTACAGGTAATAGAAACCCCACACCGCTTGCATCACTCGGTCGGGAATCGGGTGGTTGCCGAGCTTGACCGCGATCTGCGCTGAAGGGCGGATTAGCAGTCGCGCCTCGCGCACGCTCTGCTTGTACAGCAACAGAAAGCGGATGGCCTTGATGCCGCCGCAGGTCGAACCGACGCAGCCGCCGAAGAAACTGCCCAGCAACAGCAGCAGCGGCACGAAAATCGGCCAATCCGCCGGATAGCCGATCGTCACCAGTCCGTTGTCGGTAATGACCGAGGCGGTTTGGAAAAAGCCGTGGTAAAAGGATTCCCAAAGTGGAAATTTGCCGCTGAAATACAAATAAGCACAGGCCGTGGCGATGATCCCCGCAAACACCGCCATGCAGAACCTGAATTCGGCATCGCGAAAAATTGCCTTGAGGCTGCGCGAACGCCAGGCCAGAAAAAACAGCGCAAAATTAACCGCCGCCACAATTGAGAAAAATCCGGCGACCAGTTCGATGGCCGGGCTGTTGAAATAGCCGATGCTGGCATCATGGGTGGAAAATCCGCCCAGCGCCAAGGTGGCGAAACTGTGGCAGAGCGCATCGAAGAAACTCATCCCCGCCGCCCAGAACGACAGCGTGCAGACCACGTTCAGGCCAACGTAGATGTACCAGAGATTCTTGGCGGTCTCGGTGATGCGCGGCGTGAGCTTCTCGTCCTTCATCGGCCCCGGGGTTTCCGCCTTGTAGAGCTGCATGCCGCCGATGCCCAACATGGGCAGCAAAGCCACCGCCAGCACCACGATGCCCATGCCGCCGAGGAAATTCAGTTGGGCCCGGTAGTACACGATGGCCCTGGGCATGACGTCGAGGCCAGAGAGCGTGGTCGCGCCGGTGGTGGTCAGACCGGAGGCGGTTTCGAACACCGCGTCCACGAATGCCATGTGGGGGTTGTCGGACAGCATGAACGGCAAGGCGCCCAGCAGGGACAACAGGAACCAGAACGCCACCACCACGATGAAACCGTCCCGGTTGCGCAGATCGACCTTGAACCGGCACACCGGCAGCCAGCACAGCAGACCCAGCCCCAGCATCGCTCCCAGCGCTTCCGCGAACGGCAAGATCACATCGTAGCCATCGTACCACCAAGCCACCCCCATCGGCGGCACCATGGTGGCGCTGAACAGGATCATCAACAACCCGACCATGTGCAGGGTCGTCTTGAGCGGCGACCGCCGGTAACCCGTTTGTCGCCTTCTCCCGCCGACCGGTTTCCGCGTAATGGGCTGTCCGGCATCGTTCCTGGCAACGGATTCTGGCATCTTAACCGGCGACGCGCGCACGTCATCCAGCCAATCATCCAGTTCGGTCTTGGCGAGGATCCCATCCGGGAGGGTGCTCTGCGTGGTTCCTCCGCCGGGGGTTTGATCGCTCATGGTTCGATGGCTCTCCTCCCCATGGCCCCGGGAGTTACGGCCATAAGGTTATGTGGTCCCCGATCGGTCGCGGACGCCGGGCGGCAAGTCGCCGTTGCGAGAGAAGAGAAAATCGGCCTGTCGGCGCCGCGAGCGATCATGTAATGTTGTATTGAGTTATTATGGTTTGTAGAAGCTCGACTGGCTGCCTGAACACTTCACGTGCGATAGCCATTTTTTTGAAACGATGAAGACGGGTCAAGCCGGCGCCGTTTGCGCGGTTTGTTGCTCGCCAGGCCAAGCCCCGATGCTAACATTTTATTCATATGAATCCTGGACCGCGTCCCGACGAACCCCGTTTCATCGTCGCTAAGGAGGAATTGCATGAAGCTCGCCAGCCCCGTTTTGCGCGATCATCAACCGATCCCCGCCGAACACGCTTTCGGGATAGCCGATCCCGTGCAGCATGTCGCGCTTGGCCCCAACACCAATCCGCCACTCGCCTGGAGCGATCTGCCGCCCGGCACCCGCTCCCTGGTGCTGATCTGCCACGACCGGGATGTACCGACCCGGGCGGACGATGTCAATCAGGAAGGACGGCAAGTGCCGGCCGATCTGCCCCGCGCCGACTTTTTCCACTGGGTTCTGGTCGATCTCCCCGCGGAACCCGCGCATATTTTAGCCGGTGAATTCTCCAAAGGGGTGACGCCCGGCGGCAAGCCGGGGCCGGCTGGTCCCCGCAACACCCGCCAGGGTATCAACAATTACCGGGAATGGTTCGCCAGCGATCCCGCCATGGCCGGCAATTATTTCGGCTACGACGGACCCTGCCCGCCCTGGAACGACACGATCGTGCATCACTATAGCTTCACGCTCTACGCGCTCGATCTGGAGCGCTGCCCCGTGGAAGGCGAATTCACCGGACCGGAGGTGCTGGCCGCGATCGCCGGGCACGTGCTGGATCAGGCCAGCCTCACGGCCACTTACAGCCTGAATCCGGCCGTACCCGCCTGAAGAGGTCCCACTATGCCCGTCATTCCCCCGCGAACCGCGAGAGAGATTCATCTCGCAGGCATTTCGCGAACTCGCGCGACGGATGGCGGGCCGGCTGAGCTCCATACCCTCAAGAGGTCGCCATGAGTTTCGTCGATCCTCCCGGAGCCGAACAACGCAGGCTCAAACGTTGGTACCTCGTCCTGTACCTACGCGTCTACAACGAGGATACCCAGGAATTGCTCGGGCATATCGTGGACATCAATAAGGAAGGAATGCGGCTGGTCAGCGATAAACCCATCCCGCTCGACCGAACCTACCGCCTATGGGTGGATGTTCCCAAGGAACATACCTCGCGCCATCGCATCCATCTGGAAGCCGAAAGTATCTGGAGCGGTCGAGACGTCAATCCGGATTTCTTCGACACCGGTTTCCGTATCCATAACATCAGCACTCAGGCATTGCTGCAACTCAAGTTGCTGATCGAGGAATTCAAGTTCTAACACCACCAAAGTCGGCGACAGCGAGCCTTGCTTCCCGCAACAGGGGGAGACCAACTCGCCGACCGGCATCCAGTTCTCGTTGCCCTCGGTTATTTCTCCCCTTTCACGGGAGGTCTGGCGGGATCGTCGGGTTGAGTTGATGGCGTTGTTTCCGGCTTTTGGTAATCGCCGATGACGCCCTTCAGAGGGCAAATCGCCACTACCGGGCATTTTCCGCAGCCGGCCACCAAGGCTATGGGACACAAAGTCATCTCGTTTCTCCTCTCGGTACTTCAAGCAAGGCTTGATTGATAGTCAGATACCGACACCGAGCGGGTAACCCCGTCGGTGCGTTTTCCCCAGGTTCGCGCGATTCCACCTCGCGACATCCTTGCGGTCGGGCCAGCCAATAAGATCTTGGCATCCGGCATGCATCATTCCACCTGCGCGCAAGTGCGTCGGGACGGCCCGTTCGGGCCGGATCGAGTATCAACCCGAGGTGATGCCGACATGTCAATCGCAATCGCAGCCGACAGCGCACTGGTCTGGGACAAGCAGCAGACCAAGGCTCAATATGGATTCCGGACTGTTGAGGACGGATCGCGCTGGCGGAGGTTG